>NZ_JBNHEX010000001.1:0-449487 GCF_059089685.1 Arthrobacter sp. sptzw42
TGGTGAGGTGTTCGCGTGGGGCCGGGATGGTCTGGCCGGTGAGGGTGGTGGCGGGCAGGATGTCCGCGGCGAGGGCGAGCCGGCGGTGGGCTTCGCTCTTGCCGATCCGGAGCCGTTGGCGGAGGAACTCGGCGGTGGTGGCGCACCCGTCATCGGCCGGTGAGGTGACCATAGGGGCAGTAGGTGTGCCGGTTGCTGTTGGAGCTGCCGGCCAGGCGGTGTCTGTTTCGGTCAGGGTTTCCACGGCGTTGTCCCAGCCGGTGACCCAGCCTTTGCCTGTCCGGGCCCGGCCGGTCCGGGCGGTGTCGGCGGCGGTAATGGCCTGTGTTCGGGTGCGCTCCACGGTCCCTGCGGCGAGGACCTGCAGGTACTCCACGGTCCGGGAGAGGTCCTCCACGTGTCCGGCGAAATCAGCGGCTTCAACGTAGTCAGCCCCGGCCAGCAAACCCGGTGCGGCTGCAGCGGCCGCCGTCAGAAGCCGGCCACACTCCACCAAACCCAGCGGCGGGCCAAACCGCGCACCGGATGCCACGGCCGAGGCGGCGATTAGAGCCTGCTCGTGTTCGCCCTGCGCAGCTTCGCCCGGCGCAGCTTCATCCGCGTCAGATTCATCCGGTGCAGCTTCGTCCGCGTCAGATTCATCAGGTTTGGGTTCAAACGGCTCGGGTTCATTCAGTTCGGGTTTATGGGGCGCGGGACTGCCGGGAACGACGCGAAGGCGACCGGCCAGACCGACGCGAGTGCCGCCGTCGTACGCCTCACGGCCACCGGTGGAAAGGCTCCCCGCCCGCGTCAGCACGGCGGCAGAACCGCCGAACCCCGCTAGCTGTTCCCCAATGGCTTCCATAGGACAACTCTGCCAAACACCCCTGACAAAACAGCTCCCCAAAAGCAGCTATGTGGAAAACCTATGCTTCACGGCATCCAACAGGATCAACGCGCAGGAGCGTCCGCGGAATCAGGGGTACGTGGTTCCTTCTGCCACGGCCACCGACCCGTAATCTCCAGTTCCAGCGAGAAGCTCAGGAAGGTCCGGATCAGCACAATGATGGCCAGGACTCCCACGCTTTCGAACGTCGGTGTGACAGCAACGGTGCGGATGATGTCGGCCGCAACCAGGAGTTCTAGCCCCAACAGGATGGACCTGCCCAGCAGTTGCCGGTAAAGGCGGTAGGTGCTGAGGCGTTCAGCTCCCGCTGGGAGGCTGCGGGGCTGGTGTCCGCGGAGTGCCAAGGGAATGGAAACCAGCGCCCCGATGACCATCACGGCCACCCCGGCAAAGTCGACAAATTCTCCGACCGTCTCGATGATGTGCCGAAAGTCCACAGTTCCTGCCTCACTCGGGTCGGGGTCATAGTTGTGCTGGCGTTCTAGTGCCAGCCTAAGCGCTGGCAGGCGGGAGCAGGCCCACGCTACGGGTGCCGGACCCCAATCCCGGCAAGGATGTCCCGGTAGCCTTCCCGGAACGACGGAAAGTTGAACTCAAAACCAGTGCTGCGCAGGAGCCCATTGCGGCAGCGCTTGTTGCCGCCCCGCGCCGGTCCGGCGTCTCCAACTCGGGGCTCGGCCAAGCCCATCTCGGCGGCCAGGAAGCGGAGCACGCTGCCGAGGTCAGCGGGTTCGTCGTCCACGCCGACATAAACCGGCGCGGGGTCAGTAGGCATGGTGATGAGATGGACTATTGCCGCAGCGGCATCGTCCCGATGGATGCGGTTTGTATATCGGACGTCTTCCGGGACGAGGGCTGAACCGCTGCGAACCTGGTCGATCAGCCGGGTCCTGCCGGGTCCATAGATGCCGCCAAGCCGGAGTGCCGACGTCTTCGTTCGGGTCCCCGCAAAGCTGGCATGCAGGAGGTCCTCGGCCTCCAGAAGGACCCGGCCGGAGAACCCGCCGGGGACAGCGGCCGTCCCTTCGTCAACCCAGCCGCCGCCGGCGTCGCCATAAACAGCGGTGGAGGAAACAAAGAGCACCCTTTCGGGGGTGACCCCGTCGCGCTCCAATGCGTTCAGGACGTGGGCGAGTCCCTGCACATACGCGGCCCGGTAGGCCTCCTCCGTTGGTGCGTCTGCGGCTACAGCTATCACGACGGCGGTGGTGTCCTTCGGGACTGGCGGAAGGTTGGGCGCGCTGAGGTCCGCCGCCGCGCTTTCGATCTCGGCCGGCAGCTTGCCGGGGGAGCGGCGCCAGCCCACCACGCGGTGGCCCTGGGCAGCGAGCCGCAGCCCCGCCTCCGTTCCGAGATCACCACAGCCAGCAAGGAGGATAGTCATGGCCTACGGTGCCTCCACCGGGAAGAACACGCGAGGGTCCTGCAGCAGTGCGGGGTAGGCGAACGCGGACCGGTCGATGATCTCGGTGACCGTAAAGTTCCTGCCGAACCTGCCGTCCTTGAGTGTGATGGGCCTGCCCACAACCTGTCCCACCGCAAACTTCGTGCCGTGCTCGAACGGGACGGCCACGGGGGTCTTTCCCGGAAGCGTGGAGAAAGCCTCCTCCTGGGCCAGCCGCTTGCGCGTAGGTTTCTTCACCAGCTGCTTCGGCGGGGCCTTGCGTGGCTGCCTTGAGGGGCGGCGGGACCCGTCCTCGATATAGACCGGCGTGTAGTCATCATCCGGGTCAGCAGGCACGGCATCGGTGAAACCATGAACCGGCGGCAGCGCCACCGTGTCCAGGGCCTGGGGATCCACATCTTGGTGCGGTGAGCGAAGGATCCACAGGATGTCGCCATCAGGTTCATGCGGCAGTATCTCGTGCCTGGGCTCCGGCCAGACGTAAGCCATCTCCGGTACTGCGTCCGGGAATACGGAACTGTAGATTTTCGGCGCTTTATGCACCAGTTTCGAGCGGTGGCTAAGGTGGACGTCCCGGTCCCCCAGCCACGGCGGCATCGGAATCTTGGCTACGTAGTCCGGGTGGGCGGCCTGCGGCGCGAATTCAGCGATGTTCGCTCGGGTGTTGTCCGGGTGCCCGCGCTCGATCCACTCGTCCACCATCGCCAGCCCGTACATGGTCAGGGCAGGCACGTATCCCATCCACATCCGGATCGCCGGGTGGGTCTGCCAGCCGTAACCGGGAATCACCAGTGCTCGGAGCGTCTGCAGTGCCTCGACGCGCTGTTTGCCGAGCCGGGCAGTGTCCAAGGCGGCGGCGCTCTGCCGGAAATCGGGGTACGGAAGGAAGGTTTGCATCCCTTCAGTCTGACGGCCGCCGGCGGATGTGCCAATTGCAGTGCTCGGCACCACAGACGCGGCATCAAATTGTTCACATCGTGGACCTATGCATACGCAAGGTAGCCGGACCCACTAAGATCACCGCAACCACCCCCGCGTATGGAAGCCCTCTGATGACATCCACTCCTGAAAAGACCCCTGAAAACACCCGCTCCTTCGAGCCCCGCTACGGCCAAATGCTAAGTCCGGAAGCCAAGGGCATCCTGGTACTTGACGAATTTACCCTTGACCCGGAAGCGGCCCGCAAGGAGCAGCACGGCTTCCGCGCCGGCATGGCCGCCGTCGCCACTACTATGCGCCGCATCGCCGCGTTGCGCGTAGTGATCGCGGTGGTGGCGATCGCTAATCTGCCGTTGTTCCTGCTCTCCAGCGGATGGTGGATTTACGGCGTCTCACTCACCTTGGTGGTCGCCGTGCACGCCGCCGTCACCTTGCTCAACCGCCACGAGCCGCGGCTCAAGCAGCGCTCCGCTTTGGAGCTGCACCTCCACCGCGAACGCAGTGCCAACTACCGCAAGGTCCGTGACGCCGTGAAGTACATGATTGACACCCCGAGCCGGATGAACGAGCACCTCTACCTGGAGCTGCTCGCTGCCAAGCGTGTTGCCCTTAACCTGGCGCACGGAACGGTTGCCCTTTTGGACACGAGCGACGACTCCGCCTGGAAGGTGCGCATCGTCCGCGAATTGCCGGCAACCAGCTAGAGGCGCCCTCCCTAGCAACACCTTAAAACGTACGACGCCGGCCCGCCCCTTCTGGGGGCGCGCCGGCGTCGTTCTTTGGTCAACGGATTTTGTCTATCGCCGACCGATTGGGGCGCCCTTGCGGGCGTCAGGCACTACCGTGCCGTCGCTCAAACCGGAAAGGGTTTAAGCCGGGAGCTGGATGACCTGTCCTGCGAAGACGAGGTTCGGGTCAGCAATGGTGTCCAGGTTCGCGTCGGCAAGGTGCTGCCAGCCCCCTTGGATACCCAGCTTTTCGGCCACAATGCTCAGGGTGTCGCCTGCCTGCAGGGTGTAGGTTTCGCCGCTCAGGGCAACCGCGGTGACGTGCCTGGCGACGGGGGCCTCGGCAGCCGGTGTCGAGACGACCGGGGCGCTCTGGACGGGGGCGGCCTGAACCGGGGCGGCCTGAACCGGTGCGGCCTGAACCGGCGCTGCCTGGACGGGAACGCTCTGCACGGGAACGCTCTGTGGTGCAACACCGGTGGCGCCCCCGCTCAAGCCGAGCTGTGCAGCGCAGGACGGCCAGGCGCCCCAGCCCTGCGATGCCTGAACCTGCTCGGCGACGGCGATCTGCTGCTCGCGGCTCGCGTTCGCGGCTGAACCCGTGCCGCCGTAGGCTGCCCACGTGCTGGGACTGAACTGAAGGCCGCCGCTGTAGCCGTTGCCGGTGTTGATGGCCCAGTTGCCGCCGCTTTCGCATTGTGCGAGTGCGTCCCAGGTGGACGTGCTGGTCGCGGCGTTGGCTGCGGTGGCGGAAAGGGCCAGCCCGGCAGCCGAAATGGCGGCTACGGTGGCTCCGCGGCGCGCGACAGTACGGAAAGTGGTGTTTTTCATGATGGTGATGCTCCTGAAGGCCACCTGCGCTGGTTCCGTCCCCGGAGATCGTCGCGCCACTGCCCACCCCTGACGAATAGAGGTCAAGTTCGGCCGCTGCCAGCTGGGCAGTTCTGGTGGAGGCAGCACCGGGCATTACTGCGCCCGCGTTCGCGGGCATGGGTCTCAGGCTAGGACATCATCCGGCCGTTATCAAATCGAGACCTTGTCTGGGTGGTGGCTGACTGTTTGCTGGCCGAGCGCTTCAGCCAGGTAGGGGGCCGTGCGGCTTTTAGGGGAGGTTGCGACGGCGGCTGGTGTCCCGGTAGCCATAATCTGCCCGCCCTTGTCCCCGCCTGCAGGGCCCAGATCAATCACCCAGTCCGCTCCGGCGACCACTGCCATCTCGTGCTCCACAACCACCACAGAGTTTCCGGCGTCCACCAATCCGTGGAGCTGTGCCATCAGCAGTTGCACGTCGGCTGGGTGCAGGCCGGTCGTAGGCTCGTCCAGCAAGTACATGGTGTGTCCCCGCTGGGCCCGTTGAAGCTCCGTGGCCAACTTAATGCGCTGCGCCTCACCGCCGGAGAGCTCCGTGGCAGGCTGCCCCAGCCGAAGATAACCGAGTCCAACATCCTGCAGGCTTGTGAGGCTGCGGGCCGCGGCGGGTACGTGGGCGAGGAACCCCGCGGCAGTGTCCACCGTCATGGCCAGCACTTCGGCCACATTCTTGCCCCGGTACTCCACCTCGAGCGTTTCCGGGTTGTAGCGGGACCCGGCACATTCCGGGCAGGGGCCGTAACTGCCGGGCAGGAAGAGCAGTTCGACGGCAACGAAACCCTCGCCCTGGCACGTCTCGCAGCGGCCGCCGGCCACGTTGAAGGAAAACCTGCCCGCACCGTATCCCCGAAGTCCTGCTTGTTCCGTGGCGGCAAATTCCTTGCGAACAGCGTCAAAAAGACCCGTGTAGGTGGCGAGGTTGGAGCGCGGCGTCCGCCCGATGGGCTTTTGGTCCACGGTTACCAGGCGGTCGATGTGCTCGCCTCCGGTGACGGCTCCCAGGGCCAACGGGTCCGCCGCTTCATCCGGCTCCACGGGCGTCTTGAGCCCGTAGCCCACTACCTCCGCCAGCACACGGCCTACAAGGGTGGACTTGCCCGAGCCGGATACGCCGGTGACGGCAGTCAGGACACCCAGGGGAAAACGCGCGTCCAGTCCGCGCAGGTTGTGCCGGCTGACGTCCTTGAGCTCCAGCCATCCGGCGGGCTCCCGGGCCAGGCCCTTGCGTGCATCGGCGTGGGCATTGCCGGGGACCTTCGGCAGGGTTTCGCCGAACAGGAAAGGCCGGGTGACTGAGGCTTCAATGCCGGCAAGCCCATCGACGGGTCCGCTGTAGAGCACGTCGCCGCCGCCTTCGCCCGCACGCGGGCCGACGTCCACCAGCCAGTCGGCTCTGCGGACCACGTCCATGTTGTGCTCCACGACGAACACTGAGTTGCCCGAAGACTTCAGTTGCTCCAGCACGTCCAGGAGGGGCTCGGCGTCGGCCGGGTGGAGCCCTGCAGAGGGTTCGTCCAACACGTAGATGACGCCGAAGAGGCCGGAGCGCAGTTGGGTGGCGATGCGGAGCCGCTGCATCTCGCCCGGCGACAGCGTAGGCGTAGCCCGGCCCAGGGCGAGGTAGCCCAGCCCGAGGTCCAGCAGGACGGTGATGCGCTGGAGCAGGTCCCGGGTGATCGCCACGGCCACCTCGTTGGACTCTCCCGAAACGTGCGTGCGCGAGGCCGTCCCGGCGTCGTGCAGCTCGGAGGTGGGGCGCACGATTTCCGCAAGGTCCGCCATGGGGAGCCGGTTCAGTTCCGCGATGGTCCTGCCTGCGAAGGTAACGGCCAGGGCTTCCTGGGTCAGCCCTGCGCCTGCACAGCGCGGGCACGGCCCGGACTCCATGAACGCCAGCACCCGCTCACGCATGGCGGCACTTTGCGAATCAGCCAGCGTATGGAGGACGTAGCTCCTGGCGCTCCAGAATCGCCCCTTGTACGGCTTGGCAACGCGGTCCCGCTGTGGAGTCACCTCCACCACGGGCTGTTCCTCCGTGAAGAGGATCCAGTCGCGGTGCTTTTGGGGCAGCTTACGCCAGGGTGTGTCGACGTCGTAACCCAAGTGGGTGAGGATGTCCCGAAGGTTCTTTCCCTGCCAAGCCCCGGGCCACGCGGCGATGGCGCCGTCGCGGATGCTCAGGGAGGGATCCGGGACGAGCGAGGACTCGGTAACGGTGTGTGCGATGCCCAGGCCGTGGCATTCCATGCATGCCCCGGCAGCCGTGTTGGGGGAAAAGGCGTCCGAGTCCAGCTGGCTGCTGCCGGCTGGGTAGGTTCCCGCGCGGGAGAAGAGCATACGCAGGGAATTGGAGAGCGTGGTGACTGTTCCTACCGTTGACCGGCTGCTGGGCGCGCCGCGGCGCTGTTGAAGCGCGACGGCGGGTGGGAGGCCGCTGATCAGCTCCACCTTTGGATTGTGCCCCTGCTGGATAAGGCGGCGGGCGTACGGGGCCACGGACTCGAAGTAGCGGCGCTGCGCCTCGGCGTAGATCGTGCCGAAGGCCAGGGATGACTTGCCGGAGCCGGAAACCCCAGTAAAGGCCACGATCGCATCCCGCGGAATGTCAACGTCCACGTTGCGGAGGTTGTTTTCGCGCGCTCCGCGCACCCGGACAAAGCCGTCGGTTGCATGGGCAGGAGCTGGATACTGCAGGTCATCAGCGTGCTTGGCATTCTGCATTGGCTCGACTCTAGTGGTGAAACCGGCGGAGGGCATTATCCTGACCGGATGGATAACTTTGCTGGCGGTACTGCCGTGCCTGAAACCGAACCTTTTCCAGGGGAGCCCGAGGTCCCTACCAGGCTCCTCCCGGTGGCGGAGCTGCACCTCCATATTGAGGGGACCCTGCAGCCGGAGTTGATCTTTGCGCTGGCCGAACGCAACGGCATTGCATTGCCCTACAGCGGGATTGAAGAGCTCCGGGCCCGGTACGAGTTCACCGACCTGCAGTCCTTCCTTGATCTGTACTACGCCAACATGGCCGTTCTGCAGACTGAAGAGGACTTTGCGGCGATGACCCACGCTTATCTGGAAAGGGCCGCTGCAGCCGGGGTCCGGCATGCCGAGATCATGATGGACCCGCAGGCGCACCTCGCCCGCGGCATTTCCCTGGAAACCTGCGTCAACGGTGTCGCCTCGGTCCTGGTGACGTCCGAGGAGGACTTTGGGATCTCCACGATGCTGATCGCGGCGTTCCTGCGGGATCTTCCCGAGGAGTCCGCACTGGAAGTCCTCGACGGGCTGCTGGCCATGAACGCACCCATCGGAGCCATCGGGCTGGACTCGGCGGAGGTGGGCAACCCGCCGTCGAAGTTTGAGCGGCTTTACGCCAAGGCGCGCGAAGCGGGCCTGCGGCTGACCGCCCACGCAGGCGAGGAAGGGCCGGCGTCGTACATCGTTGAAGCCCTGGACATCCTCGGTGTGGAGCGCATCGACCACGGCATCCGCTGCATGGACGATCCGGACCTGGTGGAGCGCCTCGTGGACGCGCGGATCCCGCTGACGGTGTGCCCGTTGTCCAACGTCCGGCTGCGCGCCGTCGATACCTTGGCCGACCACCCGCTGCCCGCCATGCTCGCAGCCGGGCTCAATGTATCCGTCAATTCGGACGATCCCGCCTACTTCGGCGGCTACGTGGATGACAACTTCACCCAGCTGGAAGCAGCCTTCGAACTCTCCGATTTCGACAAGGCCAGGCTGGCGGCAAACTCCATCCATTCGTCCTTTGCTTCGGAGGAGCGGAAGGCGGAATTGCTGGACGAACTGAACAGCGGCGAAGTAACGCACTGACGCCTGCTGTGTCCCACGCAACGTCCGTCCCCGGTTACCGCTAAACTTGGTGCCGCAGGCGTGTCTGGGGAAGTGCAGTGCTGCACCCATGTCAGCGCTCCGGGTTGTGCAGCCAGCCCTACAACCCGATACTCCAGACCCACTTGTTGAAACGTAAGCTTCACAGTCGGTCACGACACGCAGAGTTAACCATTTCAAGTCGCGCGATGTTACGGGCAGTTGGCATGATGCCTAAGACCGATCGCTTTTATAAAGGGGAATCATGGCCAAGTCCACCGCAGAAAACACCTTCCTTCGACTCAAGACCGTGCTGGATGTCCTGACCGAAGGCGTGTGGTCCGGCGATGCACTGAACGCAGGCGAGGTCCTCGCGGAGGCCACGGCACGCGTGCCGTTCAACGAGCACGAGCGTGAGCTGCTCAGCGGCGGCATTCCCCGCGGCCACAAAACGCTGACCTCCGCCACGGCCAAGCTCGTTAAGGCCGGCTGGCTGGTTAAGGGCCGCACCGGCTGGACCATCACCGAAGAAGGCATGCGGGCAACGGTGGCGTTCCCGGACCCGGTGTCCTTCGCCACCGCGCTCGACGCCGGCACCCCCGTTCCTGCCGACACCCCGGTTCCCACGGCACCGGCCGGCTTCGTCCGTAAGACGACCGCGGTTCCCGCAGCCGCAGTACCGGCGCAGGCCGCGGCCAAGACGGAGACCAAGAAGCCGGCCGCGAAGAAGACTCCTGCAAAGAAGGCCGCTGCAGCCGTGGGCAAGGCAGCGAAGGCCATCGAGGACGCAGTCGAACCCGTGGTCAACGCCGTCAAGGGCAAGGCTCCGGCCAAGGCGTCGACGACCGAAACTGTTGTTGAACCGGTTGAGGACGCGGACGTTGAGACGCACCCGCAGCCGGAAGCGGTGGCCGTTGCAGGCGACTTCAACACCATCCTCGGCGCTCCTGAGAACTGGGCGCCCCAGTACGACGAGGCCCAGATGGAGTTCGACTTCCTGGACCAGCTGTGGAAAAAGAGCGCCGAACTTCCGGCGGGCCACTACACCTTCAAGATTGCCCTGAACCGGTCCTGGGACGAGAACTACGGCGCATTCGGTACCTTCGACGGCCCCAACCACGAGCTGTACCACGACGGCGGAACTGTCACCATCCGCTACAACCACAGCACCCGCGACATCACCATCAACTAGGCGCCCCGGACCCAACCGGGTTGCGCCAGGTTCCGTTTTGAAGCGTCAAAACGGCTCTTGGCGCTACCAGGTTGGGCAGGAAGCGCTGACTGAGGGGAGGCACCATGGCCAGGAACGAAGATTCGTCTTCCGACCCGTCTGCCACTGATGCTGAAGCGGTGCGTTTGACTGCCCGTGTATTCGGTGTGGTGCAGGGTGTCGGCTTCCGTTATTGGACCATAGGCAAGGCGGAGGAGCTGGGTCTCACCGGTGAGGTGAAAAACCTCGACGACGGCTCGGTCGCCCTCGTGGCTGAAGGGCCGCAGTGGAAAATCCACGAGCTGCGCGCATGGCTGAACTCCGACGCCACGCCAGGCCGGGTGGAACAGGTGGAGGACTCGATCTCCCCGGCTGAGGGCAACTTCAACGGCTTCAGGACCCGCTGACCCTGCTCCGCGGGGTGCCTCCGTGCCCGGTGGATCTGCCGGGTTTAGGGGATCCCTGGTCCCGTGGGCTGAGGCCGAGAAACGCTCCGAGCTCCTCCAGGGCCATGGGCCGACGCGGCATGTAGCTGGTGAGTTCGGGCGAGCGGATAATGACCGCCCGCCACTGCCCACGCGATACTGCCACGTTGATTCGGTTCCTGTTCAGCAGGAACTCGGCCCCGCGTGGGGCCTCGCCCACTGCCGAACATGCCATCGACACCAGGACTACCGGCGCTTCCTGGCCTTGGAACTTATCCACCGTCCCGACCCGGACGCCGGGCAGGCCCGCCTCCCCGAGGGCTTGCCGGATCACATGGACCTGCGCGTTGTACGCGGCAACCACCAAAACGTCTTCGAGCCCCAGGGGCCGGGACTCCGTTCCCGCACCGGAAGTCCACTTGAGCCCGAGGTGCCGCCGCACCTGACGGACCACCTCGGCAGCTTCTTCCGTCGACGCCGTGGTGTTGCCGCTATGGTTGACGAAAGCGGTTTCAACCCCTGGCGGGAGTCCTTCAAGCTCCCGTTCGGAAGCCGGAGGCGCCGCGTGGAGCTTGCCTTCGTAGCTCAGCCGGGAGACTGCCCGGCACAGCTCCGGGTGCATCCGCCAGCTGTCCGCGAGGAAATACCCAAGGTTGGCAGGCAGGGTGGCGTGTCCTGCAGCGAGCCAGCCCAGCGCTGATTCATCCACGGGTTCGGGGTGTGCGCCCTGCGTGACCTGCGGCAGTTGCTGGGGATCGCCCAGCAGGAGGAGGCGCTTCGCCGCCCGGGAGACGGCCAGCGTGTTCGCGAGCGAGAACTGTCCGGCTTCGTCAATGACCAGCAGGTCCAGCGAACCGCGGGGGACGTCCTTGCCGGTCATGGTCCAGGCCGTGCCGCCTACCAGGCAGCCGCCCGCTGAAGCCAACAACGCGGCGACGTCGCCATCGGCGGTCTGCCTCCACGGGACGTCGTGCGGCGCCGCCAATTTCTTGGCTACTACAGCGGGATCTACGCCGCCGGTCTTGATGGCACAGCAGAGCAGGTTTTCGACGACGTTGTGCGACTGGCCCACGACGCCGATCTTCCAGCCTTCGGCGACAAGCCTGGCGATCACGTGGGCACCAACGAACGTCTTTCCCGTGCCCGGGGGTCCCTGGACAGCGAGGTAGGAACGGTCAAGGTCGCGGACGGAAGGGGTGATTGCAGCGGCGTAGGCAGGGGAACCGTCCGGCCCGTGCGGGACGTCCACCGGATGCCGGAGGGAGCGGAACCGCGGGGGTTGCTTGCGCAGGATGTCCAGGCCCGGCTGGGCCGGCAGGTCCGGCACGGAGGCGCCAACTGTGGCGGCAATTTCCGCGATGGCAGCTTCGATGCTGGCCGTAGCAAGGGGCTGGTCCTCGGTGAGGGCAACGGGCAGGTGCGGGTAGGCGGCAACCTTGCCGGACTCACGCTCGGCGACGGTCATGATGGTATGTTCCGGGTTGTCGGGTGCCGCTGACAATTCACTGATCCTGGTCCCGAACGTGAAAGCCCTGGCTCCAGGAGCGGCGTCAGGCGCGGCCATGCCGTCAGGAGGCGGGGCATCGTAGAGGCGGCACCAGCTGGAATCCGGCCGGAAGTCCGATCCCTCCGTCATGGTGCCGCGGAGGCGCAGTGTCCGTGTGCGCATCCGTTCCCGCGGCTTGGCGAGGGCCCAGTCTGATGTCACCTCTGCCGATTCCACCACAAAGACGTTCCGCTGGTCGGACCAGTTCTCGATGGGTGCTTCCACGCGGTCGAAGTGCTCCCACCAGAACTGCTTGCGTTCGCGGCGGTGATATCCGGTAGCGGCGGCCACCATCGCGATGGCGCGTTCATCATCCGTCCAGGGGCGGTTGTCCGGCAGGCCGGCGAGGTACTCGCGCAGCCTGGATTCCTCGGGGCTTTCCTCTTGTGCCGGGCGTTCCCGGGACGCCGCAGCGGGGCGGGCAGGCTTTGCTTCGGAAGTGACGTCTTTTGCAGCTTCCGTAACTCCCTGCCCGGCAATGTCCAGGAGCCAGTCGCGCAACCGGAGGGTGGAGAGGCAGTCATAGAGGTTGTAGTCAGAGATTGATGCCAGGATCTTCTCCGCCTCCACAGTGTTCCCGGCGTCCCGGGCCGCACAGTACGCGGCGTAGGCGACGACGGAGGCGCCGGCGTCCTTGACATCCCCGGAGCGCAGGTTGTCAGCCATGTACAGCGGTTCAAGCTTCTTGATGGAGTACGACGCTTCGGAGATGCGCAGCGACTGCCGCACCGTGGCGTAGAGGTCCACGAGCAGGCCCTCCCTGAGCCAGGTGTCCACCGTGTCCTCGCCGGCCTGATGCGCAAGGGAGAGGTTCCGCAGGGCAGTCTTCTCGTACGCGGCGTAGTGGTAGACGTGCATGTCCGGATACCGGGCCCGGCGTTCCTCTACATAATCCAGGAACTCGAGGAAGGCACGGCGTTCCCCGGACCGGGAATGGGCCCAGAACGGGCGGAAGAAGGGATCGCCGGCGTGGCCGGCACCCGGTGCCTCGACCACACCGAACAGATACTCGATGCCCCAGGCTTCGGTGGCAGGGTCCTGCCACAGGGGGTCGCCCTCGAAGTCGAAGAAGATGTCTCCCGGGCTGGGCAGGGGGAGCGCCCCTATGGTGTTCTCCGGCAGTACCGTGAACGAGACGATGTGCGGCTGGCCGTCTTTTGTGAAGGTACGTGATCCGGCCGGGGTATCGAGGCCCAACTGCATCCGGGCCTGCGCCCGCATCCGGATCACTGAATTTTTGGCGTCCCCGGCTGGCATGGCAGCAAGCTCATCAATGGTGGTGATGCCGCCAGCACGCAGCTTCCTGCGCTGCACCACGGACATCCCTGCCACCATCAGCAGGTCCCGGTGGGCCTGTACTTGTTCTGCGCAGTAGTCGCACCGGCCGCAGTGGACGATTTCCGGCTGCTGCCACCGCGCGGTGGCATCAGCGGACCGGTGCTGCGCTGTCAGCTCCCGGAAGCGCCGGCGCCGTTCCCGAAAAACAGGCAGCAGGTCCGGGAGGGAGTGGCTGCTGCGGAGCCAGTCGTCACCCACGCGGGTACCCAGTACCAGGGTCACGGTGGGGGAGGGGTCAAGACCCATGCCGAGAAGCTGGTCCCCGTACGCCGCCAGCTGCAGCAAAGCACCCACCTTGGCGTGCCGGGCGAGCTTGGTGTCCCAGACTTCGTAACGCCCGGAGCTGCCCGTGCCGGCGGTCTCGTTGACGAGGAAGTCCGCGTAGCCGAGGAATTCGCCGTCGAAAAATGTGGCCTGGAAAACAACGTCGGCGCCGGAGCGGAGGGCGAGCTCCGTTTCCGCGTGCCTGGCCTGCAGTTCCCCGCGCAGGTTCTGGCCGCGTTCCAAGGAATAGACGCCCGCACCCCGGCTGGCATCCCACTCACCGTACTTGGCGACCAGGCTGGCGAGGACCGTTTGTTCGTGCTTGTCACCCAGCTCGCCGGCCCGGACCTGCATCTCGTCAGCCTCAAAGACAGCTTTAGGGGAGCGCCCCAGCTTCTCGTCCAGGATTCGGAGCGTCCGGTACTCGCACTCGCTGGCGGCCACGAGATCGCTGGCGGAAAACACCAGGTCCGGTGGCGCGCCGGCCGCTGCAGCTTCGAGCAAAAACACGGGGCCTCCCCATCGACAGCCGGGCCGGAAGACGGTTCCCCTGGCCCTGGATCCAACCTAGCAAGAGGCACTGACAATACGGCGCCCGGCAACCCGCCCGGCAAAGGTCAGCTGTCTGCGGCCGCCCGCACCTGGGCCTTGTCGTGCTCCGCATGGGCGCGGCGCAGCAGGTCCAGGAACTCTGTCTCGTTGCGGACGAGCTTCTTGTACTTCTCGGGCAGCTTGCGGATCTCGGCCTCTTCGCGGCACATACGGGCGAAGATCTTGTCGCGCTCCACCATGTCCGTCTCGTAGGTGAGATCCAAGTATTCGTTGGCGTGCCGCCGCGCCCCGGACACGGCGTTCTTGGCCTTGCCCTTGGGGCTGAAGATGGAGGCAAGAACGGTCACCACGAGGACGCCGAGGATCACGCTCAGGGAAACCTGGGTGCTGACTTCCACCACGTTGACGTGTTCGCCGTCGTTGATGAACGGCAGAGTGTTCTCGTGGAGTGCGTGCAGGATGAGCTTCACCCCGATGAAGCCGAGGATTGCTGCCAGGCCGTAGGAGAGGAAGATCAGCCGGTCCAGCAGCCCGTCGATCAGAAAAAACAGTTGCCGCAAACCCATTAGGGAGAACGCGGTGGCAGTGAAAACGATGAACACGTTCTGGGTCAGGCCAAAGATTGCGGGAATGGAATCGAGCGCAAAGAGGATGTCCGTGCCGCCGATGGCCACCATTACCAGCAGCATCGGGGTGAGGACGCGCTTGCCGTTTTCCATGGTGAAGAGCTTGTCGCCGTCGTAGTGTTCCGACGCCGGAAGGAACTTCTTGGCGAGCCGGACCACGAGGCCTTCAGACTCGTCGTCGTGGGAGTTCGGGCGGAGCAGATTGCCGGCAGTGACGAGCAGAATGAGGCCGAAAATGTAGAACACCCAGGCAAAACTGTTGATCAGCGCGGCGCCAAGGAAGATGAACGCGGTGCGGGCGATGAGCGAGAAAACAATGCCGAACAGCAGCACCTTCTGCTGGTCCGCGCGGGGCACCCTGAAGCTGGCCATGATGATGAGGAACACAAAGAGGTTGTCCACGGACAGCGCCTTTTCCGTGACGTACCCCGCAAAGTATTCCGTGCCCATCGTGGGCCCGCCGAAGAACAGCACCCCCAGACCGAAGAGCAGCGCAATGCCCACATAGATGGCGGACCAAATGGCGGATTCCTTGAGCGAGGGCGTGTGGGCCTTTCGCACATGGAAAAAGAAATCGAAGGCCAGCAGGCCAACAATTCCTGCGATGGTCAGGGTCCAGACATAGGAGGGTACTTCCACGCGGCGGGCCTTTCGTCGTCAGTGTCCTTCCAGCCTACCCGCGCGGGCGGCGGCTAAGCAGGCTTGAGGAGTTCATGCTCCACGACGGCGCTGCGGGACAGCGTCTTGTACCCTTCCTGTTCGAACAGGACGGTAATCACGTCGTCCTCGTGCCGCATCACCAGCCCCGGACCCCACTCCTTGTGGACCACAGCGGACTGGAGCGGGAAGGGTTCCCCGGCGCCTGACGCGGCCTGTTCCGCGGCCTCTGGAGCGCCGCCGTCGTGGGTTTGTGCTCCCGCGTCAGGCGCATCTGCGCGGTTGGCAGCCTCGGCGCAGGCGTCGCAGTTGCCGCACGGCTCCTGCAGGTCTTCGCCGAAGTAGCCGAGCAGGAACTGCCGCCGGCAGCTGTCCGTCTCCGCGAACGCGCGCATCATGGTGAGCCGGGACTGGTCCACCCGTTGCCTGGCTTCGGCCATGTCGACGGCGCGCTCCACCAAGGTTGGCAGCTTGGCTTTGGAGGTGAGCCGGATGCCCCGCTTGCCGGTGGTGACGCCGCCCGTCTCCTCGAGCTGGTTCACAAGGCCCGTGACCCGCCGGGCGGGGAAGCCGCTGAGCTCCGCCAGGGAGGTCTTGGGCACCGGTGCGCCCGCGGATTTGAGGACCTTCAGCACCTCCAGTAGAGAGTCAGGATCGGGGGAGTGGGTGCCGAAGAACTTGCGCAGTCCCAAATCCTCGGCACGGTAGTGCAGCACAGCCGACGCGGGTTCGCCGTCACGGCCTGCCCTGCCGATTTCCTGGTAGTAGGAGTCCAGGGATTCCGGGATGTCCGCGTGCACCACGAACCGCACATTGGGTTTATCGATACCCATGCCGAAAGCGGTGGTGGCAACCACCACGTCCAGCTGGTCGTCCAGGAACAACTCGTGGATGCGCTCGCGGTCTGCCGCGGAACGGCCAGCGTGGTACGCCTCCGCCCGGAGCCCCTCGTCCTCGAACTTGGCCGCGTACTTTTCCGTGTCCTTACGGGTGGCGGCGTAGAGCAGCCCTTGACCCTGTTCCCGGGCCAGCGCCGCAACCTGCTCCAGCACAGCCTTGCGCTTGCCCTTGTCCTCCTGGTGGCGGATCACGTCGAGGGAAATGTTGGGCCGGTCGAAGCCGTGGACCAGGACCAGCGGGTCCTTCATGCCCAGCCGCTCACAGATTTCATCGCGCACGGGCGGTGACGCGGTGGCCGTCAGCGCTGCTACCGGCGGGTTGCCCAAGCGTTCCCGGACACTGCCGAGGTTGAGGTAGTCGGGCCGGAAGTCGTGGCCCCAGGAGGAGACGCAGTGTGCCTCGTCCACTACAAACATGGAGATGTCCAGCTTGGCGATGCGGTCCACGGTTTCCTGCTTGGCCAGCTGCTCCGGTGCCAGGAAGAGGAAGGTTGCCTCGCCGGATTCTGCCGCCTGCCAGGCAGCATCAACCTCGGAGTCGGTGCGGGAGGAGTTGACGGCGAAGGCGGCCCCTTCGCCCAGTTCCGCGGCCAGGCCGTCCAGCTGGTCCTCCTGCAGGGCAATAAGCGGGGAAACCACGACGGCGGGGCGTCCCGTTGTGCTGTGCAGGTACCGGCCAGCGACCTGATAGATGGCTGATTTGCCGTACCCGGTGGGCATCACGGCCAGGACATCACGACCGTCCGCGAGGGCACGGATGCCATCGAGCTGGCCATCGTGCAGGTGGGGCAGGGAAAAGGAGGACGCCGCAAGGGCGCTGAGGGCAAGATCGTCGGACATTAGGGAGCGGCTCCGCACAGTGGTTCCTGCGGCCGCTTGCTTCAGCCGAGGTACCCAGCCTAGCGCGGGCCGGGCAGCGCCGTCGTCCCCGTCACCGCTATGTGGACAGACCACCACCCCTCCTTGTCGTCCGCTCCCCGTCGCCCTCCTTGACTTCCGGGCCACCCTGAACAACTGTGGAGGAAACCGGTCTGCCGGCAGAAGCTGTGGCATTTGGGGCCGGGACAGCCAAGGAGAGTGCACCGTGACGCGCAAAAACCCGAAGGTCGAAGAAGCCGACGAGTCCGAGCTTGAGGTGACCGGACACCCTAAGTCGTGGGCGGCGGGAGTGCCCGGCGTTTACCACTCCATGCAGCCGGCAATTAAGCACATGGGCCTGGAAAGGTCCGCGAAGACGCTGCTGGCGCTGAACCAGAAGGAAGGGTTCGACTGCATGAGCTGCGCCTGGCCGGACCCCGGCCACCGCAAGACGTTCGAATTCTGCGAAAACGGTGCCAAGGCAGTGACGTGGGAGGCCACCCCCGTTGTTGTCGCGCGGGAGTTCTGGGCGGAGCACCCTGTCAGCGAACTGCGGAAGCGGTCCGAGTACTGGCTGGGCATGCAGGGCCGGCTCACCGAACCCGTGTACAAAGCGGCCGGTGAGGACCACTACCGGCCCGTCAGCTGGGACCGGGCTTTCGAAATTATGGCAGACAAGCTGACGTCACTGTCCAGCCCGCATGAGGCAACTTTTTACACCAGTGGCCGCACATCCAACGAGGCCGCTTTCCTGTTCCAGCTGTTTATCCGCGGGTATGGCACCAACAACCTGCCGGACTGCTCCAACATGTGCCACGAGTCCTCCGGCTGGGGCATGGGCCAGACCATCGGCGTGGGCAAGGCCACGGTATCTTACGACGACTTCGCCAAAGCCGACCTGATCATCATCATGGGGCAGAACCCCGGAACGAACCATCCTCGGATGCTCACCGCCCTGGAAGAAGCCAAGGAAGCGGGTGCAAACATCGTGGCGGTCAATCCGCTGCCGGAAGCCGGCCTGATGCGCTACAAGAACCCGCAGAAGGTCAAGGGAATCATAGGCCGCGGCACGGATTTGGCCGACCAGTTCCTGCAGGTCCGCATCGGCGGCGATATGGCGTTGCTGCAGGCGGTGTCCAAGCGCGTGCTTGATGCCGAGGCTGCGAATCCGGGTACCGTGCTGGACCATCAGTTCCTTGAGGAACACTGCCAGGGGCTTGAGGAGCTCCGGGCGCACCTTGCTGAACTGGACGAGTCAGCCGTCCTTGAGGCTACGGGGCTGCGTGCCGAGGAGATCGACGAACTGGCTGACCGGTACCTCCGCGCGGAGAAGGTGATCATCACCTGGGCCATGGGAATTACCCAGCAGAAAAAGGGCGTCGCCACCATCAAGGAGATCATCAACCTGTTGCTGCTGCGCGGAAACATCGGCAAGCCCGGCGCCGGGGCCTCACCCATCCGCGGACACAGCAACGTCCAGGGGGACCGCACCATGGGCATCTGGGAGCAGATGCCGCCGGCGTTCCTGGACGCCCTGGGTAAGGAATTCAACTTTGAACCACCGCGGGACCATGGCGCGGATGCGGTGGAAACCATCCGGCAGATGCGCGACGGCGGCATGAAAGTGTTCATAGCCATGGGCGGCAATTTCGTGGGCGCCATGTCAGACACCCATGAGGCTGAAAGGGCGATGGAAAACACGGATCTTTCGGTCCAGATCTCCACCAAGCTCAATCATTCCCACGCCGTGACGGGGACCGAGGCCTTGATTCTGCCGACGCTGGGACGCACGGAGATCGACCGGCAGGAGTCCGGGCCCCAGTTCGTCTCAGTGGAGGACACTGTCTGTGCGGTGCACGCCTCCCACGGCACTGTTGAGCCAGTAGCGCAGCTGCTTTCCGAGGTTGCGATCGTCTGCCGGCTTGCTCAGCGGGTGCTCGGCAACAAGCTCTCCGCTGACTGGGGCGGTTTCGAAAAGAACTACGACCTGATCCGGGACCATATCTCCCACGTGGTGGTTGGCTGCGAGGACTACAACCGGAAAATCCGGCAGGACGGCGGGTTCATCCTGCCCAATGGACCCCGGGACTCGCGCACCTTCCACACGCCCACCGGCAAGGCCATGCTTACCGTGAACGAACTCGAGCATGTGGAACGGCCTGCAGGCACTCTGATCCTGCAGAGCATGCGCTCGCACGACCAGTTCAACACCACCATCTACGGCCACAACGACCGGTACCGGGGCATCAAAAAGGGCCGCGAAGTGGTGTTCGTGAACCCGGCGGACCTGGCCGAACTGGGGCTCGAGGACGGGCAGCATGTGGATGTCCGCGGCGTGTATCCGGACAACGTTGAGCGGGTACTGCGGAACTATCGTCTGGTGTCCTACCCGTCAGCGCGGGGATGCGCTGCGGCCTATTATCCGGAAGCCAACGTCCTGGTGCCGCTGGAGAGTGTGGCAGAAGGCAGCCAGACGCCCGTGTCCAAGGCTGTGGTCGTGCGGCTTGAGCCCGTGCAGGTACTTGAAGAGGAGCCCACCGCAGCGGGATAGCGCACCCGGCCGGGCCCGGCGGTTATTGGGCGGTGTCCGCCCATCCCTTACTGGCCGGGCCGCCGTCCTGGCCGTCTTCACAAAGCTGGAAAGCAACGCGGGCCGCCTTCTCCACAGAGGCGCGCGAGGCTTCCCGCGTGCCCGCGCTGCCAGTGCCCGCATCCAGTCCAGCCGCATAGCCCACCAAGAAGGTGGTGACCGGCGCCGCCGGGTGGATGACAGATTCCGCGGACTTCCGGGCCAGGTCCAGAAGCAGTTCATTGTCCACGTCCATGTCCAGGATTTGCAGAGCCTGGGCAAGCCGGTTGCTCCACTGGTCCAATACTTGTGCTTCTTCGTCACTGACTGCCATGGTTTGCTCCCCGTTATGAGTTGGTTTGACTGTTTGCTGCGTTCCCGTGGCCGACACTACAAGGCTTCGCGGCTGAAGTCATCGGGTTCCCAAAACCCCTAATCGAAAAAAGGGTAGAGGCCCCTCGCTTATGACTCTGGATCAGCTTCCCTGACCGCACCTAGACTGGGCAGACCCCAGCCCAGGAGCGTTCGCACCTGATCCCCGGCAACAAGGAAGCGCCATTAGATCGGCGCCGTGCACTGCCTGCAGGGGTACATCACGACTCAATCATGGCTGCCCCACCCGGCAAGCCTGACAACAGGAGATACAGATGACAGGGAACAAAGCCGTTGCCTACAAAGCGCCTGGGAAAGTCGAACTGATCGACATTGACTATCCCACCTTCGAGCTCAAGGACGGGCCCGGCGTTAACCCCGCGAACGTGGGCCGCCCCGTTAACCACGGGGTAATCCTCAAGACCGTGGCCACCAACATCTGCGGATCGGACCAGCACATGGTGCGCGGACGCACCACAGCCCCGCCAAACCTGGTGCTGGGCCACGAGATCACCGGCGAAGTGGTGGAGGTGGGCCGCGATGTCGAGTTTATCAAGGTCGGAGACCTCTGTTCGGTCCCGTTCAACATCGCCTGCGGGCGCTGCCGGAACTGCAAGGAACGCAAGACCGGCATCTGCCTGAACGTGAACCCGGACCGGCCAGGAAGCGCCTACGGCTACGTGGACATGGGTGGTTGGGTAGGCGGACAGGCGAACTACGTGCTGGTGCCGTACGCCGACTGGAACCTGCTGAAGTTCCCGGACAAGGACCGGGCCATGGAGAAGATCCTGGACCTGGCCATGCTGTCGGACATCTTCCCCACGGGTTACCACGGCGCCGTCACCGCCGGAGTCGGCGTGGGGTCCACTGTCTATGTTGCCGGCGCCGGACCCGTGGGCCTGGCAGCGGCGACGAGCGCGCACCTGCTGGGCGCCGCCGTCGTAATTGTGGGCGACCTTAACGAGGACCGGCTGGCGCAGGCACGCAGCTTCGGCTGTGAAACTGTGGACCTGACCAAGGGGGGACCTGCGGAGCAAATTGAACAGATCCTCGGCGTACCGGAAGTGGACTGTGGCGTGGACGCCGTGGGTTTTGAAGCGCGCGGGCACGGCCACGGGAAGGAAGCGGAGGAAGCACCTGCTACGGTGTTGAACTCCCTGATGGACATCACCGCTGCCGGCGGTGCCCTCGGCATCCCGGGACTGTACGTCACGGGCGACCCGGGCGGGATTGACGAAGCCGCCAAGAAGGGTGCGCTAAGCCTGAGCCTGGGAACCGGTTGGGCCAAGTCGCTGAGCTTCACCACAGGCCAGTGCCCGGTGATGAAGTACAACCGCCAGTTGATGATGGCCATCCTGCATGACCGGGTCAGCATCGCCAAGAACGTCAACGCCAAGGCCATCACGCTGGAAGACGCACCAAAGGGCTACGCAGAGTTCGACGCCGGCGCGGCCACCAAGTACGTCCTCAACCCGAACGGGTACCTGAGCTGAGGCGGATCGGCGGACGGTGGTCATGGTGACCCCGGTGCGGAAATAACGGCTGCCTGGCCCGGGTTAGGCTTTGCACGGGCAGCAACACCACCGCATTGAAGGAGATCCCCTTGAGCCAGATCACCGTCCGCCACAACCCTGACCGTCAGCGCTTTGAAATCCTCGACACCGGGACCGTGATCGGCAAGGCAGCCTACAAGGATTACGACGGCGCCGGCTCGCCCCAGCGGATTTTCTACCACACTGTGATCAAGGAGGAGTACGGCGGGCAAGGTTTGGCGGGCCAGCTCGCCACCGTTGCCCTGGACGAGACGGTAAGTGCCGGATTCGGAATTGTTCCGGTGTGCCCCTACATCAAGAAGTTCCTGACAAAGCACCCGCAATACGCGGCGAATACGGTCCGCACCGTCCCCGCCCACCTGGAATTCCTGGAGACCGCGTTGGCTGCCCGCACCCGCTAACCAAGCTCTCAGGCGGCTCCCAACCTACTGTGCTTTAATCAGCATCCTTAGCATCGGTGTGCGCTGGGCGCCCGATGCCTTTTTTCGTTGCTCGAGTTTGCAGGAGTTCTATGTCGGCCGACCCAGTGCTGCGTGCGGCAGGACGCCACTTCCGTACCCCCCGGAAGGGACTCCGGGCTTTGCCGCTGGCGCTGTTGTTCTCTTTTGCCGCCCTGTTGATCACCGCAGCCGTGGTGTTTGCGGCCGTTAGGTCCGGTTCCGGCCCGGCTGGCCCCGTCCCCGCAGCTGTCCCCGAAGCCCCTGTTGCCGTGGCTCCAGCTTCCCTGGAGGACCGCATCCAGTCCGTCCTGGATGAGAATGACGAGTACAGGGTTGGGATTGCCCTGGCGGACGTGTCCGGCGATGCCGCAAGGACTTTCGGTAACCAGGACGCCTTCACGGCCGCCAGCACCGCGAAGATCATTATTGCGGCGGCGTACTACCACCTCGTCGAGACCGGTGAGGCGGCCCTGGACGAGCCGCTGGGGGACTACGACGCTTCGTTCCAGCTCAAGTCCATGGTGAACAAGAGCAACAACGATTCGTGGCTGCTGTTGATGGATGCGGTGGGCTACCCGCAGTTAACGGAGTACGCCGCCTCCATCGGCGTCGCCTACGATCCGCAGGAAAATCTGCTGACGGCCGCCGAAATGGCATTGGTCCTAAAGCAGTTGTATGCCGGGGACCTGCTGAACCCGGACCACACTGCCCAGTTGCTCGGCTACATGCAGGACACCAACAACGAGGAACTAATTCCCGCCGGGTCGCAGGCCGGGGTGAAGGTGTTCCATAAGTACGGCGAGTTCGCCGGGGAACTCCACGACGCAGCAGTGCTGAGCTATCGGGGCTCCTCGTTTGTGCTGGTCATCTACACGGAGAACCCCGAGGGGACGGAAGAGCCGGGGCAGGCGGACGTGATCCGCGAGCTCACCGGAGTTGTGGAACAATCACTGTTCCCGCCCGTTCAGGTTGGTGAGTAAAGCCCCCTCGGTTCACCAAAGTCGTGCCGGCGCGGCGGCGTGCACCAGACTGTTTCCGTGAGCAACAATCCGCGGACTGCCCTGGCCGTCGCCGGCCTGAGCCTGGGCACGGCACTGAATCCCCTCAACTCCTCGATGATCGCCGTGGCGCTGGTAGTGCTCCGCGGAGATTTTGGGCTGGACGTCGCCGCCGTCACCTGGGTGGTCACATCCTTCTACCTCGCCTCCGCAGCCGGCCAGCCGGTGATGGGCAGGCTTGCCGACCGGTTCGGACCGCGGCGGATGTTCATGCTGGGCATGGCACTGGTGGCCGTCACCTGCGCCCTGGCACCGCTCGCGCCGGACTTTGCCCTGCTCTGCGTGGCCAGGGCGGTGATGGCGCTGGGCACCGCCACCGCTTATCCCAGCGCAGTTGTGATGGTGGGAGCCATCGCGCACCGAGCCAATGTTGACTCCGCCCGCCCGCTGGGCCGGCTCCAGATGGCCAACACGTCCGCGGCAGCAGTGGGGCCTGTGGTGGGCGGCCTGCTGGTCAGTTTCGTTGGGTGGGAGGCACTGTTCCTCATCAACGTTCCGCTTGCGCTCGCAGCGCTGCTGATCGTCCGGCAGGCTGCCCCAAAGGATGAAGCCCGGGAACGGGGCAGCCTGGCGGAGCTGGTCAGGGATTCGGACATCCCCGGGATCTTCTGCTTCGTGGCGGCCCTGCTGCTGGTGATGATGGCGGCGCTGAATGTCGCACCGGCCTACCGCTGGTGGATGCTGGCCGCCGGAACAGCGATCGCCGCGCTGTTCGCCTGGCGCGAGCTGCGCTTTAACCGGCCGTTCCTGGATTTGAGGCTGCTGGGCCGCAACCGGCCGCTGATGCTGGTGTACCTGGGTTTCGCGCTGTTCAGCAGCGTCTACTATTTCGTCTTCTTCGGTCTGCCCCAGCTGCTGCAGGAAGCGGGCGGGTACGATCCCGGCGTGGTTGGCCTGTTGATGCTGCCGCTGGCTGCGATGTCAGTGATCGCCACGCCGTGGGCGGTCAAGGCGATGGGAAGGTTCGGGGTGCGGCGGGTGCTGATAGCCGGCGTCGTCCTCCTCACCGTCGTGGCCGCCTTGATGTGGCTGCTGACCGGAACCCTGGTGATCCCGCTGGTGGTGGTCCTGACAGCACTGATGGGTGTCCCGTATGGAACGGTCAGCATCGCTACGAACCAGGGCATGTTTGTTTCCACCCGGCCGCAGGAACGGGGCGTGGCGGCGGGCATCTACCAAACCTGCCGTTACGTTGGCGCGATCGCCGCCACCGTGATGATCGGCGTCTTCGCGGCGGCCGGCGTGGACCAGGAAAGCTGGGCCCGGATGGTGCTTGCCATGCTGGTCCTCTGCGTGGTGACGTTCGGGGTCTGCCTGTTGTGGCGGCAGTGCGAGGCGTAGCGACTTCCACGGCCCGTGCGGAGGTGCATCCGCGGGGCTTATCGTAGAGCTATGGCTTCTCCAAAGGCGCAGCTGTACCTGGATATCACCGCTAAGGGCCTGTGCATTCTTGGCGCGGCGCTGATGATCTTCGGCCGCGGCGGATGGTTCTACGCGGGCGTCGGGATCGTGGTCCTGGGCGTGCTGTTCATCGGCGGCTCGCTGGTGGCCACGCGCGACCTGCGGAGGAGGGGATAGGACGGCACCAACCGGCCACCGGCCGGTTAGCGCCCCCCGCCGTCGCCCGTTTTGAGGTGTGCATCAGTGAGCTCAGGTGTACAGCAGTGACCCGGGAGTGGTGAGCTTCTCCCCGGTTTCCAGCCAGGTCTTCAGGCCGGAAAGGATCATCGGCCAGCCGCCGTAGAGCTGCTCATTTGCGCCTTCCCGGAGGTCGCTGTGGGTGACCGTCAGGCGGCAGGAATCGCCCACGGGCTCGATGTCCCACGTGACTTTTGAGGTTCCCTCAGCTTTCACGTCCTCACCCCACAGTGCGCGCATGGTCTGGACCAGCCGGCGGGGCGGGTCCACCACGAGGTTCTCGCCTTCGCCCAGCGGCGCGTCGGCTTTGGTGTTGTTCATGGTGAAGCGCCCGCCGGGCGTCCAGTCCGCCTCGATGGTGTTCCCGAACTGGTACTTGCTGCGGATCTCGCTGTCCGTAATGGCTTCCCAGAGCCGTTCGGGCGTGGTCTTGATATAGATCTCGAAGATTTTTTCCATGGGACTTTCCAATCTGGATTTGAGGTCGCTGAGGCCAGCGGCCCATGGTTCTGCATATTTGCTCACCCAGCGGTCGTGGACGAGCCGGATGGGAACCGGGTTCAGGAAATGCAGCTTTTCACGCCCCCGACGGCGGGTCACTACCAGGCCTGCCTCTTCCAGGATCTTGAGGTGCTTGGCGATCCCGAAGCGGGTCATTTCGAATCGGCCCTCGAGGGCACCGAGGCTTTGCCCGTCTTCCCGGAAGAGCTCGTCGAGCAGATCCCGGCGGGTGGGGTCGGAGAGTGCCTTGAACACGGCATCCATGGAAACAATGATAGGTGACCATACGGTCACCTATCAAGGGTTTTCAGTTCCTCGACGCCATCGTCTGGTCCCGGTCCTGGAAGACGTCCTCGCCCGGGCCGGTGAAGGCGCGGGAGCGCTGCACAGCCTCGATCGAACCCGTAAAGAGCTGCGATTCGTGCGGATCTGCCGGAACGCGCGAACCGTCCCGGGCGGAAGTTCCCAGCCCGCGCAGCGGGTGCTGACGGCGGGAGGAGGGACCGCCGTCGGACGCCGCCTCTGTCCAGCGCTGCTGGGGGAGCGCCTCCGGATGGCCCTGCTGCAGGAAAGCGACCATGGCTTCGCGGACGAGGCAACGCAGGTCGAAGAGCGCTGCACTGTCCGCTGCGCTGACCAGGATCCGCACCCGGACAAACCCGCCCGTGGCATCAGTGATCTGCAGGATGCCCACGCGCTGGTCCCACAGGTCCGTTCCGGCCAGGACCGTGCGCAGTTCCGTGCGCATGTCCTCAACCGGGGCGCGCCAGTCGAGGTCGAACTCCACGGTGCCCATCACCTCCGACTGACGGCGGGTCCAGTTCTCAAAAGGTGTAGTGGTGAAGTAGGTGGAGGGCAGGATGAGGCGCCGGTCGTCCCAAATGTGCACCACCACGTAGGTGAGGGTGATTTCTTCGATCCGGCCCCATTCCTTCTGGACCACCACCACATCATCCACGCGGATGGCGTCCGTGAAAGCCAGCTGCATGCCGGCGAAGACGTTCACCAGCGAGGTCTGTGCGGCGAGGCCGGCCACGATCGAGATCACGCCGGCGGAGGCCAGCAGCCCGGCTCCCAGGGCCTGGATGGCCGGGAAGGTGAGCATGACAGATCCGACGGCGAGGACCACCACCAGTGCCACGCCGATCCGCCTGGCCAGGATCATCTGGGTCCGAAGCCGGCGGGCCCGCCGGTTGTCCGCCACGTCCACGCTGTAACGGCCCAGCACCACCGCTTCGATGATCAGCAGTACCGCCACGGCCAGCCACGCCAGCGAACCAATCAGGGCTATCACCAGCAGATGGTCGACGGCGGGAAGCCAGCCTTCACCTCCGGCCGTCAGTCCCAGCGCGGTCCGGACGCCGATGAGACAGAGGGCCAGGCGTAACGGCTGCCGTGCCACCCGGGAGGTGGCCTGCAGCTCCGGACGTTCGCGGTTAAGGCGAAGGACAAGCTTGCGGAGCAGCCAGGACAGGACCAAACCTGCGGCCACAGCGAGCGTGACGGCAATGAAGGGCAGAGCGGGATTCAGAAGGTCATGCATCCCTTAACCTCTACCAACTTACGGCGCAGGGGTCGAAGTTGACTCGGGGCACGGTGGGGTGTGTAGGTCCAGCGTGCTGGTCGGGAGGGTCCGGAACGCAGCCCGGTACTAAACTCGCCCTTATGAATCCAGCTGAGCAGGTAGTGGTGGCCGCCGACGGTAAACAGAGGTTGGCAGCGTGACGGCCCCGCTGCGGGTCTCTGTGCCCGACCAGAAACTGCTGGAGGCGCTTGAGCCGGTTGCCGGCGTCGAGTTCCTGTTGTGGGACTTCGCCGGGCCTGCTCCCGCAGAGAGGTTTGACATCGTGGTGCCACCTTATATGCGGGGGCCGGAGGTGCTGTCGGCGCTGGAGTCTGTGGAGATTGGCCTGATCCAAAGCCAGTCCATCGGGTACGACGGCGTCGAGGACGTTTTGCCCAGCGGTTCCGTTTTTGCCAACGCGGCGAGCGTCCATGAGACGTCGACGGCGGAGCTTGCCGTCGGGATGATGATCGCCAGCCAGCGCGGAATGTCAGACTTTGTGCGGAACCAGGCCAGCGAGACGTGGGACAACAGCCAGCGGCCCAGCCTGGCCGACCGGCGCGTGCTGCTGGTGGGCTACGGGGGAGTGGGCAAGGCCATCGAGGCGCGGCTGCTGCCCTTCGAAACCGGAGTCACCCGGATGGGCAGCCGCGAGCGCGAGGACTCCGGTGGAAAAATATTCGGGATCGACTCCCTGTATGAACAGCTGCCCCGGCACGAGATCGTGGTGGTCAGCGTTCCCCTGAGCGAGCAGACCCGGCAGTTGGTGGACCGGAAGTTCCTGGCTGCCATGCCCGACGGCGCCCTGCTGGTGAACGTTGCCCGCGGCCCGGTGGCGGACACGGAGGCGTTGCTGGCGGAGACCTCGTCGGGCCGTTTGCGGGCTGCTCTTGACGTCACGGACCCGGAACCGCTGCCGGCCGGACACCCGCTCTGGACTGCCCCGGGCGTGCTGATCACACCTCACGTGGGCGGGGCCAGCTCGGCGATGTTCCCGCGGATGGTCCGGCTGATCAGGCAGCAGATCGGGCTGATGCTGGACGGTAAGGAACCGGTGAATGTGGTGCTGGGCCAGCCTCAGCGCGCCGGCCGATAATCCGGTGAGCCGCAGAGTGCGTCAGGGGCGCGGCATTGCGCCGGCGGTAAAATCAGTCCATGGCTGATACCTTGGCCTCCCTCGCGGAGACCTTCAGGAATATGGGTGTTTCCAAGGCTTACGGGGATCCTCTCAACGTGGGCGGGGAGGAGATCATCCCGGTGGCGCTTGTCTGGTTTGGTTTCGGCGGCGGCAGCGAATCCGAAGGCGGCCCGTCCGGCGGCGGCGGCGGGGGAGCAGTGCTCCCGCTCGGTGTTTACCGCACCATCAAGGGAAGAGCTGTATTCGAACCGAACACGATTGTCACGTTGGTGTGCCTGGTGCCGTTGGTCTCCGTGGCCGGCAGGGCAGTCCGCCGGGCCATCGCCGCAGCAGGGAAATGAAGGGCAGTTCTCTTTCCCCGCCAACGAACGCGCCGGACAGCACGCCGCTCTTAGAGGGCGGGCTGGCGCCGCCTCCGGAACACAATCCGGAGATTGTCCCGGAGGCTCATGCTGCTCCGGCGGCTGACCACGATCACGGCGAAGAGCGCAGTCACCAGAACCACCGCACCGCCGGCCGCCACGGACCAGCGCGCGCCGAACTCCGAGCCGATCCAGCCCATCAGCGGCGCCCCCACGGCTGTTCCGCCCTGCAAAACCGCCAGGTACAGGGCCAGTACACGCCCCCGGAACTGGGGTTCCACCGAGAGCTGGATGCTGGTGTTGCAGCTGTTCAAAAATGTGATGGACGCCAAGCCCACAGGGATCAGCACCGCCGCATACAACCAGAACGACGGCGACACGCTCCCCAGGAGTGTAAACAACCCGAGCCCGAGTGCCCCGCCGAGCAGGTACCGCACCCGCGGCCCCGCCCTGCGGGCGGCGAGCAGCGCGCCGGCCAGTGTGCCCACCGCCATGATGGAGCCGAGCAGCCCGAACCCGCCGGGGCCCATCCCGAACTCGACGGTCGCCATCAGCGCGTTGATGATGGGAAAGTTCATGCCGAAGGCCCCAAGGATACCCACCAGGACCATGATCAGGACGAGATCGGGCCTTCGGCGGACGTAGCGCACGCCTTCGGCGACCTGGTGTTTCCCGCGGCTGGCCTGGGCAGCGGGGGCCAGTTCCGGAGTGCGGATCCGGAACAGTGAGATGATGACGGCGGCGAAGCTGGCGGCGTTGATCAGGAACACCGGGCCGGTGCCCACCCAGGCGATCAGCAAACCGGCGATGGCGGGGCCGGTGAGGCGCGCGGTGTTGAACGAAGCGGAGTTCAATGCCACCGCGTTGGAGATCTTGTCCTGTCCCACAAGCTCCGAAACGAACGCCTGGCGGGACGGTGCATCAATGGCACCGGCGATTCCGAGGCAGAGGGCTGCCAGGTAGGCGTGCCACAGCTGGGCGGTGCCGGTTACCACCAGGAGTCCCAACGCCAAGCCGGTGAGTCCCATGGCAACCTGCGTCCACAGCAGGATTTTCCGCTTTCGGTACCGGTCCGCCAGCACTCCGCCGTACGGGCCGAGCAGCAGCATGGGAAGGAATTGAAGGGCAGTGGTGATGCCCACCGCGGCCCCCGAGTGGTTCGTGAGGACCGTGAGCACCAGCCAGTCCTGCGCCACCCGCTGCATCCAGGTACCAACATTGGATACCAGCGCCCCGCCGGCCCAGATTCGGTAGTTGCGGTTTTCCAAAGCCCGGAACATGGCGTTCATTTGCCGCTCATCTCCTGCATGAGGTGCGCCGCGCGGCTGAGGACAATCCGGTCCTCTTCGCTCAGGCCCGCAACCCGCTGGGCCAGCCACGCTGTCCGCTGGTTCCTGGCTTCGGCCAGTACTGCACGGCCCGCATCGGTGATCTCCACGCGGACCTGCCTGCCGTCGTCGGGATTTGCGGACCTGGACACGAAGCCCTGCTCTGCCAGGGCATTGACTATCCGTGTCATGGAGGGGGCCTGCACGTGCTCCCGCTCGGCGAGTGCGCGGAGGGTCTGCGCCCCGTTGGCGTCCAACTGGGCCAGCACCGTGTACTGGCCGGGGGTAATGACATCGCCGGTTGCTTCCACGCGGAGCCTGCGGGATGTGCGCATCACGGCCGTACGAAGGTCTATCGCCAGGTTGTCGGCACTGGTTGATTGTGCAGCTTCTGAGTCCTTGATTTTGGTGTTCACGCCCGCGATGCGCCTCCCGAAGATGTTTAGCAATGCTAATTAGTTCTGCTAATAAGTATGCTGCGTCATCGGCGGGGCCACAAGGACCGGAACCTTGAGGTGCGTCACCACCCGGCAGGAAAGTCCCTCGGGTATTCCCTGCTCTATTCAGGGGACGAACCGGGGCGCCTACTGCTCCGCCTTGATTTTCCGCCAGCCGCCGGCGCGGTTGTTGGCTATGATCGCCTGGAACATCTCCAGCAGGGCTTCCTCGTTGATGGGTTCGCCCTCGTGGTAGGCGATTGTCCGGCCGGTCTTGTTGCCGTGGCCGGCGGTGATGATGTGATGCGGGTCGGGGGCGGTTCCGCCGTCGTACAGGAAAACGTTCACATGGTCCTTGGCAGCGAGCAGCGCACAGATGTTGCCCTGCAGGACGAAGTACGGCTGAACAGTCCGTTTAATGGTTTCCGCAACGCCCGGATCTGCAGCGTGGACAAGGTCGCGCACCTTCCGGCAAATATCCTGCTGCCAGGGCGGGAGGGGATTGATGTAGTCGTCCACCCGGGGGTCCGTTTCGTAGCTCATCCTTGAACTCCTTCCGCGGGGCGCCTTTGCAAAATGAAGGCGAATTCACAGCCTATGATTCCGTGGTGAAGCCGGGAGGGGAAGGGGCCGAGAGCAGGCGGAGACGTCCGCCGTCGTCCGCGCTTGGCGGCGCTATGATGACCGAATGGGTGCTGTTGATGATTCCCTCGCAGCGATGTCCGAGCCGGACAAAAGCTGCCTTCAGCGCGTCATAGACGTTGCTCGGGGCATCGCTCCGGACACCGAGGAGGGTATGAGCTACGGGATGCCGGCCCTGAAGCTGGACGGCAAGCCCCTGATTAGTGTGGTGGCGGCAGCCAGGCACCTGTCCATCTTCCCGTTCTCGCCCGCAGTGGTGGAGGCAGTCGCGTCTCAGCTCGGTGGATACTCGCTGTCCAAGGGAACCGTCCGGTTCACGCCCGACCACCCCGTACCTGATGACGTAGTGGCGGGGATGGTCCGGCTGCGGGTGGCGGAAATCCGAAAGTAGCCACCAGGGGCGCCAAGGGTTCAGAGAAACCTGGCGCCCGCCGTCTAAACACGTCGTGAACTGCGGATGCCGGCTAGGGGCTTTGGCGCAACAATGCGGCCACAAGGCCTATAGTAAGTAGGCTTACCGTGATGCCTCCGCGTTCGTGGCGTTGCTGGGCCGTACCAACCCCATCCGGAAACGGTCATGCGGACTGAGAGGAAGAACCATGAGTACCGGACCCGAAAGCGCGCCCCATGATCACGGCGGCGACGGCCTTGCCGGCAGCTTGCTCGGAGGCCTGGCCGAAGACCCGGCGAAGGTGGTGCGTGTCGGGACCAGCCTCATCCGGCTCCTGGACGAAGTGCGCACCGGACCGCTCAATGACAACGCAAGGGTAAGGCTGGCGCACGTTCACCAGCGCTCCGTGGAGGAACTCCGGGACGGCCTGGCGCCGGGCCCGGCAGCTGAACTGCAGCGGCTGTGGCAGCCGCTGACCAGTGGATCTTCCGTGTCGCAGGAAGAACTGCGGATCGGACAGGCGCAGCTCTCCGGGTGGATTGACGGTCTTGTGCAGGACATCCAGTCGAGCCTTGAAGCGAGGCAGGCAGCAACGCAGCAGATGCTGGCACCCCTGCAGCTTCCCCTCCCTGATCCACCCGGTAGCCTGCCGGCTGTCCTGCTGGAGGGCGGCACTCCCGGGCAGAGCGCGAGCGGGGAACCAAACCCGGGAGACGACGTCGAGCTTCCCGGCCAGTACCTCTGACACAGCCGAAGCCGGCCGATATCCGGCGGAAGGCGGCAGCCGGGGCCGGTGGCAGTCGCGCCGCCCGTTCCCCCTAATGTCTGCGGCGACTGCGTGCTGGCCTGTTCGCGCGCCCGCGTGTGTGAGACCATCCGGTATGGGTGATAACAACCAACTGGACAATGACGCCGTGCCTGTAACCGGGGTAAATGACCACGCCTGGGAGCGGGAGCACCGCCATCCCACGGCTGAACAGGCCCGCTCCATCGGCTACCGGCGGCGGGACGCGGAGGCTAAACTTGAACAGCATCTGCGGGAAGCCCGCGACAAGGCCTAAGGGAACGGACGGGCAAGGGATCCCGACGGCGGGACTCAGCGGCCAGCATACGAACTCTTCCAGAGTGTCCGCGGTTATTACCCCACGTTTGCCTTGCGGCGGGACAGACGCCGGGAGATGAGGGCGGCGGGCACAATCAGGAACCACAAATACGGTGTGTTGCTGGTGAGGAAAAACGCGGCCGGGATGCTGAGCAGGAACACCGCCGGCGCCGTCATCCGGGCCCGGAACACCCGCCGGTGCTCGTGGTCATCCACCGTGTCATCTGTCAGGCCCTTGCGCCAGGCGTAACTCCACATACCGGCCAGGGTGAAGTAGACGCCGGAGATTGTGGCCGCGTAGAGCACGCTCGGCCACGGACTCGGATTGCCGCCGTAGTCGCTCAGCACCGACGTGGTGGCGGGCAGCATCACGATGAAGAACAGCAGCAGCATGTTCAGCCAGGCCAGCCGTGAACTGAACTCCCGGATGCGGAAAAAATCGGTGTGATGGGACATCCACACCCGGGCGATGATGATGAAGGACAGCACAAAGGCGAACAGCTCCGGGAGAGCGCCTACCAGTTCAACGTTTAGGCGCTCCGGCGGGATTCCCACCGGCAGTTTCAGGTCCAGGGCCAGCAGGGTCAACGCGATGGCAAAGACCGCGTCACTGAAGAACACCATGCGCTCCAGCGGGACTGACTTGTCCACCGCAATTCCTTTCCCAAGGTGCTCCGGTAATAGGTCCGGCAGGTGGGCCTGTCGAAACTCTAAGGCTGGCAGCAGCAGCGGGAAAGAGGACAAAACCTATTTCCGTCACCTTCAAACAGTTCCATAATGGGCACGTAAGCTTCGGGGACCCTCGCGCCGATGACGGCTGGCGGGGCGCTTCAGAGTCCCAGGTGGCCGCCCTGACACTCGGCGGACGGACGGCTACGCGGGTCCGTTTCTGTTGTTCCGGAACCGCGAACGGGGGAGAGCATCGCCGCCAACGCGAATAAATGCACAAAGGGATCATCATGCTCAAGGATTCTGCAATCATGGCTGTCCTGCCGGCGAAGGACATCAACCGGGCGAGGGATTTCTACCGCGACAAGCTGGGACTTGAGTCCTCGGAAGCCATGGAGGAGTACAGCCTCCTGTACCGCTGCGGCAACGGAACGGGCTTCCTGATTTATCAGACAGACAACGCAGGGACAGCAAAGAACACCCAGATGGGCTGGGAGACGGACAACATCGAACGGGAGATGGAGGAACTGCGGAGCCGTGGTGTTGTGTTTGAGGATTACGACCAGCCCGGCCTGAAGACAGAGGACGGCCTTGCCACCGACGATTGGGGAAAGTCCGCCTGGTTCCTGGACAGTGAGGGCAACATCCTCAACCTGTCCCAGCGCACCTAGCCTCTGCCCACCAGCCATCGGGGCGTGACTGGATGGTGACTTCGATGGCGTCGCCTGCGAGCGCCAGTCACCGGCAACTTGAAAAAGCCGTGGATACTCTGTTCCGGGAGTGTCCACGGCGTCGGTGGCGTAGCAGGCAGGGCCAGGTCAGAGCGGCAATGTAATCAGTGCGATGAGGGCCGGTACAGTGGCGCCGAGGGTACCCGGGATGCTGTCGCCCTTCCGGGGGTAGTGGCCCTGCATGTCCGCCAGGAACATGGCCGGAGCGGTCAGCACCATGTTCAGGCAGCAATAGATCACCAGGGTGTAGCCCACCACCACATAGCCGATGTTCACCGCCATCACCCCGGCGAGTACCCCCAGGCCGATTACCAGGTTGCGGAACCCTGTGGGAATGGCCCACATCATCACGGCCGGAACATTCTGCGGCGGGGTGCTCAGGAACTTCTGCGCCCCCGGCCGGTGCATCAGGAAGCTTTCCAGCGGGAACACCACGATGTAGACCACGGCGGCGAGTACCGCGAAAATCTGGGAGACGGCGTTCATAAAGAAAAAGTACGACGCCGGCGCGACCGGCCGCGATCCCCGCGCCGGGGGTTCCGGGGTGCGTGAGGAACCCCCAAATTAGGGGATTGCACTGCCACCCCGTGGGCGGATACTGGAGCTATGTGGGAGGAGCGCGCTGAGCATGCCCGGCGGGACATCGCCGCCCTCGCCGCCAGCGGAATGAACCCGGCCGACCTGCACGCCTCGGCTCTCGCCGTCGTACAGCGGGAGGTGCCGTTCGAGCAGGGCTGCTGGGCCGCCGTCGACCCCGAGACCCTGGTGATGACCTCCGTAACCAACTGGCGGCCGTGGCCCGTGGGCGAGGCCGAGTACGAGGAGTACGCCCTCCGCTTCGCCGAGACCGAGTACACCGGCCAGGAACCGAACAGGTTCGTTGAGCTGCTGCGGCGGCCCCAGCCCGTCGCGAGGATCTCGGACGCCCCGCACCGGGATGTGGTCCGCAGCGTCCGGATCAACGAACTGCTGAAGCCGCAAGGGCTGGAACATGAGCTGCGCGCAGCATTCCGGATAGACGACGCGTGCTGGGGAGTCGGAAGCATCTTCCGGGACGCCGGCCGCGACTTCACGGACCGCGAGGTGGAGTTCCTGCGCGCAGTGGCGGCAACCCTGGCAGCGGCAACCAGGATCGCTGTACGGGTACGGCACCAGACGGGGCCAGCCGCCGTCGGGCCGGTGATCGTCCTGGCCGGGCAGCACGGCGAGCTGCGGGCGGCCACCACCGCCGCCGCAGAATGGCTGGCCGAAGTGGAGGAGGCGGCGCCAGGCCGGTTCAGCATGACGTTGTACTCGGTGATGGCGCAGGCGCACGCCGCCGCGTCTGGAACGGCCCGGGCCAGGATGCGGGACGCCGGGAACAACTGGGTAGTGTTGCAGGCCAGCCGCCTAATCACCGGTGACAATCCCGGGCAGATGGTGGTCACAGTGGAGCCGGCCACCACCCACGACCTGGCCGGCCTGCTGCTGATGGCCTACGGGGTCACCGCCCGCGAGCGCGAGGTCTGCCTGGAGGTGCTGGCCGGGAACCCGACAGCGGACATCGCCCGGCACCTGTTCATCTCCCCGCACACCGTGCATGACCACCTGAAATCGCTGTACGGGAAGGTGGGCGTGGGCAGCCGCGGGGAGTTGGTGGCCAAGCTTGTGGCATGACAGCCGGCGGCCCCGGACGGGTTGCGGGCGGACTGGCGGCTAACAGGATGGTGCGGTCTTCCTAGCCCGTTCCTGCGCTTGTATGCTGTGGATCGGAGAGCCGGGAAGCCTGGTCGGCCCGTAGGCGATGCCTGCGGAACGCCCCGGCGCCGCCTCGGGCGTTCGTATGACGACCTGAGGAGCGGACGCAGATGGATTCAGCAGCACAACCCGTCGTAGAAGTGCGGGAATTGGTCAAGAACTTTGGCAGGACCCGGGCCCTGAATGGCCTGAACCTGATCGTGAACCCGGGCGAGGTCCACGGCTTCCTCGGCCCCAACGGCGCCGGCAAATCCACTACGCTGAGGATCCTCCTGGGGCTTATCCGCCCTACTGCGGGAACAGCGCGGGTCCATGGGATAAATCCCTGGGCGGACCCTGTCGCGGTGCATCGGGAGATCGCGTACGTCCCGGGTGATGTAAGCCTGTGGCCCAACCTGTCGGGCGGGGAAGTCATCGATCTGGTCACCGGCCTCCGCGGCGGCGCAGACGGGAAGCTGCGCCGCGACCTGATCGAGGAGTTCGAGTTCGATCCGCGGAAGAAAACGCGGACCTACTCACGGGGCAACCGGCAAAAGGTGGCTCTGATTGCAGCGTTCGCCCGGCCCGCGCGCGTGTACCTGTTGGATGAGCCCAGCGCGGGACTGGACCCGGTGATGGACGCGGTGTTCCGCCGCCAGATCGAAAGAGTCAGCAGGGACGGGGCTACTGTGCTGCTGTCCAGCCACATCCTCAGCGAGGTGGAGCAGCTCTGCGACCGCGTGACCATTATCCGGTCGGGAGCAACCGTGGAAACCGGGACGCTCGGCGAATTGCGGCACCTGCAGCGCACACACTTCCGCGTGACGGGCCTCGCTGATCCGGCACGGCTGGCGGCGCTGCCTGGCACGCATGGCGTCAGCATCGCTGATGGAGCAGCGGAGTTTGATGCCGACGCCGGGGACCTCGGGTCCGTCCTGGCCGGCATCGCGGAACCGGGAGTCAGCGGCCTGTCGGTGGCCCCACCGTCCCTTGAATCCCTGTTCCTGCGCCACTACGGTGACGGCGGCACTGACCGTGTGGACAGCGAGGTCAAGTGATGGGCGGCATGCTGCGGCTGGTCCTGTCCCAGGCGCGCCGGGACAGGGTTACGTTGCCGGTCTGGATCCTGGGCATCTCGCTGCTCAGTTTTGCCACGTCAACGGCTGTCGCCACGCAGTTCGGGGACGAGGCGGCGCAGGCTGCGATCCTGGCCCTGGCGGCATCGAACCCGGCCTTCCTCTTCCTGCGCGGCCTGCCGGACGGGACCGGCGTTGGTGCCGTGGTGTTCTTCCAGGGTTACGCCTTCACGGCTGTCCTGGCCGGACTGATGAGCACTTTCCTGGTGGTGCGGCACACCCGCGCAGACGAGGACCTTGGACGGGCCGAACTCCTCGGGGCGGTTCCGGTGGCGCGAACGGCACCCTTGGCGGCGACGCTTCTGTTGGGTGCGGCCGCGAATCTGCTGCTGGCCGCCTTTGTTGCGGCTGCTTTCGTCGCGGCTGGACTGCCGGCTGCCGGTGCCGTGGCCGCCGCTGCCGCCGTCGGGGCTGTCGGCGTTTTCTTTATTGGTCTCGCGGCCGTGGTTGGCCAGGTCCTGCCCTCGGGCAGGAGCGCGAACGGGGCTGCCGCGGGCCTTGTGGGTGTGGCCTATCTGCTCCGCGGCGTCGGGGACGCGTTGGGCACTCCAGCGGCGGATCTGCTGCACGTGACCAGTGCCTGGCCGTCGCTCCTGTCGCCCATTGGCTGGGGCCAGCGCTCCCGGCCGTTCACTGCCCCGGACCTGTCCGCGCTGCTGGTGCCGCTTGCTGCCGGATTGGCTCTGGGGGCTGCTGCGGTGCTCATCCGACGACGGCGGGACCTGGGGGCGAGCATGCTGCCCGAGCTCCCGGGCAGGGAACGGGCAGGGGTGGGCGGCACCTCCTTCTTTGGCCTCGCTTGGCGCCTGCAACGGGGAGTAGTGGCCGGCTGGTGCGTTGGGGCGGCGATCCTGGGGGCAGTGGCAGGTGCCCTAGGGCCGGCCGTCTCCGAGACCGTGTCCGGCCTGGCGCCCCTGAGGGACCTCATTGCCCGGCTTGTTCCCGGCGGCCGGGCAGGGCTGATCGACATTTTCGTCACCGCCCTGCTTGGGGTGGCAGGGGTGTTTGCGGCGGCCGCGGGCATCCAGGCGGTGCTGCGGCTGCGGGCGGAGGAGGCCGAAGGCCGGGCGGAGCTCCTGCTCTCCGCGCCGGTCACCCGGGTCCGCTGGCTTGGCGCGAACCTGGTCATCGGTGCCTTGTCCGCAGCGGCCGTCACCACTACCGCTGGTGTCGCTGCCGCCGTCGGCCTGGCGCTGTCCGGCACCTCGGACGGTCCGGCCTGGTCCTTGGTTCCGGCGGCGCTGGCGCATGTTCCCGCAGCACTGGTGTTCCTGGCGGCCGCGTCGGTTGCGTTTGCGGGTGCACCCCGGCTCGCCATCCTGCTCGGGTGGGGGATGCTTGCGGCGGGAATCATTGTGGGCGAGTTCGGTGAGCTGTTCGCCCTGCCGGTATGGCTGCAGGACCTGAGCCCGTTCCGGCACTCGTCCGCCATGCCTGTGGAAGCATTTAACCAGGCAGGGGCGCTGGGGCTGATAATCGTTGCCGCCGCAGGCGCCGCCATCGCCGCCTACTCCCTTCGCCGGCGGGACGTCACCGCCTGATCCCGGAGCCGGTAGGCCAACGGATCAGGACTTCGGCGGACCCGGAGCACCAGGTTCCACGGAACGGGGCGTCACGCGAATCCGGGAAACGCGCAGCCGGTCCATCGCCGTCACCGTCAGCACATGGCCGTCCGCTTCCACGCTGTCACCAATGCGGGGCAGGCGGCCCAGCCGGTCAATCACAAACCCGGCCACCGTCTCGTAGTGCCCCTCGGCCAGCTCGACTCCGGAGGCCGAGGCGAACTCCTGAAGGATCAACCCGCCGTCGACGTCCACCGAGCCGTCGGCCTTGGTGACACGGTTCTCCGCAGCCGAGCCGGCGTCGTACTCGTCGTAAATCTCACCCACCAGCTCTTCCACCAGGTCCTCCAGCGTGACGATGCCGTCCGTGCCGCCGTATTCGTCCACCACCAGGGCGATGTGCTGGCCCAGCCGGCGCATGCGCTGCAGTGACGGCAGCACCTTGTTGGTGCCCGGCAGCGGAAGGATCTCCCGGACGATGTCCCGCACCTGGCCGTCGTCGTGCTTCCCGTTGAGGGGTACGAGGTCACGGACGTGGATGAAGCCGAGGACGTCGTCGGGCGTCTTGTCGATCACCGGATAGCGTGAGAACGGCCCGTCCCTGACCATGCTGAACGCCTCGGCGATGGTGAGGTTGCCGTTGATGAACGTCACGTCGGTGCGTGGGCGCATGACTTCCTGGAGGGAGCGGTCCGCGGCGGCGAAGACGTCTGAGAGGATGCTGCGGCTGTCTTCTTCCAGCATGTCGCTCTCGGCCACCATGTCCCATAATTCCTCAGAGCTGACGCTCTCCTGCCTGGCGTTCGGGTCACCGCCGAACAGCCGTACGACGGCGTCCGTTGAGACGGACAGCAGCCAGACGGCGGGCCGCATGATTTCGGACAGCACGCCCAGGGGAGGGGCGAGGACTTTGGTGAAGCCGACGGCGCTCTGCATGGCCAGGCGCTTGGGCACGAGTTCGCCAAGAACCAGGGAGAGGTAGGCCACCAGCAGCGTCATCCCGATGAAGGAGACAGGTTCCGCCGCGGCGCCGAAACCGACGCCGGCCAGAAGGGGTTCGACATCCGGGGCGATGGTGGAGGCGCCATAGGCGGCCGAGAAGAAGCCGGACAGCGTCACGCCGATCTGGACCGTTGACAGGAACCTGTTGGGGTTCCCGGCCAGCGCCGCGATCCGGGCACCGCGTTTGCCTGACTTCTCCATCCGGCGCACCTGGCTCTCGCGCAGGGATACCAGCGCCATTTCCGTGCCGGCGAACACCCCGCCCAGCAGCACAAAAAAGAGGACCAACAGAAAATTCAGCAGGGTATCGCCGTCCATGGACAGACACTACCCAATTGCCGGGCCTTGGTGTGGACGGGTGTTAGGCAGGGCGGAATACCGGAACGGGCAGTGCCGGTAGGATCGGAGGGTTGCCGCGGGGGTCGGCCACAGTTTTGGGGGAAGTACGTGAACGTCGGTCCGATAAAGCGCACCGCTAGGGCCTCCGTGGCCGGCGCTGCCGCGCTCCTGCTCGCGTCCGCCGTCATGGCCGCTCCGGCGTCTGCCGATGACCCACAAACGATTTCCGTCACCGGACAGCCCCTGGGAGTGGCGGCAGGTCCAGACGGCGCTGTCTATGTCAGCGACTACAACTGGACAGGCGGTATCAGCGTCTACGAGCCGGGGGAGACGAGCGCTTCCCGGCACATCAGCGTTGGGAGGTTTTCTACGTCCGTGGCCATGACGCCGGACGGGTCGCTCTACGTGGTCCAGACTACGGAGGAGATGCAGACCGAGCTGGGTGTGGTTGCCCCCGGCGCCTCAGACGTGTCCTTCACCATCCCGCTGCCGCAGGGGACACACTGGCTGACGGCGGGGCCGGACGGGGCACTGTACGTTGCCAGCCGCAGCGAAGGCACTGTGTCAGTGGTTATGCCTGGCGGGAGGCGGGTGGACCGGGTTATGGGCGCCGGCCATCATCCTGTGGAGGTTGCCGTGGCAAAGGACGGCACCGCCTATGCCGCCAACCAGGACGCAGGCACCGTCAGCGTCATTCCGGGCGGCGCCGCCAGTCCCTCGCACACCATCGACCTCGGCAGGACGTCCGCTCCCCACGGGATTGCGGCCGCCCCTGACGGGACTGTTTACGTGGCCAACGTCCTGTCCAACGACGTCGCTGTCATTGAGCCGGGCGGGACCACAGTGGCGCGGCGGATCCGGGTGGGCCGCGAGCCGCAGGAGGTGGCCACCGCGCCGGACGGCACGGTGTACGTGACCAACAGTGCGGACAACACGGTCTCGGTCATACCGCCAGGCGCGAATTCAGTAGCGGAGACGGTGCCGGTAGGGGAAGACCCGGGCCGCCTGGCTGTTGCGGCGGATGGCTCGGTGGTGGTGGTCAACCGGGGCGGCAAGTCCCTCACCGTTATCGACGGCGGAGGGTCAGGGGCAGATGCCGACGGCGGGACGTCGCCGCTGCCTGATGCAGCCACTCCTTCCGGGGGTGCTTCCGCGGCTGCGCTTCCCGCGGTCGCGGTGGGAGCCGCCGGACTGGTGCTGGCCGGCGCGGCCGCGCTCATCGTGGTGTTGCGAAGGCGCAGGACGGTCGAGGCGGCAGCCACGGTGACGGCCTTGACCTTCGACTAGTGCCGGGTCTTGGCTAAGTCTTCCGGGTGTTGTGGTGTGTTGCCTGCAACACCTTCGCGAAGTCCGAAGCGTGGGTTTCCGGCCACCAGTGCCCGCCGTCCACCCTTGTCACAGTAAGGTCTGGCACCCAGTTCTCCAGGCCCTCCGTAAGGCTGGACGAAACGAACGGGTCCTTGACGGGAACCACCACCTGGACCGGAATCGAAACCCGGACCGGGGGCTCGTGCCTGCCGGGAAAGTTTGCCCGGTAGAGGGCCAGCCCGCGGACAGGGTTGTCGCCAATCGTGCGCCCGGCAGCCCTTTCATAGGAGCCGGTGAGGAAAAAACGCCAGAGCGCCTCGGGCAGCAGCGGAATCTGGAACACGGCAACATACTGGCTGCGCAGGAGCTGTCCCACCAGCTGGAACCAGCCGCGCGGGTGCCGCAGGCGCTGTTGCATCCACCAGGAGACATGCCCCAGGTCCGGCCCGGACACGCTCGTGAAGCGGCTGATCCTCCCGGCCGCGCGGGGGTCCTGGACAGCTGCCCACCCCTGGATGGACCCCCAGTCGTGGCCCACAACATGAACGGACGAGGTATTCGTTGCGGCCAGCACGGCGTACAGATCGTTGACCAAGGCCTCCAGCAAGAAGCTGTCCTTCCCTCCCGGGGCAGATGAGGATCCGGCGTTGCGGGTGTCGTAAGCGATCACGTGGAATGTTCCCGCGAGTTCGCGGATGAGCGGAAGGAACACGCGGTGGTCGTCCGGGTAGCCGTGGATAAGGAGCAGGCTGGGGATTTCCGGTGAGGGATCCGGGCCGTACTCAAAAACTGCCAGTTCCGCCCCCTGGGAGGAAACTGTCCGCCGCCGTTCCTTCCACCTGTCCATCGGCACAGCCTATAGCTCTCCACCAGCCACTCCGGCAGGAATCCGGCGCGCCCGCGATCCGCGGCCCCGGATAGGTCTTCCACCAGCCGATGAGGTGTCGTTACCCTGAACCTATGGAAACGGCCCTTGCCTCTTGGGGGGAGTTCAACGTGGCAATCGCCGGAGCCGGCGCGGCTTTGGGCGGGTTGCTCATCGTGGCGCTGTCGGTGAACATCAAGCAGATCGCGGAGTCGCGGGGCCTTGCCGCCCGTGCAGGAGCCGCCGTGTCTGCGCTGATCCTTGGTGTTGTCCTGGCGTGTGCTGCGCTGATCCCTGGCCAGCCGCTATGGGCGTTCGGCACCGAGGTCCTGGTCGGCACCCTGGTGGGAGGGGTTATCGCTGCCCTGGCGGCTCGGGCGATTCTTCAGGATGACAGCGCGGGGCGGCCGCGGAAGTGGGATAGGCAGCACATCGCGTCCTTCGTCTTCCCGCTCGTCATTTACTTGGTGGGCGGTGTGCTGCTCGTACTGTCGGTCCCCACAGGACTGCTCGTGGTGGCCCTTGCCACGATCGTGGCATTGATAGGCGCCGTCGTTTTCTCCTGGGTTGCACTCGTGGAAATTCTGCGCTGACCCCGGAAGGATTTAGGGACAGCACGAGGACGGAGACCGGATGTCACCTGTAAAACGCTTTGACCATATCGGCATCACCGTTGCGGACCTGGAATTGGTGACGGCGTTCTTCGTCGGGCTGGGCCTGGAGATTGAGGGCGGGCCGATGTTCATGGAGGGTGAGTTCGTGGATACGGTGATTGGCATTCCCGGCTCGCAAAGCCGGATCGTCACGCTGCGCCCACCGGACGGCGGTACCCGGCTGGAGCTCTCGAGCTTTGTCCGGCCGGAACACGAGCCCGGGTCGCCGCACGCGATGGCCAACGAGCTGGGGTTGCGCAACGTGTCCTTTGAGGTGGACAACCTCCAGGCGACCCTGGAGCAGTTGGCCGCAGACGGCTACGGGCTGGTGGGCGGGATCGGCCAGTACGAGCAGATGTGGCGGATGGCCTACGTCCGCGGTCCGGAGGGCATCATTGTGTCCCTGGCAGAGCGGATCGGCTAACAAGGTAAAAAGGCCCGGCACCAGCTCCAACACGCTGCTGCCGGGCCTTGCACTGGCCGGAAGGCTTAGCCCTTCACCACGTAAGCCTTCGGCAGCTTCAGGCCGCGCTCTTCCATAAGGGTGCGCAGGCGGGTGGGGTAGTCGGTGATGATGCCGTCCACACCCAGGTCCATCAGGCGCTCCATGTCCGCGGTGGTGTTCACGGTCCACGGGATGACGGGCAAACCCAGTTCGTGGGCTTCGGCGATCATCGCCGGGGTGACGGAGCTGAACGTGGGGGAGACGACGTCGTACCCCTGGGCTGCTGCCGCCTTCGGCAGGGAACCGTTGTAGTCGTCGATGTCGATGCCGCCGAGGTTGCGGCTGGCGCCGGGCTGTCCCACGCCCATCCAGGCGTTGCCGCTGGAGAGTGCCACCAGAGGCAGCTCCGGAGCGATCTCCTTGGTGAGGTTCAGTGAGGACCAATCGAAGGACTGGAGGGTTGTGCGGTCCGTCATGCCGGAGGCGTTGATCTCGGCCACCACGGCGCGGGTCAGGGACTCCATGCCGGCGCCGCCGATCTCGCTGCTTTCCACCTTGGTCTCCACGTTGAAGCGGACCTTCGCGGCATTGGTGTCGCGGACCAGCTGGTAGACGTCCTTGAGTTCAGCGATGCGGTTGCCCTCGATGACGTCCTGCTCCGGGTAGCCGGCCAGCTGCTGGAAGCCGCAGTCGAGCGTCTTGATCTGTGCCAGGGAAAGCTCGGCCACACGGTCGCCCACGTACGGGAACTCGGGGTCCCCGGCAGTGGCGGCTTCGGTGTCCTTGCACTTGCCGGCCTGGATGGTGCCGTCGTGCCAAACGATCACCTTGCCGTCCTGGGTCAGGTGGGTGTCCAGCTCCAGGGTGGTCACGCCCAGCGCCAGGGAGTTGGTGAACGCGGCCAGGGACTCCTCGGTCCACTCCCCGCGGCCGCCGCGGTGGCTCTGCAGGTCGAAGGAGCCGTTCCGCTCATTCGTCTTGATGGCGCTTGTTGGCGCCGTTCTGGCATCGTTCGACGACGGCGTGCCGGCTTCGTTCTGCGGGCTTGCCGCGGCGGGGCCCGCCATGGCGGCGATCAGGGCGGCGGCAGCCGCGGCAGTCAGGACTTGGCGCATGGGTGGTTCCTCCAGTGAGACAGGGAAGCGGCCGGCAGGCCGCTGACCCGTCAACGCTAGGGAGGGCAGGTTGCGGTATTGGTGCACACAGTTGGAGTGGAGGTTAACGGGAGAGAGTCTTCCGAAAACGCCGCCTCGCTAGTGCGTGTTTTCAGGTTCCTTGACCGGCCGGGGCCGCTTCCACGTGGACTCGCGCGGGCCCGGCGGATAGGCCGCCGTTTTACCGGCGTACGTGATCACCAGTGCCGCGATGACCGGGAGGGCCGCGGCGGCGGGCACCAGCAAAGGTCCGGCTACCACCAAGGCGGCCGAGCCGTAGAGGGCACCGATGGTGATGCCCAGCTGGATGGTGAGGACCGTGAGCCCGTTCGCGGCGTCCTTGTTCTCACGGCCGGCCCGGAGGATGGCCGACTGGTTGTAGATGCCGATGGCGCCGAGGCCCGCGCCCCACACCGTCATCAACGCCAGGGCGAGGAGCAGGCTGCCACCCACGAAAGGCAGCGCCAGCATTGAGACGGCGATTGCCGCCGTCGTGATCAAAAGCGAACGGCGCGGGTGCGAATCCACGGTGAGCCCGGCGATCCAGATGCCGAGCAGGCCCGAGACGCCCAGGACCGTGAGGGAGAGGCTGATGGCGTAGTCGGGCAGGCCAGCGTCGCGGATATACGGGGCGATGTAGGTGAAAAGCGCGAAGTGGGCCAGGACCAGCAGCGGCCAGGCGATGGCTACGGATTTCACGCCGGGCTGGGCGATGGCCGAACGCATGGAAGGGCGTACCTCGCCGGCGCCGCGGCGCACCGACGGGAGGAACAGGAAGCCCAGGATGGCGAGGAGCACACCGAAACCGGCGAGGGCCAGGAACGCCGACCGCCAGCCGAGGACCGTGCCAAGTGCCGTGCCCACCGGTGCACCGATCGCCAGGCCGAGGCTGTTGCCGCTGAAGACAATGGCCAGGGCCTTGCCCACTTTGTCGGCCGGTACCACGCGCGAGACATACGGTGCCATGGTGGTCCAGAGCAGTCCGTGCGCCAGGCCGCCCACCAGGCGAGCCACCATCGCGAAGGTGAAGTCGGGGGCGATGCCCACCAGGGCGTTGCTGAGCGCGAACGTCAGGACCAGGGCCACCAGCAGGGGCCGCTTCGGTATGTTCGCCAGCAGCCGCGCGGCCGGCACCACCGTGACTACGATGACCGCGGCGTAGGCGGCGGCGAGGTAACCGGCCACTGGCTCGGACACCTTCAGGGCCTCGCTGATCTGGGGGAGCAGTCCGGACGGGAGCAGTTCGGTAGTGATGGCGGTAAAGGCGATGGTGGCCAGGACCATCATGGCGGCCAGCGGAAAACGCTGGGGCGCCGGCGCGGAAATCGCGGAAGACATTAAGGAGGATTCCATTCAAGGGGGAGGGGAGCGGAACCCGGCGCTGCTGGCCTGAACAATTCCTCCAACAAGTTTACACTCTGAACTAACCACCCCGGTGCCATAAGATCCGGTCTGGGGGGCCCTGTTGGTACCTGCCAGAGCCGATCTGCGCCAGACTGGAGTCCGGCCCAACCAACGAAAGCAGATTTCCTTGATTACTCTCCAGCAGGACGCAGAAGGCTTCATCCGGATGAACCGGCACTACCCCGCCAGCGTCCGGATCAGGATCGCCTTCAATGACGGCAGCACCGGCGAGTTTTCCGGCCGGGCCCTCAACAGCGCCTACGACGCCGCGCTCGCCGAATTCCGCGCGAAGAACGGCCTCGACGCGCGGGGCTTCTCCAGGACGCCTGCCGGCCGGACGAACTCCGGCAACAAGGTCGACTTTGTTCCCGTGCACCCCGGCATGGAGGAGTAGCCGGGGCCCTTGCTCCAAGTGCTTAAGGTGCTGGCCGCATCCTCAGGAGCAGCCACATGGTCCGCGGGATGGGCCAAATAATCGCGAGCCCGAGCACCATCACCAGCGGAACTCCGACGTCCGGGAACTGGCGGATGATGACCGGCAGGTCGGTATCGAACCGGGCGGGTGCGTAGAACAGGCACAGCCATAGGGCGAACACGTCCAGCGCGAGGGTGGCTGCGGCCCAGGCCAAACGAGCCCACCGTCCACTGCCTGCGAAGCGCTTATGGAGCAGGACCGACAGCGCCAGCCACAGGCTCAGCAGCTCCATCAGCAGCAACGCCAGGGACACCGCCCAGCTGTAGCGCTGCAGCCAGTCCTCGAAGACCACCGCCGGTATCGGGGACTGTCCGTGGAGGATCCGCAGGATGTCGGTATCGATGGCCTTGAGCCGCGACGGGGCGGCAGTATCGTTGCCGTTGATCACCAGGGCAACGCCGAGGCCGGAGTTGGGGACCATGGCCAGGTACGTGTGGCTGTTGCCCCATTCCCCCTGGTGTTCCAGCAGCAGCGGCAACTCCCCAGGCGGCACCGGCATCCAGGGGTCAACGGATTCAACCAGCGGCCGGGTGTACCAGCCCATGCCGTAACCCTTGGCCTGGTCCACAGAGCTGCCCGGCTCGAACATCGCTGCCACGCTCTGGGGCTGGAGGATCCGCGCGTCGCCGTGCCGGCCGCCGTCGAGAAGCGCCGTCAGCACGTGGCCCAGGTCCTCGGCCGAGGAGTAAAGGGTGCTGGACGGCATCCCGGCGGCGGGCGCGGGGACGTCCGTCTGGAGCCAGAAGGAGCTGAACCACCGGGAATGGCCGGCGGCGAGGTTGTCCTGTCGGGCAGCTGCCCGGGTGGGATGGCTGTGCACCATGTCCAACGGCCCGAACACGTGTTGCTCCAAGTAGTCCGCGAAGGGCTGGCCGGAGACCGCCTGCACCAGGACGCCCAGTACGTTGTAGTTGGCGCTGGCGTAGTGGAAGTTCCGGCCCGGTTCCCCCGCAAGGGGAGAGTTCGCCAGGTCGCGGACGGCTGCTTCCAGGGCGTCCGGGTGCTGGTCGCGGGAGGCTTCGAAGGCGGTGTCCCTGGCGCTCATGCCGCTGGTCTGGTGAAGCAGGTGGCGCACCGTGATGGCGGGCGACCGGTGATCGTCAAGGGTGAACCAGGGCAGGTACGTTTGCACCGGCTCGTCCAGCCGCAGCCGCCCGGCCTCCACCTGCTGCATCACCGCGATGGCAGTTAGCGACTTGCTGGTGGAGGCGAGCAGCACCGGCGTTTGCGCCGTCATCGGCCGTCCCGAGGCGTCTGCCTTGCCAAGAGTTGCGGAGTGCACCTGGACGCCGTTACGGACGACGGCGACTGCGGCACCGGGAATGCCGAGGCTTTCGAGCTGCCCGCGCAGGTAGGAGTCCACGGCCGCGTAGGTCTGCCCAGAATCGGCGGATTCCCTGGCCGTCATTTCGGTAAGGGCTGCCGTTGGCGGGGGCGCGGCAGCAACGAGGAACCCGGCCACCAGGAAGCACAGCAGCAGGCAACGCGCTGACCACCGCATTGTCCGCATGGCTGCACCTGCTTCGGCTGTCCGTCACTTCACGGTAGGGCCTGGCCAAGCGGAAGGCAACGCATGGGCAAGCCGGCGGTGGTACCGAATTGAGGGGCCTGCAGGGCCAACAGCTGAAGGAGGTTTACTCCGTAACAGCTGCCGGAACCCGCTCAGCGTTCTGTGAAGCAGCTGAGCTGCGGCGCCAGTAGGCCGCCAGGACGGCGCCGGAAACGTTGTGCCAGACGGAGAAGATTGCTCCGGGCAGTGCCGCTTCAGGTGTCAGGTACTGCCGCGCGAGCCCTGCTGCGAGGCCTGAATTCTGCATGCCGACTTCAATTGCAGTGGTGCGGCGGGAGGGGATGGGCAGCCTGAAAAGACGGGCAGCAGCGTAACCAAGGGCATAACCGAGGCCGTTGTGCAGGATGACTGCCGCAAGAACCAGCAGCCCGGCGGCGAAGATGGCCTTTGCGCTTCCGGAGACCACCGCAACCACCACAACGGTAATGGCGAGCACCGAAATCCAGGGCAGGGCCGGCAGCGCCTTGTTGACCAGGCGCGGCAGGAAGACCCGGATGATGAGTCCCAGCAGAACAGGGAACAGCACAACCTGGACAATGGACCACGCCATGGAACCGGCGTCCACCGGCATGTACTGGCCGGCCAGCCACAATGCCAGCGCCGGGGTCATCAGCGGAGCGATCAGCGTGGAAACGGTGGTCATGGCAACGGACAGTGCCACATCACCCTTGGCGAGGTAGGACACCACGTTCGATGCGGTGCCGCCGGGGCAGCAACCCACCAGGATGACGCCGGCAGCAAGTGCAGGCGGAAGGCCCAGGGCAGCCGCAACCAGCCATCCCAGGAACGGCATGATCGCGTACTGCGCCACCACTCCGATCACCACGGGGACGGGCCGCTTGGCAATGACGGCAAAGTCCGGGGGAGTGAGGGTCAGCCCCATCCCGAACATGATGACCCCCAGCAGGGGGTTGATCCACGGGGCCAGTCCGGTGAAAGCTGAGGGAGCGGCGAGCGCCACGGCTCCGCCCGCCAGGATAAGCAGGGGAAACAGGGTGACGGCGACGCGGGCGCTGCGTTCTTCGGCGGCTGACGCCGTGGTGGAGGATTCGGGTAAAAGAGACATACCTACCGGATTATCACAGCGCGGGTCGGGTCCCGGAATTGGTGCCGGTTGATGACGCAGCCGTGCCTGCAGGGAAGGAAGGGAACAAAGTGAAGACGGATGAGCTGCTGCGGGACGCGTTCGGGCGGATCCGGGAGACGGTGGAGGACACGCTGGAAGGGCTCGACGGCGGCGCCCTCACCCGCCGCCCGGGCGGCACCGGGAACTCGATCGCCTGGCTGATCTGGCACCTAGGCCGGGTGGAGGATGCGCAGGTGGCCGCCGCGGCCGGGCTGGAGCAGGTGTGGACGTCGCAGGGTTTCGCGGGCCGTTTCGGCCTGCCGCTGCCGGAGCGGGACACCGGCTACGGGCATTCGACGGACCAGGTTGACGCGGTCCAGGCCGCACCGGAGTTGCTGCTTGAGTACTACGACGCCGTGCACCGGCAGACCGTAGGTGTCCTGGCAGGACTGCGGGACAAGGATTTGGACCGGATCGTAGACCGGCGCTGGGATCCGCCCGTCACGCTCGGCGTCCGGCTGGTCAGCACCCTTGCCGACTGCCTCCAGCATGTGGGGCAGGCCGCCTATGCGAAGGGCCTGGGAGACACGTAGCAGGCCGCTCCTAACCGGCCGGACGCTCCAACGTGACCGTCCCGGCGTCGCCGTCCACGCTGATCTGCTGGCCGGTGGCAATCCGCTGCGTGGCCACCCCCGTGCCCAGGACGGCCGGGATTCCGTACTCGCGCGCCACGATGGAGCTGTGGCTCAGCGGGCCGCCGATGTCCGTCACCACCGCGGAGGCCATCCCGAACAGCGACGTCCAGGCTGGGGTGGTGGTGCGGGCCACCAGGACGTCCCCGGGCTCCATTTGGCCGAAGTCCTGCGGCCCGGCCAGCACGCGGGCCGGTGCGGTGACCCGGCCGGCGCTGGCACCGGCGCCTTTGATGACGTCGTCGCGCTGGCGCTGCGAACCGGCGGGCATCATCGATCCGAACGCCTTTTCCATCCACCGGTTCTCGGGCAGCATCTGCGGGGCAGCGGCCTTCACCTGCCCCCGCCACAGCATCCTGCGGTCCTCGACGGCGGCGGCGCGGGCGGGTCGGTCCGCCCCGGTGATGGTGACGGCGCGTGCCCCTTGCGAGGCCAGGCCGAACTCGACGGCGCTCTGCAGTTCCTGGTGCCGCAGCCAGAACACATCGTCCGGGGAGGCGATGACGCCCGAGGCGACCAGCCGGTGCCCGAGTTCGAGCAGCATCTGCCGCAGCAGCGGCCAGGCGAGTCCGACGTCGGCCAGCGCGTCCTCGCGGAGCGGCGCTGTCTCCTGCGCCCACCGCAGCAGCCGCAGGAACACGGCGCGGCGGCGCGGGCCCAGCCGGGCTACTGTCTGTTCAGTGAGCGACTCCCGCCGCTCGGTCAGCTGCCGCTGCCGCTCATGCGGGTCGGTGCCCTGCCCCCGGAGATAGAACTTGACCGTCTCCAGCAGGGCGGACGGATCGTCGGCTGCCACCGGGCTGGCAAAGTCCAGGTTGTAGACCGCATGGCCGTACAGGCCCAGATGCTCCCGGAAGGCGAAACGCCATTCCTGCCACAGGACGTCGTCCACCCCTTCCGGCGGCACACCGGTGCGCAGGCATTCGGCGAGCACCGCCGTCGGACGCTCCACCAAGGAACCCGTCAGCGCCGGATCGCTCCGGGCCCAGCCGGCCAAATCGTACAGTGACTTCTCGGCCCGGATGGGTTCGCTGTCAAAGCCCAGGAGGAATGTTTGGGCGGGCGGGTCGCCGTCGCGCCGGACCAGCTTGTCGTAGTACGCCCGGAAGGAAAGTTCGCTGGTGGCGGCCAGCGGAATGATCGACTGCACGGCCGTGTAGTACACAGTGCCAGCGTCCAGGAGTGCCTGCGCTCCCGCGAGCAGTTCCTCGCCGGGAAGCTCCGCCGGGGGCTTTGCTGACCACTCCTTGATTACCTGTTGGTAGCGGGGGTGCGAGAACTCCCGCCAGCCGGCCACGCCCATGTGGGCCTTGCCGCGGGCCAGCGCGCGCACCGCCGGAAGCGTCTTGCCCATCATCCGCCACATGCCCGCGCGGCGGTAATAGTAGTAGGCGTAGCCGTTGATGGTGGGCATCCGCACGTCGCCGTCGCGGATGACGTTCTTGCCCAGGGCTTCGGCCAGCAGGGCTGTCAGCGACCGTGCCACCGAGCCGTCGATGAGGTCGGCAAACAGCGGTGTGAGCGGGTCGGGGAGCTGTTCCACGATGCTCGCCCGGAAGTAGAGCCCCTTCGGATACGGCAGGGGCCAGGTGTCAGGGGTGTCGGCCGCCGGCTCGGGCAGTGCCGTGATGGGCCGGGACTGCAGAATGAAGAACCGGCCGCCGGCCCGCGCCCACTCGATGTCCTGCGGCGCGCCGAAATGGCTCTCGATCCGCTGCCCGTACCCGGCCAGCTCAGCAGCTGCACGGTCATCAAGAACAGGCGCACGACGGCGGGCTGCCGCTACCGGCTGCTCCCGGGTGCCGTGCTCCGCGTAGACAGTCATGACTTCCTTGTCGGCTGTCTGCCGGGACGCCACCGCGCCTGTCCCGGCGTCGACTGTCAGGTCATCGGTGGTGACCGTCCCGCTGACCACCGACTCGCCCAGTCCCCACGCGGCACTGATCACGGTCTGGCCGCGCCGCCCGTTGGACGGGTTGGCGGTGAACATCACCCCGGCCGCATCGGCCTCCACCATCTGCTGGACGACGACGGCGAGGCGCACCTCGTCCGGCGCCACGCCTTCCCGGGCACGGTAGGCCATGGCGCGCGCGGTCCACAGGGAAGCCCAGCAGTCAATCACCGCGGCGGACAATGCCTCTGGGCCGCGGATGTTCAGGGAGGTTTCCTGCTGTCCGGCGAAACTGGCCGAGGCAAGGTCCTCGGCCGTAGCGGAGGACCGGACCGCCACTGAGGTGTCACCGCCGCCGAGCTGTCCGTAGGCCTCGCTGAGTTCGGCTGCGATGTCGGCGGGCATGGTGCCGCTGCCGAACAGGGCCCGGATCCGTTCCGCGGCATGCTCGTAGTCCTGCGGCGGCGCTTCCGGTGGGAGCACGGCCAGTTCCCGGATCTCCGCCGCGAAGTGGTTGTCGAGGGTGAATCGTGAGTAGGCGGCGGTGGTCAGGACGAACCCCGGCGGCACCGGCAGTCCGGCCTGGATGACGCCGCCCAGCCCCACCGCCTTGCCGCCGGCCACGGCGAGGTCGCCGCGCCCCACATCGCTTAAGTTCTCGACAAAGGTCATCACGGCGCGTCCTTTGGTGATTTACGAGGCCAGACGCTCGCTGGCCTTGGAACCTGACGTGTTGGGGGCAGCGCCGCTGGCGGGCGTGCTGATCTCTGTCCACACCACATCGAGGGAGAGCCCGAGGACGTCCGCGATGGCGGCGATGGTGGGGAAGGCAGGGGTGGCCACGCGGCCCGTCTCGATTTTGCGGAGGGTCTCCGGTGACACCTGCGCATCGAGTGCGACCTCAAGCATGGAGCGCCCGCCCCTGGCGGTGCGCAGCAGGGCGCCGAGGCGCTGTCCGCGCTCCACCTCTTCGAATGTGAGCGGCAATCTAACCATGGGTACAACTATACCGGGATAATTTGGCCGGTATAGTTATTGGATGATTGAGATCCTGAACTCCACTGAACTGGCACGGGCAAAAGAGGCGGGCGCCCTGGTCGCGAACATTCTGCAGACACTGAGAAGCCGGAGCACGGTGGGTACCAATCTCCTGGACATTGACCGGTGGGCCAAAGCGATGATCCTCGAGGCTGGAGCAGAATCCTGCTACGTGGACTACGCGCCGTCCTTTGGGCGCGGCCCGTTCGGCCATTACATCTGCACCGGCGTCAACGATGCGGTGCTGCATGGATTGCCGCACGATTACCAGCTTGCCGACGGCGACCTGCTGACCCTCGACCTCGCCGTCCTCAAGGGCGGTGTGGCCGCAGACTCTGCCATCAGTTTTGTGGTGGGGGAGTCGAAACCGCCCGAGAGCATCAGCCTGATCGACGCCACGGAGCGGGCACTGTCTGCAGGGATAGCCGCGGCAGGTCCGGGTGCCCGCATCGGTGATATTTCCCATGCCATCGGCTCCGTCCTCGGCGAGGCAGGCTACCCGGTCAACACACAGTTCGGCGGCCACGGCATCGGCTCGACCATGCACCAGGACCCGCACGTTCCCAATACGGGGCGTCCCGGCCGGGGCTACACGTTGCGCCCCGGGCTGCTGCTGGCGCTGGAGCCCTGGGTAATGGCAGATACCGCGGAACTGATCACCGATCCTGACGGCTGGACGCTGCGAAGCGCGACAGGCTGCCTGACTGCACACAGCGAACACACCATTGCCATCACCGAAGATGGAGCGGAAATCCTCACCCTGCCCGCCCAAGTTCTCCCGTGATGTTGCGGCCATAACGTATGCTAAGCCTGCTTACGATTCCGGTTTCGGACGGGTGCGCTGACCTCATGCGGGCCGGGCTTCGGGGGCGAAATTGAGCGGGGCGGGCAACATCCCGGTTAAGCTTTGAACTTGCGCAGATGGGTACAGCCACCGTGTGCAGGCAGGACGGAAACGAACAGGGGCTTGATTTGGCAGGGAATGCAACCTTCAGGCACAGCAACACCGCGCTTCTTTCGGTGAGCAGTGTCGAGGCTCCGAGGATCGTGAGTTCCACCGATTTCGACCACCGGTTGGCGTCCACACTGCAGCGGCTGAAGTTCCCGCCCCGGCTGCTGGAGCGCGTTGCCGGCGTGACGCACCGCCGCTGGTGGGCAGCAGGGACGTCCTTTGATGACGCTGCCGCCGAAGCAGGCGCGAAGGCCCTGGCCGAGGCAGGCGTGGAAGCGTCCGACGTCGGCCTGCTGATTAACACCTCGGTGACGCGGCGCAACCTGGAACCATCCGTCGCGGTGAAGATCCACCACGGACTGGGCCTGCCGTCGTCGGCCATGAACTTCGACCTCGCCAACGCCTGCCTGGGGTTCGTCAACGGCCTGACCCTGGCGGCCAGCATGATCGACTCCGGCCAGATCAAGTACGCGGTGATCGTCAACGGCGAGGACGCGGAGTCCACGCAGGAGGCCACGCTGGCCCGGCTGGAGCGGCCCGAAACCACGCGCGAGGACTTCAACCGGGAGTTCGCCACCCTCACCCTGGGCTCCGGAGCTGCTGCCGCCGTCCTCGGCCCCGCGGACCAGCACCCCGGCTCGCACCGGATCGTCGGCGGAGTCATGCGCGCCGGCACCGAACACCACGAGTTGTGCGTGGGCGGCATTGACGGCATGGCCACCGACACAAAAGGACTGCTCGACGGCGGCCTGCAGCTCGTCGTCGAGGCCTGGCACGAAGCCCAGCCTGAGTGGGACTGGGCCGCCATGGACCGGTACGTCACGCACCAGGTGAGCAACGCCTACACGAAGGCCATCATCGACGCGATCGACCTGGATCCGGACAAGGTGCCTATCACATTCCCGCACTGGGGCAACGTGGGCCCGGCCTCCCTCCCCATGACCCTCGCCGCCGAAGCGCAGTCCCTTGAAGCGGGGGACCGGGTCCTGTGCATGGGCGTGGGCTCCGGGCTGAACACCGCAATGCTGGAAATCGTTTGGTAGCCGCCGGCTGGCCCGGCGTCCGTCCAGAGTGGTCGCGCGAAATTGACGTGCCGTCCACCTCTGCCGCCGACGCGCCAGGAACTGTACGCCGCTGGCACCTGCTGGACAACGGCGCAGAGCTCGCCCGCCTCGGCCTGACCCCGGCCGGAACCCTGCTGTGCGTCCACGGCAACCCCACCTGGTCCTACCTGTGGCGGATGCTGCTGGCAGCCGGATCCGACCCGGACCACCCGTGGCGCGTTATTGCGGTGGACCAGCTGGACATGGGCTTCTCGGAGCGCACCGGCACCTTCCGCCGCCTGGCGGACCGGATCAACGACCTCGGCGACCTCACGGACGCACTGGGCCTGGACGGTCCGGTGGTGACGGTGGGCCACGACTGGGGCGGCGTGATCAGCCTGGGCTGGGCCCTGGCGCACCCGCAGCAGCTCGCTGGGGTGGTCCTCACCAACACCGCCGTCCACCAGCCGTCCGGGTCGGACATCCCGCCGGCTCTGCGGCTTGCCCTGCACCCTGCCGTGCACCAGTGGGGGACCACAACGTCGGACGCCTTTCTCCGGGTGACGCACTCGCTGGCGCACCCGCCGCTGCCTGCCGATGTCCGCAAGGCGTTCATGGCCCCCTATCGGAGCGCCGGCCGCCGGGCCGGGGTGGGGAACTTTGTGGCGGACATTCCCGTGAATGCGTCCCACCCGAGCTTCCCCGCACTCACCGGCGTGGCCGAAGGGCTGCGCAAATTGAAGGTCCCGGCGCTGATGCTCTGGGGCCCCCGGGATCCCATCTTTTCGGACCGGTACCTCAAGGACCTTCTCACCCGGCTTCCGCACGCCGACGTGCACCGGTTTGAAGGCGCCGGCCACCTCGTGGCAGAGGACCGGAACATTGCCGCGCCCGTCTTCCAGTGGCTCGCGGGAAACATCGGTGCCGGCGGAAGCAAAGCCCCGAGGGCTGAGGGTGCAACGGCCGGGCCGGAGCCCGCGCCCTTCGCCCCGCTGTGGGACCTGCTCAATGAACAGGCCTCAGGGCCGGCGGGAGGGGACACCGCCGTCGCGGAAATGGCGCCGGACGGCACCACGGCCCGTTCGCTCAGCTGGCAGCAGCTGGACCGGGACATCCTGGACCTCGCGGCCGGGCTGCGGGACGCCGGTGTGGCAAGCGGCAGCCGGGTGAGCTTGATGGTTCCGCCCGGGGTGAACCTGACGGTGGCCCTCTACGCCTGCCTGCGGCTGGGCGCCGTGGTGGTGGTGGCCGACGCCGGGCTGGGAACCAAGGGCCTGAGCCGCGCGGTGAAGGGCGCCACCCCCGATTTCCTCATCGGCATCGACAAGGCGCTCGCCGCCGCAACGGTGCTCGGCTGGCCCGGACGGCGGATCAGCGTCCAGGACCTCCCGGCCGCCCGCCGTCGGCTCCTGGGAGTCGAGACCTCCCTCGCGGCCCTGGCCCGGGCCGGCGCCGGCCGCGGTTCACAGCTGACGGACAGCGTGGATCCGGATGCCCCGGCCGCCGTCCTCTTCACCTCCGGTTCCACCGGGCCCGCCAAAGGCGTTCTGTATACGCACCGGCAGCTGGCCGCGATGCGGGACACGCTGGCCGCAACCTTCGGGATCCGTTCCGGTGCCCGGCTGGTGGCAGGCTTTGCCCCGTTCGCCCTGCTGGGGCCGGCGCTCGGAGCGGTGTCGGTAACGCCGGCCATGGACGTCACCGCGCCCCGCACCCTCACGGCAACAGCGCTCGCCGACGCGGCCGCGGCCATCGACGCCACGGTGGTCTTCGCCTCCCCGGCCGCGCTGCGGAACGTCCTCGCCACCCAGGAAGGCCTGAGCGGCGCCGGGCACCAAGCGCTGGGAAGCGTCGAGTTGCTCCTGTCTGCCGGCGCGCCCGTCCCCGAGCCGCTGCTGGCCGAGGCGCAGCGGCTGCTGCCCCGGGCTACCCTGCATACCCCGTACGGAATGACGGAGGCACTGCCGGTCACCGACATCAGCCTCGAGCAGATCCAGGCGGCCGACTCCGATGCTGCCGCCGGCGCCGTGCCGGGAGCAGGCAACGGCGTGTGCGTGGGAAAGCCGGTGCCCGGCGCCCGCGTGGCGGTCATCCCGCTGGCGGCTGACGGCACCGCCCCCGATTCCCAGCCGGTGACGGAGGCCGGCGTGACTGGTGAGATCCTGGTCAGCGCCCCGCACGTCAAGGAAGCGTACGACAGGCTTTGGCTGACCCAGGGGGAGAGCGCCAGCATTCCCGGGTGGCACCGCACCGGCGATGTGGGGCACTTCGACGCCGCCGGCCGGCTGTGGGTGGAAGGACGGCTCGCGCATGTGGTGACGGCCCCCGGCGCCGTGGTGACTCCGATAGGCGCGGAACAGGCCATCGAACGCCTGGACTCCGTCCGGCTCGCGGCCCTCGCGGGGGTGGGACCGGCCGGCACCCAGGCCGTGGTCGCCGTCGTCGAGACCGTCCCTCCTGCCCGCAAGGCCGGCCTCGCTGAGCCGCAGCTCGCCGGACTCGTCCGCGGAGCGGCCCGCAATGCCGGCGTGCAGGTCTCCGCTGTGCTCGCCGTCCCCGCACAGCCCACCGACATCCGGCACAACGCCAAGATCGACAGGACCCGGCTTTCCCGCTGGGCTGCACGGGTGCTGGCGGGCGGCCGTCCGGGAAAGCCGTGAGAGTCCTGGTCACCGGCGCCAGCGGACTGCTCGGGGGAGAAGTGGCCCGGCTCCTGGTGCGGCAGGGCCATGATGTAGCGACGTTCCAGCGCCGTCCGTCAGGGGTCGACGGCGCTGCTGATTTCCGCGGCTCACTGGCCGACGAGGGGGTGCTTCGGGAAGCAGTCGAGGGCGCGGATGGAGTCATCCACCTGGCCGCCAAGGTCTCTTTCACGGGCCGGGCGGAGGAGTTTGATGAGGTGAACGTCGAAGGGACCCGACGCCTGCTGCAGTGCGCCCGCGAGGCGGGGGTACGGGACGTGGTGTTTGTGTCCTCCCCGTCCGTGGCCAACTCCGGCGCCGCCATTGCCGGGCTGGGCGCGGATCCGGCGGACCCGGAGCATGCGCACGGCGACTACTCCCGCACCAAGGCCGAGGCGGAGCTGCTGGCGCTGGCGGCGGACGCTCCGGATTTCCGGGTCGCGGCAGTGCGGCCCCATATTGTCTGGGGCCCGGGGGACACCCAGCTCGTGGAACGGGTCCTGGCACGCGCGCGCCAGGGCAGGCTGCCGTTGCTCGACGCCGGCGCAGCCCTGATCGACACCACGTACGTCGACAACGCCGCTGCGGCCATCGTCGCCGCGCTGCACCGCATGGACCATGTGCATGGCAGGGCGCTGGTGGTGAGCAACGGCGAGCCGCGTCCGGTGGGCGAGCTGCTGGCGGGTATCTGTGCTGCGGGAGGTGTCCCCGCGCCGTCGTGGTCCGTGCCTGGCCGGGTGGCGCGTGCGGCGGGAGCGGTGGTGGAAAAGCTGTGGACCTGGGCCGGGCGGCAAGAGGAGCCGCCAATGACGAGGTTCCTCGCCGAGCAACTCTCCACCGCCCACTGGTTCGACCAGCGCCAGACCCAGGAACTCCTCAACTGGAAACCCGCCGTCTCGCTCGATGAGGGACTGGCGAGGCTGGCCCAGCACTATGGTTCCCGGCGGCTAACTACCACCAGCTAGCACGGGGAGGGCCGGGACGGTGCTGCGCGTAGGGTGGGAGTTGGACGAAAGGAGCACTTCATGAAGAAAATCCTCATGGTACTGACCAGCGTTTCCGAGATCGGCGATACGGGAGAGAAGACCGGCTACAACGTGGCCGAGGCTGCCCATCCCTGGAAGGTGTTCAAGGATTCCGGACACTTCGTCGACTTTGCGTCCATCCAAGGCGGCCAGCCCCCGCGCGACGAGGTGGACACGAAAGATCCCATCCAGGTGGCCTTCACGGAGGATGAGACCACGCGCGCCGGCCTCTACAACACGGCCCGCGTGGATGTGGTTGATCCAGGCCAGTACGACGCCGTCTACCTGGTGGGCGGTCACGGGACCATGTGGGACTTCCCCGACAGCGAAGGCCTGCAGAATCTCGTTGCCAGCGTTTACAACAACGGCGGATTGGTAGGCGCGGTCTGCCACGGACCGGCCGGCCTGCTGAACGTGGAACTGGAGAACGGGTTCCGCCTCGTCGAGGGCCGGAAGGTGGCCGCCTTCACCAACGACGAAGAGGTAGCCGCGGGGAAGGACAAAGTCATCCCGTTTTTCCTGGCAGACCGGCTGGAAGAACAAGGTGCCACGCACGTCTTCGCTGATGTCTTCGAGGAGAAGGTAGTGGTTGACGAGCGGCTGGTGACCGGCCAGAACCCGGCCTCAGCTGCCGGCGTGGCCAAGGAGATGGAAAAGCTCTTCGCTGAGGTCATCCACCAGGAAAAAGCCGAGGAACGCCACGAGTCGGAGACCCTGCGCGCTGAGAAGGACGCCGAAAAGGCTGCTGCCGCCGCAGAAGGGGAGCAGTAGCCCTAGAGCTTAGGCTTGGCCTATGTCTACTGACGATGAGAAGGATCCTCCTGTGCCCGCTGACGTCGAGGGCAAGATCCCGAAAAAAGTTCACGACAAGCCAGCCACAGATGCTCGTGAGGCACGGACTGGCATCGACGGGAAGCCTTCGCGCTAGCGGCCGCTTCAGCACCCGGGGTATCGCGGGACCTGACCGAAGTTACGGTGCCTCAGAAGCCCCGCTTTTCCGGGTGACCGCGGCTGTGCGAAGGAACGCCACCGTGTCCTCGGCAATCCGTTCAGGGCACTCCCACAGGACCATGTGCGCCACGTCCGAGTACACCTTCAGGACTGCGCCGGGTATCCGGGCGGCCAAAGTTTCCTGGCTGCTGCGGGGCAGCAGGTTGTCTTCGGCTCCCCACAGGATGAGCGTTGGCACCTGGATCGTTCGGGATTCTGTGGGCGGGCTGGCTTCGCTCAGCCCGTGCAGGATGCTCTTCCACGCGTGGGCGGGCATTTTCAGTCCGTCGCGGACGCGGTCCTCGAGGTACCAGGCCGGGACGTCATGGAGCAGGGGGAACCAGGACAGCGAGTCCCGGACCCAGTCCTCATCCACAGGGTCGGTGAGCGCATCCACTTCGTCCGCGAAGGCGGGCCGGCCGTGCAGGCTCAGGGGAACCCCCACCAGTACCAGCGCCGCCACCTTTGCGGGGTCAGTAACGGCGAGTTGCTGGGCCACGTAGCCGCCGCTGGAGGAGCCGACGACGGCGGCCCGCGGCACGTCCAGCGCATCCAGGATCGCGGCGGCGTCCTCGGCCTGCTCCGCAAGGGAGTAGCCGCCTGCGGGTTTGTCCGCCTCACCCTGCCCGCGCAGGTCCGGTGCGTAGACGCGGCAGCCGATCAGCAGGGGGATCAGCCGGTCGAAGCTGTGGCGGGACTCGCCCCAGGCGTGCAGCAGCAGGAGCGGGGGCGGGCCGCCGTCGTCCTGGCTGTTGTTTTGGGCCAGGCACGGCACCGTGATGCCGGTGCGAAGCCGGAGATCCAGGACTTCGGAGTCCATAGCTTCAGGGTACGCCGGGCACAAGGCCTTGAGCGGTGGGGACTATTCGCCTTACAGTGACTGCCTACGACACTTCAGGAGACCAAATGTCCCTTGTCCGCGTACACAACTTCTCGGTCTCCCTCGACGGCTTCGGCACCGGCGGGGGCCAGCAACTGGACGCTCCGTTCGGCCACGCAGGCACGCGGCTGCTGGAGTGGGCCTTCGAGACGCGGACCTTCCGCGCGATGGGCCTTCATGGGGAATCGGAAGGTTCCTTCGGCGTCGACGAGGCGTTCGCCAGCCAGTGGGGAACCGGGGTCGGCGTCGAAATCATGGGGCGCAACAAGTTCGGCCCTCAACGGGGTCCCTGGGAGAACGAGGATTGGAAGGGGTGGTGGGGCGATAACCCCGTGTTCCACACCCCTGTGGTTGTCCTGACACACCATCCCCGCCCGGTCCTCGAGATGGAAGGCGGAACAAGCTTCCATTTTGTTGACGCGGACCCCGTTTCCGCGCTTGAACAGGCCCGTGCCCTGGCCGGTGGCCTGGATGTGAGGATCGGCGGCGGCGCCAGCACGGTGCGGCAGTTCCTCGAGGCGGACCTGATCGATCATATGCACATCGTCCTGGTGCCGATCGTCCTGGGCCGGGGCGAACGGCTCTGGGACGGACTGGAGGGACTCGAGGAACGCTTCCACATTGAAGCCACACCTTCTCCCCAAGGGGTGGTCCACCTGGTCTTCACCCGTCGCCCGGCCGGGGGTAAGTGATGCTCAACGAGACAGATCTTTTGCATGCCCTGCGACGGCACTGGGAGTACTCCGGCAAGGACGAGGACATCGCCCACGAGATCTACCATGACGACGCCGTGCTTGAGTTTCCCCAGTCCGGCGAACGGTTCGAGGGTGTGGAGAACTTCCGCGAATGGCGGCGGCAGTATCCGGCGGAGCTCAAGTTTTACACCCGGCGGATCACGCACCGTGAAGACCTGGTGGTGGTAGAGAACCTGATCAGTTACGACGGTGCGCCCTGGATGTACACGGTCAGCCTTCTCGAGTTCCGGGATGACCGGGTTGCGCACGAGCGGATCTACATCATGGACGGGTGGGATGCTCCGGAGTGGCGAACCCCTTGGCGCGCGGAGCAGCCTGCGGACCTGCCGCCGCCTGCTCCTTAGCTTCATCTAAGCGCGCGTCAGGCATCGGACCGCTAGGGTCATTTCATGACCACTGACGCTCTACGGCCTGTCTATTTCCTTTCAGACAGCACCGGCATCACCGCGGAAACGCTGGGCAACACGCTGCTGACACAGTTTCCCGGGAACGACTTCGACCGCATCACCATCCCGTTCATCACCACCGTTGAGCAGGCCCGGTCCGTCGTTAAAATCATCGACGCCGCTGCCGCCACCGGCCCTGCCCCGCTGGTCTTTTCCACCGCGGTCAGCAGCGAAATCCGCCAAACTCTCTCTACCTGCCAGGGAATCATCGTGGACCTCATCGGCACGTACGTAGAACAGCTGGAGCAGGCGCTGGGCAGCCATGCCAGCGGGGAGCCAGGCCGGGCGCACGGCCTGGGAAATGCCGCGCGCTACCAGTCGCGGATGGCTGCCGTCGAGTATGCCATGGAGCACGACGACGGCCAGAGCCTGCGGGCGCTGGAAAAGGCCCAGGTCATCCTGGTTGCGCCGTCCCGGTGCGGAAAAACGCCCACCACCATGTACCTGGCGCTACAGCACGGGATCTTCGCCGCGAACTTCCCGCTGGTGGAGGAGGATTTCGCAAGGGAAGGGCTGCCCAAGTCGCTCAAGCCCTTCGTGTCGAAATGTTTCGGCCTGACCACCAACCCGCTGCGCCTGAGCCAGGTACGCACCGAACGGCGCCGCGGCTCCTCCTACGCCTCGCTGCGCCAGTGCGGGTTCGAGCTGCGCAGCGCCGAGCGCCTGTACGAATTCCACGGGATTCCGTACCTCAACTCGGCCAGCGTGTCCGTGGAGGAAATGGCGGCCACCATCCTGCAGAAGATGAACCTCAAGCACTAGGGAAAACATTCACAAATGTGGTGTGGCACACATCATATGGCGCCGTCTTGGAAGCCCTGCCAAGGTGGAGAGGACTTTTGCCCCTACCCGGCCACCGCCGGGAGCCGGGCCTTGGCATTTCACCCTCTGCGAAGGAGCAGTAATTATGGCGACAGACATCCTGTGGTTTTCAGAACTCGGACTCAAGGACCTGGACCGGGTAGGCGGCAAGAACGCCTCCCTGGGCGAGATGGTGCAGAACCTGACCTCCGCCGGCGTCCAGGTCCCGGACGGGTTCGCCACCACTGCGGATGCCTACCGCAACTTCCTGGCCGAGTCCGGCCTGGACCAGCAGATCGTCGACCGGCTCGTGGGCCTGGACACCGATGATGTGACCGCCCTGGCAGCTGCCGGCCACGAGATCAGGACCCTGATCCGCGAGACGCCCTTCCTGCCCGACTTCGAGGACCAGCTCCGGAACGCCTACCGGGAGCTGGTGGAGAAGCACGGCGGATCCGATGAGCTGTCCTGGGCCGTGCGGTCCAGCGCGACGGCGGAAGATCTGCCCGACGCGTCCTTCGCCGGGCAGCAGGAAACCTTCCTGAACGTCCGGGGGATCGAAAACATCCTGGCTGCCATCAAGGACGTGTTCGCGTCGCTCTACAACGACCGCGCGATCGCCTACCGGGTGCACCACAAGTTCGAGCACGCGGACGTGGCGCTCTCGGCGGGCATCCAGCGGATGGTGCGCTCCGACGTCGGCGCCTCCGGGGTCATGTTCACCATGGACACCGAATCGGGCTTCCAGGACGCCGTGTTCGTCACCTCCTCCTACGGGCTCGGCGAGGCCGTGGTCCAGGGTGCGGTGAACCCGGACGAGTTCTACGTGTACAAGCCGGCGCTGCAGGCGGGCCGCCCTGCCATCCTCAAGCGCGGCCTGGGTGAGAAGGCCCTGCAGATGACCTACACCAGCAGCCAGGAGATCGGCCGCACCATCGACTTCGTCCCGGTGGAGGCGTCCCTGCGGAACCGCTTCAGCCTCAGCGACGAGGACGTGGAGCAGCTCGCCCGGCACGCCGTGGCCATCGAGAACCACTACGGCCGTCCCATGGACATCGAGTGGGGCAAGGACGGGATCGACGGCGGCCTGTACATCCTGCAGGCCCGCCCGGAAACCGTGCAGTCCCGCCGCGCCCCCGGCAGCCAGACCCGCTTCCGCCTCAACGAAACCGGCCCGGTCCTGGCCGAGGGCCGCGCCATCGGCCAGCGCATCGGCGCCGGCAGCGTCCGCATCCTCACCGCCATCGACCAGATGGCCGCCTTCCAGACCGGCGACGTCCTGGTGGCGGACATGACGGACCCGGACTGGGAACCGATCATGAAGCGCGCCTCCGCGATCGTCACCAACCGCGGCGGAAGGACCTGCCACGCGGCCATCATCGCCCGGGAACTGGGGATCCCCGCCGTCGTCGGAACCGGCCACGGCACGGACGCACTGTCCGACGGGCAGGAGGTCACCGTCTCCTGCGCCGACGGCGAGACCGGCACCATCTACCAGGGCCTGCTGGACTTCACGGTGGAGGACACCGGGATCACCAAGATGCCCGATGCTCCCGTGAAGGTGATGATGAACGTGGGCACCCCGGAGCAGGCGTTCACCTTCGCCCAGCTGCCCAACCACGGCGTGGGGCTGGCCCGGCTCGAGTTCATCATCAACCGCCAGATCGGCATCCACCCCAAGGCCCTGCTGAACCTGGACAGCCAGCCGGAGGACGTGCAGGCGAAAATCCGGGAGCGGATCGCCGCGTACAGCAACCCGCGCGAGTACTACATCAAGCGCCTGGCCGAAGGCGTGGCCACCATCGCCGCCGCGTTCGCGCCGGAACCGGTGATCGTTCGTATGTCCGACTTCAAGTCCAACGAGTACGCCAACCTCCTGGGCGGGCCGGCCTACGAGCCGCACGAGGAAAACCCCATGCTCGGCTTCCGCGGCGCCTCCCGCTACCTGGAGCCGTCCTTCCGGGACTGCTTCGACCTGGAGTGCGAGGCCCTGTCCTTTGTCCGCAACGAGATGGGCCTGACCAACGTCAAGCTCATGATCCCGTTCGTGCGGACCCTTGATGAGGCCCGCGGCGTCATCGAGCTGCTGGCAGAGAACGGGCTGCGCCGTGGCGAGAACGGCCTGGAGGTGATCATGATGTGCGAGCTGCCGTCCAACGCGCTGCTTGCCGACGAGTTCCTGGACTACTTCGACGGGTTCTCCATCGGCTCCAACGACATGACCCAGCTGGCGCTGGGCCTGGACCGGGACTCGGCGATCGTATCTGCAGGGTTCGATGAGCGTGACCCTGCCGTCAAGAAGCTCCTCAGCATGGCCATCAAGGCCTGCCGGGAACGCGGCAAGTACGTGGGCATCTGTGGCCAGGGCCCCAGCGACCATCCGGACCTTGCCGAGTGGCTGGTGGAGCAGGGCATCGAGTCCGTTTCACTGAACCCGGACACCGTGGTGGACACCTGGCTGCGGCTCGCGGACGTCGCGGCGGGCACTTCCGCAGAGGGCGCCGCTTTGGTGGGAGCCCGCTGACCTACTTGCCTGAGTGACGTGCCGCCGTCGGAAGTTTCCGACGGCGGCACGCGGGGTTCGTAGGTACAGAGCCTGAGTCAGCTGTCTGGATCAGGAGTCCTGGTTTACTGCGACCACGATTTTGCCGCGGGTATGGCCCTCCATGTTGCTGCGGACGGCATCAGCGGCTTTTTCCAGCGGAAAGACCTCGGCAACTTCCACGCGGATCTTCCCGCTGTCTGCCAGGTCGGCGAGTTCCTGCAGGTCGGCTCCCACTGGATTGACCCACATCCAGTCGCCGCCGTGCTCTTCCACTCCACTGTCGGCGATCGAGGCATGCCGGCCTCCTTCGGCCAGCACGGCCAGCGTCGCCTCGAGGTTTCCGCCGACGAAATCGGCAACGACGTCCACGCCGTTAGGACGCAGCGCGCGAACGCGCTCAGCGAGTCCGTCCCCGTATTCAACCGGCTCGGCTCCCAGGGAGCGGAGGAAGTCGTGGTTCTTCTTGGAGGCGGTGGCGATGACCCTGGCGCCCCGGGCAACGGCGATCTGGATGCCAAGGGAGCCCACGCCTCCGGAACCGCCGTGGATCAGGACAGTCTCGCCGGCCTTCAGGGCCAGCCGGTTGAGGACCTGGTAGGCGGTCAGCCCGGCCAGCGGCAGGCCCGCCGATTCGTTCCACCCGAGCGAGGCAGGCTTCCGGGCCACGACCCGCTCCGGTAGCGCTATGTACTCGGCAAAGCTGCCACCGTGGACGTAGTCTTTGCGGCCGTAGGCGATGACCTCGTCGCCGGGCTGGAACTGCCGGGCGTCAATTCCCACCGACTCCACAACCCCTGCCACATCCCAGCCGGGGATGGCGGGAAACTGCAGGTCCATGATGGGGTCCAGGTACCCGGCCATGATTTTCCAGTCCACCGGGTTCACTGCTGCTGCCTTGACTTTGACCAGGACCATTCCCGGCCCGACTTTCGGCATCGGCTGATCGCCGTATTCGAGGACGTCCGGGTTTCCGTATGTGGTGTAGGTAATTGCCTTCATACCTTCCCACAACCGCGTGGCCGGACCTCAGTATTCCGGGCCAGGGCACGAAGTGGCGCATAGCACGGGCAGGTAGTTCGGTCGCGCGGATTGTTAAGCGCGAAAGGCCGAGTGCGACAAACCAGCTCAAGGTTCCATCAAGAGCAGCTCAGCGTTGCCATAGGATGACGGCAACTTGGGGTTCTGCACATGGCCTCGAAATAGGCTTGACGATATACACCCGCTGGTCTAGCAGCGAGTCAGGCCTATCTGGCCAGCTTTATGGGGGAAAGAATTGTCGAACTACCGCACCCTTTCGGGTCCATCCGCGCCTGCACCGAAGCCGCCGCGTAAACCACGTACCTCCACCCTCATCACCGGAGGTATCACCGCACTTCTCATGACTGTGGGGGCACTCAGCAGCGGAATTGGAATGGCGCTGGTTTTCCTGGCCATTTCCGGCGCGCTGACGGGACTGTACGTGCTGGCGACCGGGCGCCGCTCCTGGGCCATGTTGCCGGCGAAACGTAAGGCGGGTGCCGTCGCTCTCGCAACCTCGTTCGCCCTTTTCATCGCGGGCGGCCTCGCGCTGCCCCGGGTGGCTACAGCGGACCTGAGAGCTGCCGCGTCAGACAGTATCGTGACAACGACCACCGCCAGTGCCAGCCCAACCGCCTCAGCCAGCGCCACGCCGTCGGCCACCCTACAGCGAAGGAAACCAGCGCGCCACTGGACCCGGAGACGGCGGCCGTGGTGGCACAAGGCACCTTGGTGTCGGCACCAAACAAGCAGCCTTCCTACGCCACGAAGGCGATGGACCTGCTGGCAACCCTTCCTATCAAGGGCAGGGCTCCCAAGACGGGGTATGACCGGGCGCTGTTCGGGCAGGCGTGGGCGGACGTGGACCGCAACGGCTGCGACACGCGCAACGACATGCTTAACCGCGACCTTACTGCCATTGCCTACGTCAACAGTGTGCCGTGCAAGGTGAAGTCGGGAACGTTGGCAGATCCGTACACGGGTACGAGCATCAATTTCCTGCGCGGCCAGGCCACCAGTACCGCGGTCCAGATCGACCACGTGGTCGCACTCAGCGATGCCTGGCAGAAAGGCGCGCAGCAGTTGACTACGGAGCAGCGGACGGCGTTTGCCAACGACCCGCTGAACCTGCAGGCGACGGACGGACCCACAAACATGAAGAAGGGCGACGGCGACGCCGCCACCTGGCTGCCGCCGAACAAGGGGTTCCGGTGCGAGTACGTCGCCCGGCAGGTTTCAGTGAAGGCGACGTACATGCTGTGGGTGACTCAGGCCGAGCACGATGCAATGGCGCGGATTCTAAGCGACTGCTCCGGGCAGTTGGCACCTACCAACGCTCAAGCACCCGCACCTGTTGTGGCTGAACCTGCTCCTGCGCCCGTTGCCCCTGCACTCGCCGCCCCCGCCGCGCCTGCAGCCATCGCTCCCGTGCCGGCTCCGGTTGCGCCGGTGCCTGCTCCCGTAGCACCGGCTCCAGCAGCGCCCGCGCCGGCTCCTGCAGTCCCCGCCCCTGCTCCCGCTGCCGCGTACTACGCCAACTGTGCTGCTGCCCGCGCTGCCGGTGCCGCACCGCTCTTCGCCGGGCAGGCTGGCTACCGGCCCGCGCTGGACCGCGACTCGGACGGCGTGGCCTGCGAGTAACGCCCAGCTTTCGAGGGCTTGTACCTGCATGCATCAACAACACAACAACATTCCTCTGGGGGAAAAATGAAAAACAGCTCGTATGCTCCTGCCCGCCAAGAGGGCGGCTGGAAGCCAACCGTACTCTTCTGGATCGTCGCAGCAGTAGTGCTGCTTCTCGTACTTCTCTTTGCCTTGGCAGGCGGGCTGGGAGTAGCGCTAGTTATCTTGGGCCTGATCGCACTGCTGACCGGACTCTATGCACTCCTGTTCAAGCGCCCGTCGTGGGTTGGACTGCCCCACCGGCAGTCAGGTGGACTTTTAGCTATTGCAGGTTTTGTTGTATTTGCATTGGGGGTTGGAGTTACCGGTGCCACCGCTACTCCTCGTGCAGACATCAATAAGGCTGCAGAAGTGACTACTCCCAAGCCGTCAGCTACAAAAACAGCCACTCCGACCGCGACTCCAACCCCAACGAACCCCGCCAACTCGATATGCACCACGGCAGCTGCAACTAAGATGTACAACAGCCAGACGCTGATTTGCACCGCGGGCGGGGATCAGCGCCTGGTGTGGATGACCGAGGCCGATTCGAAAAAGGTAGTGGCGGAGAAGGCCGCAGCTGAGAAAGAGGCTGCAGATAAGGCCGCCTCGGAATTGGCAGCTGCGGAATTGGCAGCCGCTGAAAAAGCAGCAGCCGAAAAGGCGGCAGCTGAGGCCGCGCAGGCTGCTGCGGCGCAGGCTGCAGCTGCACAAGCTGCTGCAGAGCAGGCTGCTCGGGAGGCGGCGGCAAGGCCGGCCCCTCAGGCGCCAGTGGCGCCCGCGCCCGTTGCGCCGGCCCCGGCACCTGCCCCCGCCGCCGCTCCGTTCGCCAACTGCGCCGCCGCGAAGGCAGCAGGAGCCGCGCCTGTCTACGCCGGAACGCCTGGCTACGGAACGCACCTCGACAGAGATCGCGACGGTATCGGCTGCGATAAGTAAGCCAAGCCAAGCCAAGCCAAGAACAAGTGCCGTGGATACCGTCGAGGTATTCACGGCACTTCTGTTCCAGCGCAATGCCTCCTGGAACAGAAGCCAGACCTTGAGCTACCCCGCCACTGCCGCCTTCGTCGCCTCCTTGGCGTTCATCCACTCGGTCAGCCACGGGGCCCGGACGCTTGACGTGATCCGGCAGTCGGCCACGAAGGTTCCTTTGGCGCCGGCGTCGATCCAATCCCGAAGCGCGGAGAGGTCGGACAGCGATCGGATCACTGCCGACTCAGCTCCCAGAGCTCGGGCGATCCCGCTGAAGTCCACTTCCGGGATTAGCATTGGCTTTTGGGTCAGGCCCTGGGAGCCGTACTGGTGAATCTCGGCACCGTAGGCGGCGTCGTTGTAGATCACCACGACGGCGCTGCTTGCCGTACCAATGAGCGATTCGAGGTCGGACAGGCCCATCAGGAAACCGCCGTCGCCGGACGCCAGCACCAGGGTGCGGCCGTCCTCAAGCGCACGGGCTGCCCCGACGGCGCTCGCCAGGCCCAGCCCGATGGACTGGAAGGCAGTCCCCACCATCACGAGGTCCTGCGGCCGCGGGATGTTCCAATACATGGGTGCCCAGCCGATGAAGTGCCCGCCGTCCTGGACCACCGTGCGGCTCTCCGGCAGTACGGCGTCCAGCGCGGTGGCGAGGGAGCGCGGATCCAGCCGGCCGTCCTCGGTCTCGTCGGATCCCGGGTGGTGGGCTGTTCCCTCGGTCAGGCGACGGCGGGCTTCCGCACGCCAGCCCTCCACTGCAGCGGAGCCATCAAGCATCCGAAGGATGCGAGTGGCAGCCGTCTTCACGTCCGCGCTGACGAACAGGTCCACCCGCTCGTTGGTCGGCTGCAGGGCGGTGTCGATCTGGATGACGGTGCTGTCCGGACCGATCAGGTGCCCGAACCGCATGGTGAAGGGGCTTAGGCTTGCCCCGGCCACCAGAACCACGTCGGCCTCGCCCATGAGCCCGGCGGCGGTGTCGGTGCCGAAACCGCCGGCCACGCCCAGGTACCCCTCGCCTTTGAGGAGGTTGAGCGCGAGGGCGGTTCCGGCGGTCAGTGCGCCGATCCGGTCGGCGAGTTTGCGGAGTTCCGGGCCGGCGCCGGCGAGGTGCGCGCCGCGGCCGGCGAGGATCAGCGGCCGCTTGGCCCCGGCGAGCAGGCGGGCTACCTGCCCAAGGTCCGCGCCGCCGTCGTCCGTCACCTTTGTGGCCAGGGGCGCCGGAAGTTCCTCGTCCTCAGCTTCGAGTGCCGCGAGGTCGTAGGGGATGGCAAGGACGACGGCGGTGCGCTGGGTGAGTGCATACTCCACCGCCAGTCGGGTGATGGAGCCGGCGGTTTCTCGGGTGACGGTGAAGGTTGCCGCGCCCAGGCCAGCGGCGATTGCCGCCTGGTCCACGTCCTGCGGACGGGCGCCGCTGCTCGGAGCGTCCCCGGTGACGAGCACGACAGGGATCTGCGCCTGGACCGCCTCGGCCAGGGCGGTGAGGGCATTGGTGTAGCCGGGGCCGTAGGTGGTGGTGCCCGCGGCGAGGCGTCCCGAGGCCCGGTAGTAGGCGTCGGCCGCGGCGATGGCGGCGCCCTCATGCCGGACGGGGGAGAAGCGGAGGCCCAGCTTTTCGGCGGCGTCTAGGAAGTAGACGTTTCCGTTGCCCATGACGCCGAAGACGTCGCTGACATAGTTGCTGAGAACCTGCGCCACGCGGCCGGAGACGGTGAGAGAAGTCATGCAGGAATCGTGTGGCCTGCGTCTCAGGTTTGCAATAACGCTCGATACTGCTGGGACTTTTGGCAGTAGAAGAAGCAGCAAGTGACAATCTGCCCAAGCTGTGGTCGGAGTCACTTGTCTCTAGTCGGAGGGGCGGCCTTCCTGCTCCGACAGCCGGCTGATGAGCCCGTCGTACCGGGGCGGCATGAGTTCCATGACGGAGATGGCGGTGCTGGTCCGCTGGATTCCGTCGATCTCCAGGATCTGGTTGGTGATGCGGTAGAGGTCGGCGGTGCTGCGGGCCACCACCTTGGCCATGAGGTCCGCGTCGCCGGTGGTGGCATGTACCTCGATGACTTCCGGGATCGCTGCAAGGCCGCTTTCCACCGAGCCGAACCGCGTCTGGCTGATTTCCAGGGAGAGGAAGGCCATCAGTTCGTAGCCGAGCGCGGCCGGGTCCAGCCGCCGGCTGAAGGAGCGGAGCGCGCCGCTGCGCTCCAGGCGTGCCAGCCGGGCATGGACGGTGTTGCGTGCGACGCCGAGCGTCCGGGAGAGTGCCAGGGCGCTGGCTTCGGGGTCCTTGTCGAGGGCCAGGATGATCCGGCCGTCGAGCGAATCGAGGGTGCGAGCATTCGTGATGGTCATATTTTCACCAGAGCTACTAGAAGTTGAGCAGAAGTGCCAAGCACAAAAGCGTATCTTGCTATGTGGGCCGGGTCACAACCATGATCGGTGCCCATGACCCCTGAACAACTCCTGACAAGGCCGGACACCGCGCTGCCCACCCTTCGCGGCGCCGTGGCCGGGCTTCCGTCCTACGTCCCGGGCCGCCGGGGTGCCGGCGCGGACATCGCGGCCCTCGCCAGCAACGAAAGCCATTACGAGCCGCTGCCCGCTGCCGCGGCTGCGGTGGCCGAGGCGGCCAACACCATGAACCGCTACCCGGACAGCGCCGCCGTCGAACTCCGCGAACGGATCGCTTGGCACCTGGGCGTCACGGCAGGGGAGGTGGCGGTGGGACCCGGCAGCGTGGGCGTCCTCCAGCAGATCATCACCGGACTGTGCGACGCCGGGGACGAGGTGGTCTTCGCGTGGCGCTCCTTCGAGGCGTACCCCATCCTGGTGGAGCTGGCAGGCGCCCGGCCGGTACGCATCCCGCTTGACGATGCTGAGGGTCACGACCTTGACGCCATGGCCGCCGCCGTCACCGGCCGGACCAAGGTCATCCTGCTGTGCACCCCCAACAACCCCACCGGGGTACCGATCAGCCACCAACGCATCAACGCCTTCCTGCAATCCGTCCGCTCCGACATCCTGGTGGTGATCGACGAAGCCTACGTGGAATACGCCGACGCCGGCAGCGGCCCCGACTCCCTGACGCTCTACCGCCGGTACCCGAACGTCTGCATCCTTCGCACCTTCTCCAAGGCCTACGGGCTCGCTGGCCTTCGTGTGGGGTATGCGATTGCGACGCCGGCAATCGCTGAGGGGCTACGACGCACCGCCTTGCCCTTCGCCGTGAGCGCGCTGGCCCAAAAGGCCGCCATCGCGTCGCTGGACGCGGGGGAGGAAATGGAAGCGCGGGTGGCCGCCGTTCGTCAGGAGCGCGCGCGGATGGCCGCGGAGCTTAGAGCGCAGGGCTGGAAGCTGCAGCCGAGCCAAGGAAACTTCCTGTGGATCCGCGCCGATGAAAACCTTCGGGCCAGGCTGGTGGACGCGTTCGACGGCGCCGGCATCCTGGTCCGGGCGTACCAGGGCGACGGCGTGCGGATCACCGTTGCCGACCCCGCCTCCAACGACCGCGTCCTCCGGCTCCTCGCAGCCCACGTGGCCCGACCATTCTCTGATCCCTTATCACTCCGTTCCACCTACTAACTAGAGGAATCCCCATGGAACAACAGACAAAGACGTCTGCCCGCGCGCTCGGCGCGGCCCTCAAACCCCGCCAGCTCACGATGATGGGCCTCGGAAGCGCCATCGGCGCCGGCCTCTTCATCGGCTCCGGCGCCGGCATCCAGGCGGCCGGCCCGGCCGTGCTGATCTCCTACCTCGTGGCCGGCACCCTCATCATCCTGGTGATGTGGGCGCTCGGCGAGATGGCAGCCGCAAACCCGGACAGCGGTGCCTTCTCCGTTTACACCGCCAAGGCTTATGGGCCGGTGGCCGGCGCCACTGTTGGCTGGCTCTGGTGGCTGCAGCTGGTGGTGGTCATCGCAGCCGAGGCGCTCGGGGCGGCAGGCCTGCTGGCCACCATCTTCCCGGCGCTGCCGGTGTGGCTGATGGCTTTCGTGTTCATTGTGCTGCTCACTGCTGTGAACCTGACCAGCGTGAAGAACTTCGGTGAGTTCGAGTTCTGGTTTGCCCTGCTCAAGGTGGCGGCCATCGTCGCGTTCCTGGCTGTGGGCGTCGCCCTGCTGTTCGGCTGGCTGCCGGGCGTGCAGTCGCCGGGCTTGTCCAACTTCATGGGTGACGGCTTCGCGCCCAGTGGTTTCGCCGGGATTGCCACGGCGCTGTTCGTGGTGGCGTTCGCGTTCGGCGGCACCGAGATTGTGTCCGTGGCCGCAGCCGAGACCGCCGAGCCGGCCCGGAGCGTGAAGAAGGCCGTCCGGACGGTGCTGTGGCGCATCCTGGTGTTCTACATCGGTGCCATCTTCATCATTGCGGCCGTTGTTCCCGTCGGTTCTGAAGGGCTGAAGAGCCCCTTCGCCGCTGTGCTGGAGGCCGCCGGCATGCCCGGTGCGGCCACCGCCATCACGCTGGTAGCCGTCGCGGCACTGCTGTCAGCGCTCAACGCCAACCTCTACGGTGCCTCCCGGATGGCGTACTCCCTCGCGGAACGGGGCGAAGCACCGCGGATGCTTGCTTCTGTGTCCAAGGCGCGGGTCCCGGTTATCGCGGTCCTGGCCAGCGTCGCGTTCGGGGTTGTCACGGTGGTGCTGGAACTGGCCTTCCCCGAGATGGTCCTTGGCGTCCTGCTGAACATCGTGGGGTCGACCTGCCTTCTGGTGTGGACGTCCGCGCTCCTGGCCCAGCTCGCGCTGCGTCTCCGCGCGGACCGTGAGGGGACGGAACTTCCCCTGCGGATGCCCGGCTTCCCGTGGCTCACGTGCTTTGGTCTGCTCATCCTCGCGGCGATCTTCACGGTGGGTTTCATCGGCGAGGATTCCCGTCCCCAGCTCCTGAGCACTTTCGGACTCGTGGCTCTGCTGGCGGTGGCGAACTGGTTGAATCATCGGAAGCGGGACGCTCGGCAGCGTATCCAGCCTTCGGAGGGCGAAAAGCAGCCGGTGCTTATCGACTGAATCAGGTGCGGTAACCCACTTCGTGTGTCCATAGGGCTTCGATATCGTAGCCCGCCTCACTGGCACTCCAACCAGAAAAACAGGAACCCCGCTCAGAGATCATGCCTGGCGGGGTTTCCTGTCATCTTGTGCTCACTTTGCCGGGTACTCCCATTCCCAGCCGGTGGGCATGAAGCCCTGCTTGTGGACCAACACGCCGGTGGGTGTCGGTACGTCGAGCACTATTGTCCCCGTGGCCTTTTCGCCTGGTCCCAATGCAGAAGGAAAGTTTTCTTCGTCGTTCAGGCACATGAACGAGGATCCCGTCATGATGTTGCCGTTGAACGTCGTTCCGTTATCAGCGACTGCTTTCCAAGCGTAGCCAGCCAATCCGAACTGAGGGTTGACCGATTCTGCCAACGCTAAATCGGTCTCCATGGAGACATTTAGAGCGACGAAGTGACCGTTCTCTGATGGTTGGGCGTACTGGTTGGTGCATGGCGCATCGACCTGAATGGAGTTGATCACAAAGCTCGCGACAGTCTTGTCCTTGTCTGTGACCGAAGCCCCTTCGCCTACTTTTTTCACCAAATTCCCGCGGCTGGACTTGGTAGCATTCGCGGCAGGGCTCGACGATGTCGTCCCGGCTGAGCTTGCACCGGTGGCTGGTTCAACTGAAGGAGCTATTGGTGGAGCCTGCGGTGTACCGCCACACCCGGCGAGTAGCAGCGCTGCGACAGGCAGGGTGAGTAGTGCTTTCTTCATTTGTTGCCCCCGAGGTGAGATCTGAACGAGTCAGCTCAGCATATTTCAAGGGTCTGACAAAGCGACCTAGGGCGGTGTCACGGGTGGGTAACATTGCATTCCTAACCCCTGCTAACCCGTTTGTCGAGGTCGCCGGGAACCTGCGTCGATTGGTGAATTTCTGCAGCAAGACGACGTATCTGTTTGAGTAACGCGTCCGGGGTTTGGTTGAGGTCGATAGCATGACATGAAATTCTGGTGTTAAGACCGATGATGCTAAGGACTTTGGGCTCTTCCTCGCCTTTAGCGTAAACAAGGTGTCCTGAAGAAAGTCGGAACCGGGTGCAGTAAGCCAGCATTTGGTAAATGTCTGCGTTCGGATAAGCAGAATTCTTGGGTGCTTTGTATTTTGCGTCAATAACCGCCCTTACTCCGCGTGCGTCCTTCCACAGCAGGTCTGGAATGAGAGAGATGCTGCCGGCAGTGTCTAGCGAGCGACCCTTGGCATGGAGCTCGATAGTGCCGCCGATGCTCCGGAGGTATTCACCAAGGGCAGTCGTAAGGAAGTCTTCAAAGACCTGCCACATGTCCAACAGGAACGCGGAGGCGGTGATTTCACCGTGACGTTGTTCTAGCGAGGCGTTCTGAAGGATAAGCATTGCCAGAAAGATGGCAGGTCGGTAGCGGGTGTTTAGACGAGTAAACTCTATTGCAGGCAGCTTGGTCCAGGGTGCGATCGCATCGACACCGTCAAATCGCTGTACAAGCTTTAGAAGGCTGGTGCGGTGCCTCCGCGAGAGTGAGGGGAGGCGAAGGAGTCGTTCTGCTGCGGTGAGTAGCAGACTGTTCTCGGGAACATTAATAGTGTATTCGTCAAATATCAGTTCTGCGGGGAGCGGTATTCCCGCACGACGTCCTACTTGGGCAGAAACGTTCAGGTGGCCACGGAAGACCTGCAACGAGTCCTCGAAAGTTTTGTAGCCCTGCAAGAGTCCTTCTCCGACAGCTCGGGCTGATTGACGAATGAAGGCATCACCTATTGTGTTCAGTAGGTCGTCATCTTGATCTATGACGATGTCCTGCTCTTTCCAAATCTTTCGTTCAGCGGAATAGCTCATCAAGAAAAAGAGTCGCGAGACAGGTATTTTCGGTTTTATTTCGACTTGAAAGTCGCCGAGACGGATTACGCCCACTTTTCGTACGTTCGAGATGATCCAGTCTCCTGCACCCACCGGGACGGCTGTGATCACGTCAAGTCGGCAGAGGGCGGCGACGATGTCTGTCGAGAGCTGGACTCGCTTGGGCGGCGCCCCCTCGGTGAGTTCGAGGTCTTTCATTCTGCTGAATCGACCGTTTCCTCTGCCGGCGCGGCAGGGATAACCTGGGGTTGCTGTCGGGTCTGTAGGGCACTGAGGCCATAAATCTGGTCGATGTTCAGGCCCTCGCCGTAGTGATGTTCTGCTAGAAGCGGGAGGATCTCGTATTCCCAAATTTCGCCTAGCTGGTCCTGAAGCAGCTTCGCGTTTTTGGGCATGAGGAAGCTGGGGCCGATTTGAAAGTCACCGCCGCCAATACGTTCGTTCACAGCATCAAGGAGGTCTGCTGGGGCAGCATCGAGGCCGTGATGCGCCAACCACTTGCGGAGAACGGATTTGGTGGGTTCCCTTTGCGGATGTAGTTCAACAAACGAGAAACGACGGCGCATCGCAGCGTCTAACAGTGCGATGGAACGGTCGCTTGTATTCATGGTTCCAATGAAAAAGAGATTTGAGGGAAGAGTAAAGGCAGCATCTTCACCCGTGCTGTACTGCAGCTGGATCGGGGTATCACGGTACTCGAGCAGGAAATAGAGTTCACCGAAAATTTTGGCGAGATTGCCACGGTTGATTTCATCGATGACGAGTACGTAGTTGAACTCAGGGTTGGAGACCGCCTGCTCCACAATCCGACGTAAAGGTCCGTCCTGGAGCCTGTAGGTGAGCGAGCCGTCGTCGGTGGTCTTGGGACGGTATCCCTGGAAAAAGTCTTCATATGAGTAGCTGGGATGGAATTGAACGATCGCAGTGTACTTGGAATCGCCGGCAATGTGTTCGGCTAGATGCATGGCCAGATACGTCTTCCCGGTACCTGGCGGCCCATAGAAGATGATTTGTCCCCGACGCTCGAGCAGGTTCAGCTGCTTCTGAAGCCACGTCTGATCAATGAACAGTCCCTGGGAGAGAGCGGCATCTGCTAGGGCGAATGCGCGGCGAGCGCCGGTTGCGGGCGCCAGCAGGTCGTCCGGGTCAGGGAAAATAGGCTCTCCACCCTGTTCTTCCGAAGCCGGTGATGGATTCCATTCCTTTTGAAGGGGCTCGGCGTAGAAGTTCACGGGTTGACCGGTCTTCTGCTGGAGTTTGAGCACGATCGCCAGCAAATCGCGATCGATGTCTTCACTGGATTCGCCGATTTCGCCAATGAAGGCATCGCGGATGCGCTTCTTGTGCTCTTCGGACACGATGGATGTAATGTATTTCGGGTGGACGAGGTACACCAAGGCGTTTCGTTGGGTACGGAAGCTATGCCCAGGCGAATCATTGACGAATTGCCGCCACTGCCACGGGTCAGCGACCAGTGCTTCCTTCTCGGCTTCGGACTTTCCCAACCAAGCATCGAGAAGTTCGATGATCAGCACGAGCGCTTCGTAGAGCTTGTTGTTCATGGCCTGGCCCGGGTCGAAGGCGCCAAACTTGAAGGCCTTGGCAATCTCAACTGGAATCTGGACAGGGTGTTCCATGTACCCCAAGAGCGTTTGAACCCGTTCTCTTTTGGCCCGCTCTCCAATGCGGTTTGGGCTGATCGGCAGTAGCTGCCAGCAAACAAGCTCCGCCATAAGCAAGCGGGCGTCGTCTGAAACTTTCTCTAGTTGAAGCTTTAGCTTGCCGACGAAGTTGCCGGAGTCAGGATCTGGGGCGTCAATGAACACGGAGCGTAGTTCCTTGACGGGACCGCGACCCCATACACTTCTGCCCTCGGAGAAGACTGATCCGCCTTCCTGAAGTCCGCGCTGTACGAACGGCAGTGCCGCGTCCCGGATGGCTTCCTCAGGCTTATCGACGGGCACTATGGTGCTTTGAAGCTGTTCCTTCTTTTTCTCAGCGCTGAGGGCGCTCCACGCGTTATATCGATTATGGGCTTCGGAAGCCAAGTCTCCTGCCTCCGGGAAGTCCTTGAGTGCCTGACGCCCTTCATTGGTGATCCTCCAATGACCCGTTCCAGTTTTTTCGAGCCATCCTGCTTTCACTGCGTCTACGGTTGACCATCCAAGATAGATTTCCGCGCGAGTCCTGCCATCGACGGTCGTTTCGCTCTCCTGACCTTCGGGCGGCAGCCGCTTGAATACCAGGGACAGAAGTCCATCGGGGCCGGTTGTTTTATGAAAACCATCGGGCTGCTCTGCCAGCAACTCAAGGATCAGACGTAGGCGTTGAGCATTGTTTTCTCCAACCGGCATGGCGGATCTCCTCGTTCAGGCATCTTGCGTCCTACGAGCAGATTACGACAAGGTCAAGGGCCATGGTGCCGGACCTACAACGAAAAATCCGCAATTGGCACTTATGAACGCGTCTCCACCTGCTGTAAAGGAATCTTTACTGCGTGGCCTCTCCCTGCGCCAGCCCCATAAACATCGTCCGGTGCAGGATGTCCACGTGCTTCCGGGAGACCTCTACGGCCTCCTCAACGCGGCCGGCCCGCAGCGCTGCCACCAGCGCAATGTGGTCGTGGTTGGACTTGTGCAGCTTTTCGATGGGGTAGGGGATGAAGTAGTCGTAGAGCTCGGCGAGCGTCTCGTGATAAACCTCGACCGCAGTGCCCATCCCTGACGCCGTCCCCACCAGGTGGTGAAACCGCTCGTCAGCCTGATGGTAAACGGACCAGTCCGTCGCCTCGGCCATATGCCGGGTCAGCTGCTCCAGCTCATCCAGCTGTTCAGCAGTGGCGTTCACCGCCGCGTAATGCGTCATCGCGCATTCGAACAGCAAACGCCGGTCCACCAGCCGGTTCACCGCCTGGGACTCGGCTGGTGACGCCGAGAGTTCCGCCAAAACATCCGAAGGCGGGGAATCGGCCACAAATGTTCCGCCGGCCCGGCCCCGCCGGCGCACCACAACACCCTGCTCCGCCAAGCTGGCCAATGCGCGCCGGGCGGTGATCGGGCTGACCGAAAGACCCAGCGCCACATCCTCCTGATCCGGCAGCCGCTCACCCGGCTTCAGCAAGCCCAGCGAAATCGCCATCCCGATTCGCATCCGCACGGCGTCCATCGCACTGCGGCGCTCCATTGCGGGCATCCTGCCGGCACCAAGGCGGGCGGATTCGGCGGTGTCCTCCAGCTGACGGGTCATATCCGCTACCTTACGGCCCACGCCGCCCTCTTTCCTTTATTAGTTCATTCTGATCTAATATAACCCGGATCACACCCCAACGCGGAGACAAACCCATGCAACGCATCCTTCCCCTCATCGCTGCCCAGGCCCGGCCGCGGCTCATCGGCGAACCCGTCTCGGCGTTCGCGGACGAGGTCAAGAAAGCCCTCGAAGCCCAGCCGCATAGCAAGCTGGTGGTCTTCCCCGAGCTGCACCTGTTCGGGGATGAAAACCCGGACCTGCAGCGCACCGAAATGCTCCAAGCAAGTGCCGAGCCGCTGGACGGGCCCAGAGTCAAAGAGCTCAAGCAGCTGGCAAAGGACCTGAACATCTGGCTGGTCCCCGGCAGCGTCTGCGAACGCGGCCCGGAGGGACAGCTGTTCAACACCCAGCTGGTCCTGTCCCCGGAAGGGGAGCTGGCCGGCTACTACCGGAAGATCTTCCCCTGGCGCCCGTTCGAGCCCTACGACCCGGGCGACCGGTTTACCACCGTAGACTTGCCCGGCATCGGCAGGGTGGGCCTGAACATCTGCTACGACGCCTGGTACCCGGAGGTGTCCCGCCAGCTCGCCTGGATGGGCGCCGACGTGATCCTCAACGTCGTCAAAACCACCACCCCGGACCGCAAACAGGAACTGATCCTCGCCCAGGCCAACGCCATCGTCAACCAGGTCTTTATGGTCAGCGTCAACTGCGCCGGCCCCACCGGCCAGGGCAAGAGCATCATCGTGGACCCCGAGGGCAACACGCTCACAGAAGCAAAAGATGATCAGCCGCGCCTGCTCACCGCGGAACTGGACCTCGCCGCCGTCGACCGCGTCCGCACGCACGGCACGGAGAACCTCAACCGCCCCTGGTCGCAGTTCCGCGAGGGGGAGCCCGCCGTCGAACTTTCCGTCTACCAAGGCCGGATCAACCCGGCCACCTGGACACCGCCGTCCTACAAGCCGTAAGGAAACACCGTGACAACCACCCTCACCCGCACGCTGAAGCTGCCCTCGCTGGTCCTGTTCGGGCTGGCATACCTGACCCCGATCATCGTCCTGGGGATCTTCGGCATTATCGCCGAGACCACCGGCGGCGCCGCGCCTGCCGCATACCTCGTGGCGCTCGTGGCCATGCTGTTCACCGCGCACAGCTACGGCCGGATGGCCATCGCCCACCCCGTGGCCGGCTCCGCCTACACCTACGTCCGCCGCTCCATCGATCCCCGCGTCGGGTTCCTGGTGGGCTGGGCCGTCCTGCTGGACTACCTTTTCCTGCCCATGGTCATCTGGCTCATCGGCGGTTCCTACCTGAGCGCCCAGTTCCCCGGCATCCCCCTCGGCGTCTGGATCGTGGGCTTCATCCTCATCACCACGCTGCTGAACATCCTGGGCATCAAGGTGGCGGACAAGGCCAACTACGTGCTGATGGCGTTCCAGCTGCTGGTTCTGGTGTTCTTTGTGGCGCTGGCCATCGGCAGCGTGGTGTCCGCCAACGGTGCCGGGGGACTGGCCAGCGGCCAGCCGTTCTTCAACGACACCGCCAGCTTCGCCACCATTTCCGCCGGCGCGGCCATCGCCGCGTACTCGTTCCTGGGGTTCGACGCCGTCACCACCCTTACCGAGGAAACCATCAACCCGCGCCGGACCGTGCCCCGCGCCATCATGCTGGTAGCCCTGATCGGCGGCGGCATCTTCGTGGCGGTCTCCTACGTGACCCAGCTGGTCCACCCCGGCGGCGTGTTCGAGGACTCCGCCTCCGCGGCCAGCTCCATCGCCCTGCAGATCGGCGGGCAGCTGTTCGGCGCCGTGTTCCTGGCCGGCCTGGTGGTGGCGCAGTTCGCCTCCGGCCTCGCCGCGCAGGCCAGCGCCTCCCGCCTGCTGTACGCGATGGGCCGCGACTCCGTCCTGCCCAAGGCCGTCTTCGGCCGGCTCAGCGAGAAGTTCCACACTCCGGTGGCCAACCTGGTGGTCACCGGCATCGTGGGCCTGATCGCGATCTTCCTGGACGTCGCCACGTCGACGTCGTTCATCAACTTCGGTGCCTTCACCGCCTTCACGCTGGTGAACGCCTCGGTGGTGTTCCACTACGTGCGCCAGCGCCGGTCCGGACAGCAGCTGAACCCGGTGTCCTACGTGGTGGTCCCGGTGATCGGCGCCGTCATCTGCGCCTACCTGCTCTCCCGGCTGGACAGCAACGCCATTACGCTGGGGGTGTCCTGGCTGGTGCTGGGCGTGCTGGTCCTGGCCCTGATCACCCGCGGGTTCAAGGCCTCGCCGCCGGAGATGACGGCCACGGAGAAGGCGACGGTCGAGGCCGCCGCCTGAGTTTGTTTGTTAGTGCTGTGGCCGCCGGGCCGGGGGAAGGAATGGTTGTGAGGATTGCGCTGGGGCAGCTGGAGTCGGGCGCCGAAATCCACGCCAACCTGGCCGTGATCGACCGGTTCACCGCCGAGGCAGCGCGCGACGGCGCGGCGCTGGTCGCCTTCCCGGAGTACGCCACCTACGAGAAGAAGAAGGTGGACGCGACGTTCCCCGCGGTGGCCGAGCCGCTGGACGGGCCCGTCTGCCGGGAGCTCGCCGCCATCGCCCGTCGGCACCGCATAGCGCTAGTGGCCGGCGTGGTGGAAACCTCGGACGAGCCGGGCAGGGCCTACAACACGCTGGTGGCTTACGGGCCCGACGGCGGCCGGCTGGCTTCCTACCGGAAGATCCACCTTTTCGATGCGCAGGGCTTCGGTGAATCTACGTTCATCAAGCCCGGCCCGTCCACCGAGCCCGTGGTGTTCGATCACGGGGGAGTGCCGTTCGGGCTGATGACCTGCTACGACCTGCGGTTCCCGGAGCTGGCCAGGTCGCTGGCCGACGCCGGCGCGCAGGTCCTGCTGGTCTGCTCGTCATGGGTGCCGGGCGAGCACAAGACGGAGCAGTGGCTGGCGCTGAACACGGCGCGGGCGATTGAGAACAGCGTGTACGTGGCGGGGGTGTGCCAGGCGCCGCCGGTGTCCGTGGGACGGAGCGTCCTGGTGGATCCGATGGGCGTGGTTGAGGCGGACCTTGGATTGGAGACCGGTGTGCGGACGGTGGAGGTTTCGCTGGAGACCGTGGACAGGGTGCGGGAGTCCTTCCCCATGTTCCGGCAGCGGCGGCTGTAGCACCCCTGTATCCTGACAATGTAGGTTCAAGGGTTCCAGCCGCCATCGATCAAGAAGCTCGGTTCGCTGCCGGATGACGGTCTGGAATCATGGGCCGTAGCCTTGGACGTCGTGGAATCGCCGCCGCAACCGTCAGTCTCCGATCCGCCCCCGGACTCTTGGAATGGATCTTTATCAGTACCGACATGCCAGCTCCGGTGGGAATTCCGACATCGGACCCCAAGCCCTCGCGCACAGCTGCGGTGAATGAGCCCGCCCTTGTGACCTGGGCCGAGGCTGGTGCCAGCATGACCGCGCGATGGCGTTCGGCGAACGGCAGACCGGCGCCGAGGCGCGTCGAAGCGGTCTCCGACTCCCTCACGGCCGATGATGCCTACCGGATGGCCTCACAGGGGATCGCGATGCTCTGGCACGGTGACTTCCACAACGCACGGCAGATCCTCAACGCCCTGGACCGGAGGGTAGGCGCCGGAAAGAAAGCGACCGCAGGAACTCCGGCCGAGAAGTTCTATCGGCATCGCCAGTCTGCCTCGCATCGGGCACGCATTCTCGGCCTGCTGCTGATTCCTCTTGATCCGGGCCCGGTGGTGCCGCTGCGCCGCGCACCGGATATCCGGCGTCTACGTCGATGCCCTGCAGGGCCGCATCCACCCGCACTATGGCACGTTCTTCCCCACCCGCAGTGAGTATGTGGATCTCGTGGCCGCCGCTGCGCTGCCCTCTGACACACTGGCGTTCGACGTTGGAACCGGCACCGGGGTGCTCGCTGCCGTCCTCGCGCGCCGTGGCGTCCACCGCGTGGTAGCGACGGACAATGAACCGCGTGCGATCGCCTGCGCCGGTGAGAATTTCCGGAACCTCGGAGTCCAGGACCGTGCTGAGGCCGTCCTGACCGACATGTTCCCGCCCGGACGGGCACCGCTCGTCGTGTGCAACCCGCCCTGGATTCCGGCCACGCCGCATTCCACCCTGGACAGCGCTGTTTACGACCCCGGGAGCAGGATGCTGTTCCGCTTCCTGAACGAACTCCCCGACCATCTGGAGCCGGGCGGTGAGGGCTGGCTTGTCCTCTCCGACCTGGCCGAGCACCTCGGCCTGCGGTCGCGTGACGATCTGCTGACCGCCATCAAGGCGGCCGGGCTGAAGGTGCGGGAACGGCTCGACACCAAGCCAACCCACCCGAAGGCATCGGACCGCGACGATCCTCTGTTCGAGGCGCGCACGGCCGAGGTCACGTCCCTGTGGCGGCTTGTTCGCCGATAGTCACAGGCTTCCACCGTCGAGAATCACGACGCCGGCTCGCGGGTTGGGTGCCGACCGTCGCGCTGCCCAGGGCGCACCTGGGCGCGAGCATCCAGGGCTCTCCCGGCCGGACAGCAACGCCATTACGCTGGGTGTGTCGTGGCTGGTGCTGGGCGTGGTGGTCCTAGCCCTGATCACTCGCGGCTTCAAAGCGTCGCCGCCGGAAATGACGGCCACGGAGAAGGCGACGGTCGAGGCGGCCGCCTGAGCCTGCCGGTTGTGTAGTGGTGCGGGCCCGAGGGAAGGGAGAGCCGCGAGGATAGCGCTGGGGCAGCTGGAGTCGGGCGCCGACATCCGGGCCAACCTCGCCGCGATCGACGGCTTCGCCGCGGAGGCAGCGCGCGACGGGGCCGCGTTGGTCGCCTTCCCGGAGTACGCGACCTACGAGAAGAAGAAGGTGGACGCGACGTTCCCCGCGGTGGCCGAACCGATGGACGGGCCCGTCTGCCGGGAGTTGGCCGCCATTGCCCGCCGCCACCGCATTGCGCTGGTGGCGGGCGTGGTGGAGACTTCGGACGAGCCGGGCAGGGCGTACAACACGCTGGTGGCGTTCGGGCCCGACGGCGGCCGGCTGGCTTCCTACCGGAAGATCCACCTGGTCGACGCGCAGGGCTTCGGGGAGTCAACCTTCATCAAGCCCGGCCCGTCCACCGCCCCGGTGGTCTTCGAGTACGGGGGAGTGCGGTTCGGACTGATGACCTGCTACGACCTGCGGTTCCCCAGAGCTGGCCAGGTCTCTGGCCGACGCCGGCTCGCAGGTCCTGCTGGTCTGCTCGTCCTGGGTGCCAGGTGAGCACAAGACGGAGCAGTGGCTGGCCTTGAACGCGGCGCGGGCGATCGAGGATGCCCCACATGTAGTCACGCCCCGGTTACGACTATGGGCGCGGCGCCAGATTTGGCATCGAGCCGACCGGGTTTGCATTCCGACTCTTGTGATGATTTGGGGGTAGCTAGGTCGGGATATAGATTTGGCCGCCCGCCGCGAGCTTGACGGCCGTCTGTATCCCCTAGTGCTTGAGGCTTCGGTCCTCAATTGCCCTGAATATGTGGGCGTGCTTCGCAGTTTCGAGCTGGGCAAAGTCAGGTTGCACCTGCGACCAACATCTTGAGCAATGAATGTAAGTGCTCGAACCATTGTGACTCCGCTGACTACTGCAGCTAACATCTGACGAGAGTTAAAAATCACATACATAATGGGAGATTTTATGGGGGCCGAGGAGTACTCCGACAGCGATGTCGAAGCAATGGCGGACACACTTGCGACCTTGGTTGCAGGCGGCAAGACACTGCAGGGAGCTCAGGCAGCGTTGACGTACGTGCCGGCGGGACTTGTCCACGCAGCGCGAGTGTTCTACGAGAAGCGGCTGAATCTCATAAAGGAGATCCCAGATCCTGACTTCTTGGCCGACAAGCATCGCAAGGTTGGCTTCTGGTACTCCGGTCCCCGACAGGATGATGTTGTTTGGCCAACGCTGAAAGCCAGGCTGTTGCAGGAACTCCCTGCAACTGCGGTAGAAGGCGTGGACGCAGCGTCCTCCAAGGTTATCGGCCTAGGTAGTCCTCCAGGAAAAGAGACCATAAATACTCGGGGTCTCGTGCTTGGCTATGTTCAGAGCGGCAAGACGACGAACTTTATGTCCGTGGTGGCGAAAGCGGCAGACGTTGGGTACCGGCTCATTATCGTTCTCACCGGGACGACCGAAAACCTTCGAACGCAAACGCAGGACCGCATCAACGACTACTTAATCGATCCCTGCGTTTCAATCTGGAACCCGTTGACTACCGTCGATCTTGACTTCAGTGTCACGACTTCTGCGAATGCGATACTGAGCAATCCGTCCATGCGTTCAATTGCTGTCGTAAAAAAGAACCCCTCCAGGCTTCGTCGACTTCGCAATTGGATCAAAACTGCGTCAGCGACGACGCGTCAGAGTTGTCCCATTTTGATCATTGACGATGAGGCAGACCAAGCGTCCATAGATGTAGGTACGAAGCGTCAGTCGACCATCAATGGTCTGATCCGTGACCTCTTGGCTAACCCCAAGGCTGCTTACATCGCATATACGGCTACACCGTTCGCTAATCTTCTTATCGATCCAAGTGTGGAACAGGACCTGTACCCGCGGGATTTCATAATAGACCTCCCTCGCCCGGATAACTATTTCGGTGCGGAACGGATATTTGGTCAGCTTGAGGCTGAAAGCCTTGAAGATCCTGTGGATGATGGGCTAGATGTGGTCCGGTTGATCTCCGAGTTGGAGGTGGATGTCGTTCGTCCCCCACGGAACAAGACACTTTTCGAACAATGGTCCCCCGACGTTCCTGAGGCAATGGACGCCGCGATCCGCTGGTTCCTCCTGGCAACGGCGGCTCGCCGCCTACGCGCCGGTCAAGTGGCCCATTCTTCGATGCTTATCCATACTTCGATGTTGGCTGGCGCGCATGAGAAGACTGCAGAAGCAGTCGTGGATCATTTGGATGCGCTCAGGGCGGAGCTGGTTAATGAAGCTCCAACGGCTTTCGACGTATTCCGAGATCTTTGGGACTCCGAATCGGTTCGGGTGAAGGCGGATACATTTGGCAATGAGCCACTTACCTTTGACGACCTGATGCCCCACTTGATTGAGACAGCCCGTGCCGCAAAAGTCATCGTGGATAACTATAAATCGAATGACCGGTTGGAGTACGACAAAAAGCATCCGCAGACAGCAATCGTGATCGGTGGCAACACCCTGTCCCGGGGATTGACGCTTGAAGGTCTGACAGCGAGCTACTTTGTCCGTGCCTCGTCCGCATACGACACCTTGCTTCAAATGGGGCGCTGGTTTGGATACCGAATGGGCTACGAGGACTTGATCCGCATCTGGATGAGTTCCGAGCTGAAGAGCTGGTTTCTCATGTTGTCCATCGTTGAAGCTGAGATACGCGAGGAGATCAAGGTCTACGAGGCGGAGGGGAAGACCCCGGCCGAATTACCCGTCAAGATCCGCACCCATCCTCAAATGTCGGTGACGTCGGCCGCGAAAATGCGCTCTGCAGTCAAAGCCCAAGTCAGTTATTCCGGACGCCGTGTGCAGACGATTATGTTCAACGAAGAAGACAGCGACTGGTTGAAAGGCAACATCACGGCAACCAAAGACTTGTTTGGTCGTCTGATAAGCCAAGGCCATGACGAAAATGAACTCGAAGGGTCCCGCCGCGGGTTCCAAGACGTTTCGGCCGACGATATTCTCGACTTCCTCGATGCTTATGAGGTTCATGAGGCGGCCAAATCCATCGACAAGGACGCTATACGCCGGTACATCGAAAGGGAACGTTCCGAAGGCGATTTGAAACGTTGGGACGTTGTACTCATGGAGCCGCTGAGCGGGGCGGAAGAGCTGGATCTAGGGCTCGCAGGAAAAGTACGGCTCCTGCACCGCCAGAAGATGTACATTCCCAGCGACGACGGGACGGCCAATTTGAAGGCAATTGCCTCGACATCTGACCGCGTTGCAGATCTTGATGTCGGCCTAGACTTCATCCGGAAATCGCTGAACTTAGTTTCGACAGACAAGATCACGGACCGGCAGTTACTGCAGTTCCGCCAACTGCGGCAAAAGTCCGACCGAAAAGGCCTATTGTGCATCTATCCCATTGCCAAGGATTCTGATCCTGGTCTGAACAAATCCGCTCTAGAGCCCGCTGAGAACCGCCGGGTTCCGCTGTTCGCGGCGGCGGACGTGATTGGGCTCTGCTTTATGTTCCCCGACTCGCGCAATCCTCGATCAGTGGTAGATTACGTTGCCGCGAAGGTAGATGCCGAGTATCTTGAAGCCCTTGAAGAGGAGATGGAGGCTGCCGATGAGCTGGACGAAGAGAAGGCTGTCCAAGAAGAGCTGGTAAAGGCATGAGAGAATCATCGGCTTCAGTCTTTGATTTTTTGGCCAAGGATGTCTCTGCTGCCGGAAGCTTTCATTCACGGAAATCTGGCGTATCTGCGGCAGACGGCGAGGTTCTTTGTGCCGTAGACGCGGCCGGACAGCCCACAGTACTCGTCCCGATTCGCGCTTTAAAGGACGGTCCACTGAACTGGGCCAGTAAATCATTGTCACTGCAAACGACCGAACTGGCTGTGGATGGTTTGCAACGGCCTTTTGTGATTCTCCGTTGCATCGACCCAAAGCTCTACCACCAGTTCGGGCTATTGGCAGACGATGTTCTGGACGCAATTGCCCAGGCCCCACAAGGGGCATCAAAGGCAGTCTCGGCTACTTTGGACCGTTGGAGGAACCTCTTCGAGTCCGAGGGAGGGTCCCTCTTGGGGGCCGAGCAGTTGGCCGGCATTATGGCCGAGCTTTCAGTCCTTTATGAGCTTATCGAGTCCCATGGACCCCATGCCTTGTCAGCATGGCAAGGGCCAAACGGGAACCGGCACGACTTTGTGTTTTCCGACTGCGCCATGGAGGTCAAGGCCACGACCAATCACAACAACATGGTGGTCACGATCCACGGCGGACGTCAGTTGGCGGCGCCGGATCAGGGTGACCTGTACCTCAGAGCCTTCCAACTGGAGCGCACTCCCAACGGCATCTCCGTCCCCGATAAGGTCAAGGAAGTGATTGCCCTAGGTGTCTCCAGGCTTGACCTCCTGACAGTGCTCAGCGGAGCAAAATACTCGGATGCCGACTCAACTGCCTACGAGCGGTTGAAATTTTCAAAGCTGTCCGAGAACTCGTACCTCGTTGACGCCAACTTCCCGAAGATTACTGCCGACACCCTCCTCCCGGCAGGCACAATTGAGCGGCTTGGCAACATTACTTACTCCCTTGACTTAGGCCATATGGAGACAACCGAGCTCGATTTGTCAGGGGTCTCCTTGGTGAGCGGCGGCCAAGGCTGATGCTGTCGCTGTACAGACAGCAGTACGGTGCTGATGGTGGCCTCGATGCGCGCTCTGCTGACAACGCCATCGGGCGTACGTCACTTGGGCTTTGGGATCTCGTGCTCCGCGAGTCTCTGCAAAACAGTTGGGACGCCCGTGTAGACAGGGCCGGACACATTTCGTATTCAGTAGATGAGTACGAGATGAACGAGGACCAGACTCGGATATTGACGAACGACGTCTTCAGCCAGCTTCCCCCGAATTGCAGATCGACCGACCTGTATAAACACATATTTCACAAGCGCATTCGAGTCCTCGTCATAGCGGATGGAGACACTCGAGGTTTAGGCGGGCCAATTAGGGCGGATGTTTCAGGGAAATCCGGCGAGTCTCGAGACTTCGTTGATTTCGTTCGAAACCTTGGCCGGTCGACATCGAAGGGGTTGGAGGGCGGTACTTACGGGCTTGGCAAGGGTGTCCTTTACCGGGCGAGCCAAGTAGGCCTGTGTCTCGTGTACTCGCAGGCGGACTACAAGGGAGCGGTAGAACCGCGGCTGATTGGCGTGTCTGGTGGTGACGGCGACTACGACGACGGAGCTAACCGCTATACCGGACGGAACTGGTGGGGGGTGCCTAGCGCTGACGGGATTGTCGATCCTTTGGTAGGACAAGCTGCCCGGGACTTAGCAAAGAGCCTGGGCATGCGCATTCCGTCCAGTCAAAGTACCGGCACCAGCATCATGGTTATCGCGCCGGAATTTGCTGGCGTGAAGAACGGTCGTGAACGAGTTTCGGCTATTGCTGACGCCGCTTTGAAATGGGCCTGGCCGCATGCCCTCGATCTCGGCAAGGGACCAGATATTCGATTCAACTTCAGCGCGGACGGCGTCGATATCCCGGGACCTCAACCGTTGGACCATCCGGTCTTTCGTGAGTTTGCGTCGGCCTACATGGAAGGCCGTCAGAGAATATTAGACGCCGACCATACGAGCAATTGGCAAACCACGTTCACTCGCATCTCTAGCAGGCGGCCCAAACGGTACCTGGGTCTGCTGACGCATCGCATGAGCAACACGCCTGTTGCGACGGGCGCCGAGCTGGAGAACACCGTTGCACTCCTGCGTGACCCAAGAATGGTCGTCAAATACCTATCCGTCGCAGCTCCACCTAATGGAGTACCAGTCTTTGGCGTGTTCATTTCCTCACCAGAGATGAATGAAAAATTTGCAGAATCTGAACCCGTAACTCACGACGATTGGGTATACCGTCAAGCGGCGGTCGAAAAGAATGCACCGAATCCCGTAAGGATTGCGCTAGATAATATTCGGGACACCTTCAGAAGTCTCTCAGCTAAGGGTGCGGCGGCAGGAGACGGGGTCCACTCCAAAGGAGCATCTCGTGTAGCGGCTGCGCTTGGTGGCCTCTTGGCGGGGTTCTCTGGTACGGGTGCTGAGCTTCAGCCACCTGCGGGGCCCAGCGCCCCTGGGTCAAGGAGGTCAAGAAGAGCCGCAGTACGACTCCTTACCTCTGCTTCACTAGATCTTTTGGACGGTGAGGTGGTTGCTAAATATTCCTTCTCATTGACCGGCGGCACACCGGGAAGCTCTCTCTCTGTCCGCGTTGCTGCGCGCGTTGTGACCGAGTCCGGAGGGAACGAATCCGAGGGTCCACTTGGTGCCGAGCTTCCCCGCTTTGCCGGTTGGATTTCCCCCTCGGGGTCGTTGTTATCATCCGGCGAGGTCTTGACCGTACTTGCGCCTTATGACGACGAAATCACCGCGGTGTTCACCCAGCCTGTTGACACGGCCATCCGCGTCACTGCCTCGGTAGAGGAGCTCGAATTTGCAGGCCATTAGTTTCGGTTATCTCACGCTGCCGCTAGAGGAAGTATCGACTCTCAGCTGGGAAATTTCTGTGGGAGACACTCCCCTTTCCGAGGAAGATACAGCGGCCGAAGATTGGACATACTATGACGACATCTTGGTTAAATGCACATTCGAGTTGGATCTTCAGTCGACACTGCGCCGACTCCGGCTTCCAACCAGTGCAGGACTGGGCGCCGTTATTGTCGCCAGATCCACAGGAACGCCACTCATTATGAGATCCGATGTCCGCAGCGTTCGCAGCGGTCGGCAACAAATCTATTTGACCGTTCCGGGAAGTCAGATTTCCGGAGGCTTAACTCTTGATTTTCAGATGTCGCTCGTCGAGCCGGGTCGAACCGTGGAGAGTCCGTTTGCGCCCAGAAAGATCGGGAACACGGTCTTCCGGGTGGAACGGAAGATTTTGCTGGAGGGAATAGCCCCACGGTTGCCAATGCTACCGGTGAGCTTTGCCGACCATGGCATCGTAGGTTCGGAAAACTCTCTGTGGTGGCTCCGACTGTCTACCCATGACCTGACGGTCAGTGCCTCTTCAGCAATTTGGCTGTGGCTGAACATTGACAATCCGTTCATTGTGCGGATGTTGGAGGTCTCCTACTCTCCTGAATCGGAAATGTGGCTGCGTTTTCTGGAAATTGATTTCATGCGTCAACTCCTTCGTGAGGCCTTAAGCAACGACGAGTTGAGCCTCCAGGTCTCATATCCGGAGGAATCGCTGGGGAATGTTCTGAGCAGCCTAGTCACTTTGTTGGGAAATTCATTAGATCAGCTCCGGCAACGTTACCAGGAGGATCCGGGGCGTTTGGAAGCGGAACTGCAAGCCAAAGTTGGTGGAGCAAAGTGACCGTAGAGAAAGCCTTATTGTGCTACCCACGCATGGCACTGTACGACGCTTCCCTGTCATGGGAGTCGTTGCGCTCACAGAGTTTGTCCGAGATTGGTTCGTCCATTGACTTGACCCTCATTCAAGCGCCGTATTATCCGTTGGCGCGCCAGCGCGCCGGCGAAGAGGTGTTGACGAGTCTCAGAACAAAGATACTGGGCATTGCTGAAGGTTTTGGCTTTCCGTCGGCGGTAAGCAGCAAGGTATTGGTTGAATTCGACCGAAGCGTCGGGCCTGAAGTTCACGCTCAAATGGCAATAATGCCTGCTGACGCCTCTGCGATAGATGTTTGGAACTTCATCAACACGGCCGTTGTTCCTGACATCGTCCTCTGGCGCTATGGACGATTCAACGTACAGAACAAGAAGTGGAATATCTCAGAGGATCGTCTGTTTGACATGACCAGGACGACCATCGGACGGCTTTGGTGGCGAGTCCACCTTCTCGGACCCGAGTTGGCTGGACGGCTGGGTGAGGACGAGGTCGTCAACCTGTTGGAAAAGCCGCGAATAGGTGGCTATCCGCTTCTCTCTCGGGCAATGGGGGCACACCTATTAGCTTTTGCCTCAGAAGCGAACACGGGCCGGCGCATGGAACTTTTCCGAGATGCCACGAAACGTCTCCTCCGCAAAATGGCGGTGCAATCCGTGTTTGTTATGACGCCAGAGCAGATTGACGAATTTGTTACGTCGTTATTCCTAGAGTCAGCGACTGCCTTGGGCATCTCGCCACTTAACGTTTCCACGAAGGACCCAAAGAAGCCAGATTCTCGGGAGAGCAGATTTACTACGGATTGGCCGATTTTCTGATCAACCATGGTGCCCGCTGGGGAACGGTGTCGGAAGCCCCTACCGACCTGAGCATTCTCGACCTTATGACGGGCAGCAAGCCAAGGTTTCCCGACTGACCGTGAGTCCGCAAGACTGCTTGGTTTAGTCGCCTCCGCGAATGGGACGGGATTCCGGACGTTTTACTCCTCAAGAGACCCAAGCATGTCGGCTACGACGTCACCGATCTGCCTAGAAAGCAGAGGGGGTACGGCGTTCCCCACTTGGTGAAATTGCTGCGTCCTTGCCCCTTCGAAAAAGTAGTTGTCGGGGAAGGACTGGAGACGCGCGGCTTCGCGTACAGTGAAGCTGCGCGTCTGCTTCGGATCTGGATGTATGTAGTAGTGCCCGTCTTTGGAAATATGCGAAACCACCGTTGTGGCTGGAGCATCCCAGATCTGCACTCTAAAGCGGTCTGTAAAGGGAGTGCCCACCCTGCCGACATTGCTGTGCTCGGGATGGAGGGACGTCGGCAAGTCGGTGTATTTCGGACTCTTGCCCAGTCGCTCTGCCAGTTCTGCCATCACGCGGTAACGAGCCAGGTCTGAAACCATATGAGGACGGGGCTCATGCTGTGTCGGTGCGCTGAGTCTCTCTTCGTGGATCCAAGCCTCATATTCATCCACAGCGAAGGTGCCAGCTTTGACAGGTTCGGGCTTGGACTCGACCTCCGTCATTTGTATCTCGTCCAAGGCCTCCGCCTGTACAGACTGCCAGTCCAGATCGATCTTCGGCCTTCTCTTCGAAGTCTCCGCACGTACGCGGGGCATCGTCTGGATAGCTGCTCGGACCGTCACTGCGCCGTCAGCCTTATCGATAACCCGTCGAGGAATCTTGGCTGCGACGTCACTTCGAACTCCTAACAGAATCACGCGGTGCCGTTTCTGCGGCACACCGTATTCTTCGGAGCGAATGATGAAGTCAGACGGTTCCAAGTCCTGCGGTTCGGCGTCCACTACTAGTGAACGGATTTCGTAGCTCGCACCACCGGGGAGGCGTTCGAGGTCGCCCAAGATTGTTTGGAACATGCTGCTGTCGCCATTTTTTGACGAAAGAAGGCCCTTGACGTTCTCCATGACAAAAATTGTTGGCTTGAATTTGCCGAGGATATGGAGGTACTCACGGTAGAGGAAATGCTTGTGGTCTGACGCGAACGACTCATCCCCAGTCCTGCGGGACCGCCCGGCAAGCGAATACGCCTGGCACGGAGGCCCGCCGATGAGCGCCCAATGTCCTCGCTCACTCTCCGGCCCGAGCTGCCGCTCGATAAAGCTGTCCACCTCGGGGCGGTTGTTCTCTCCAAGCTCGACTTGGTAGACGTGAGCTTTCGCCGCTAGATACGCCTCTTTGAAGTCACCCGTGAGAACGGACGGCCACGTCTTTCTGCCTTGAATGTAATCGAAGTAGGGTTGCAGGTCGCCCCCGGATCGAACGAGCTCCCGGTATGTGGCTCGCAACCTCAGCGTCTGGCAGGCAAAGCTATCCATCTCAAACGACGCCAACGTCTTAAAGACGAAGTTGCCCTGATCATCTCTGACACTTGAGAATCCTTCGTTTAGGCCTCCGGGCCCGGCAAAGAGATCAATAACTGGAAACACATGCACCCCTTGATATCCGACACTCCAGGATACCAGGCTGAGCCGACAATCTACCTATCGTTGTCCCTGTCGGAGCTCGTGCCCTTCCACTACTTCGGTGTCTCCGATGACGTCGATCTCAGCCAGTTGGAATGGAAGCGCGGCAACTACGACACCACACAGCTGAGCGCCCTCTACACCGGAAACGACGCCCGGACAGCAAAGGTAATCCGCGAACTCCGGGACAAGGTCACCAGCACTGACCACATGCGGGCCATCGGCTTTTGCGTCTCCGTTCAGCACGCCCGCTACATGGCGGAGGTGTTCAACCGCGCCGGCATTGCCTCCATCGCCGTCGACGGCACTACTGACAATGCTGACCGTGAGGAAGCCCTCAGGCGCCTGGGTAAGCGGGAGATCAACTGCATCTTCGCCGTCGACCTTTTCAACGAAGGACTGGACCTTCGGCAGGTGGACACTATCCTGCTGCTTCGGCCCACGCAGAGTGCCACAATCTTCCTCCAGCAGCTGGGACGCGGGCTGCGCCGCGCCGGGGGCAAAGCGGTGCTGACGGTTCTGGACTTCATCGGCCAGCAGCGCCTTAAGTTCCGTTTTGATCTGCGCTACCGCAGTCTCGGCCGCAAACTCAGGCGTATCTCCGCTCTCGTGTGGAACCTCGGGCTGGCTCCTCTTTGGACGGAGCCAGCCCTGCGCGAGCCGTTTTCCCCCCGGGCAGCACCTTGGTGTCCCACAACCGTTTGCCCCCGGGCAGTACTTTGGTGTCCCACAACTTCGTCGCCTGTGGAATGATGACCCGCTCTATGAGCGGAGTCACGACTGTCTCGCCAATGATTATGGCGACGCCGCGAAGGAAATCTTCATGTTCCTTGCGGCGGCGCTCTTCGGCCGCTTCTGCACGCCGGCACGAGGCTTCGGATTCGCGGTTTCGCCGCTCGTCGAACTCAGGCTCGTTGGCCGACTCCGGAGGCCTCGGGTTGCAGTATTGAGCGATGAGGGCGCCATTCCGGTTCCGGGCGCCGCCCGAGCTCAGCGAGTCGGGGGAGATGGGGTTTCCGTCCTTGTCGTACTTCGGAACATCGACCAGCACTTCCTGGAACTCCGACTTGTCACTATTCATTATTCTCAACCTTTGATCTGCGGGGACGACGAAAACCGTCGGACGTATACATCATAGACATGACAGTAAAGAGGGTTCAAGTGTTTAGGAAGCTGACGGACGCATTTCTCTCAAGTGCGTCCTGATAGATTGTGGGTATGAGGCGAGGAACACCATCAGCACAAGTCTTTGGCAAGCTGCTCTCACTGGTGCGGTCGGTAGGGACCGGGAACTCCATGCGGCAGGTCGGGGAGAGCGTCGGTGCGCCAGCCGCGACCGTGTCCCAGATCGAGAAGGGCCAGCGCGCCCTCAAGGAACCGAAGATCGGGTCATGGGCAGCTGCCCTCGACGTGAGCGAAGCTGATCTCCACGAACTCTGGGTGCTGTGTCAAGGCCTGGTACCCGTAGGGCGCGATCGACTCGTCTTCTACAGCGACCGGCCAGATACGCTCGGCTCGGCACCACTAGATGCCGAGATCATCAAGACGTTGCGCGACCGGCCTGACCTTGAAGCTATCTACCGGCTCGCAGTGCGGATCGCCGTTGTTGCGAAGCGGCTTCTCCCGAACGCAAAGGCATCCGTACACGTGGAGCCGGACGAGTTCGACTTCGACCCTGATGTGGATGAGTCGGGCGCATTGGCAATTTCCCTCTCTAATCAAAAGAAGCTTGACGCAGCCTTCGCAGCCTTCGTCCCTCTCCCGATCATCGGGATATATTGGGCCGATGCGCGGGACGGGGTACGGATGCCTCTCCTGGAGAAGCCCAGCCCAATCGTGCGGCGTCGCGGCAAGTCCGTGAACACGGTGGAGTTGGAGGACCTCATCCGAGAACTGTCAGGACCCGAAAGGGAGCGGGTGCGCGGGTATGTTGAGGCAGTCCTCGAGCAGCGGGCTACCGCGGAGGGCTAAGTCCGACCAGACTGTGTGATCACCGCCGCTGGAAGACCGGCTAACAGGATCGAGTGATGCCGCCGGATACGCAATGTCCCGCGGGCAGGGTACGAGCTGGGCTGCTAACGTGAGGTCGCTCCATGTCGTCAGCGTGTTCGGAAGGTAAGTCTTATGGCAATTGATCTCGTTGACTGTTCCAACTGCGAGACGGACGAGCACGTCAAGCTCGTCGAGCGGCTGACGGGGACGCAGAAGAAGCTCAAGTGTTCAAGCTGCGGATACGAGTGGCTCCGTGGCGAGCCCGCTCGACCAAAGATTCAACTGCCGACCCTGGAAGAGATCAAGAAACGGTTCCCCAAGCCAGGGGACGTCAATCCAGCAAAGCTCACACGTGCCAACGAACTCAAGGCTGAGTTTCTCAGGCGCGAGCCCGAGCCTGTACCCAGCGTCGCCCCCTACTGGGCGAAATACCAACAAGTGTTCAGCGGTAACGGCCTGGCAAAAGCGGACCCACGGGATCTCAAGGACTTCGCTAACTCAAACATTGGCGCCAATCCAGGAAACATGTCCGTTTTCAATGAAGCATGGAATGAAATGGGGGCCGACGCCGGCGCGGCGCAGGTCCGCAAGGCAGTCGAGTATCTGCTTCGTGGCACATCGCCCGTCGACCTGGAGGACCGCCTCACTGCTCTGATTAATGACACCACCTCCTTCGGTATGAAGGGCTTTAAGGAGTCACTCCTCACGAAGGTTTTGTGCATCGTCTACCCAGACAGGTTCCTGACCATCCTCATGTACACCGGCGCGGCCGGAAAACGGGAGATCGCACGCTCTCTCTGGGGTCTCGAACTGCCCGATCCTGCGAGGGTCGACTGGACTATTGGACGTCTCATCCTCTGGAGCAACGATTTGCTGCTGGCACTTCTCGGAGAGGGCTTCCGGCACCAGCAGCACGCCGCCGAATTCCTGTGGTGGGCCAAGGACAAGGCCTAGACGGAACTGCTTTACCAGCGGGCTGCCCGCAACGCCCGTTGAGGATCATCTTGCGGGTGCCGCATCCTTCTCTTAATCCAACTGGGTGCGTCGACTCGGTGCATAAAGTGCCCGGAGTCGCTGATCCGTTTCGCCCTGACATTTCTGCTTGGTCATATCGCTGACCTGCTTCGCTTCGCCCTTGTCGGGGTGCCGCCAGCAATGCGTGTTTGCCCGTAGTGCTTAACTTTGGTGGGCAGGGGCAACCGCATCATGCACTTGCCCCTCAGCCCCCCGGCTAGGCACTTCGAACAGAATCAGCCGCCCCAGCGGTACACGCGGCCACAGACCCCGCAGCACCTCATCTACAACGCGCCGCCGCACACCGAACAGCAGCCCCCGGTCCAGTAAAGGCTAGGAAGCTCGTACCCTAGAGAGCCTTGTCAGCCTAGAAGAATACGCTGGTTGTATGAGCCGTTGGGTTTGTAAGGAATGTCGCAGCGAAGCAGTTTTGAAGCTGGGTACGAGTTTCTTGATGACGTGCTCGGCGTCGGCTTTTTTGGCAGCTTCCCAGTCGGCTCCGTAGGCTTCGTTCTTCGGTCTCGTCCATGGGAATCCTTGTGCCCTGTCTGCCGCTGACCGTCTTAGTGGAAGGCTCAGCTCTCCGCTGTGTTCCAGAGCGATCATCTAGTGCGATCCCAAGGCTGAAGACTCAGCGGCGGCGAAAGCACACAGCGGGGTCTACGGCCATTTTTCGGTAGGGTGTCAATGTAAGTACCGCTTTTAACGGACTTGATAGGAGGCTTGAAGCAATGTCTGTGCGCTTCACGTCAAGTACAGATTACGCGCTCTCGCAAGAGCGATATCGGGCAGGCAGGGTCGTTCTGCGTGCCTTCTGATTCTGAAGATGAGTCCGGGGGAGAACTTGGAATTGCTGCGGAGGCAGCAGAGCGAGGCGACGGCACTGTAGAGCACACCTCCGAAATTGATATGCTCCAGCTCCTAAGTGCCAAAACTGGTATAGATGTCGCACTCTCCAAAAATGATTACAATCCGTTTATCGCGCATGCCCGTCTTGTGGTGCAAAGTACGCAGTTCTTTGACCGATTGTCCGATCTTCATCGAGAACTAAGCGAAGAGTTTTTAGTTGGCAAAATTCGAGCAGTTGACGCATGGGCAAATGGTGAAACGGCGTTCAAGATTTTAGAGAAGCCCTGGGAATCAGTCGTGGACAAGCTGTATCGGGTGAACATCGAGGACAATGACAGGGGAACCTCGCCCCCCCGGGTATTCACCATCGAGGAGCGAGCTAGCAAGGCTTTTGAACCTGGCAGCGAATGCTGGGTTACGCCAGAGACAGTGCATAATTTTGCCGATGACCTGTTGCGGACGAAGTTCGTGGTGCCATTTGTGGACGGGGTGATGAATGTAAGCAGACGCGTCATTGCCGCTGCCGATAGCAGTGAGTTGCGCTGGTACCAGCGCTATCATGCGAAAGACTCTGGCTACCACGCTCATCATGTTTACGTGCTGCTGCCGATAACGGATCTGGCTGCACAGAGCACTCATATCGCTCTGGAGATCAAAGTATTGACGAAACTCCAGGAAAACTTGGGAGAGCTAACTCACCTATTATACGAACTGAAGCGTACGGGTAAGGTTCCATCCGAAAAGAAGCGAAAGCTGGCGTGGATGCTGGACTCACCGGATTTCCAGGCGTCCTACGTGGGGCACAGTGCTCATTACATTGAGGCAGCAATGGTAGGTCTCAAAGCGGAACTCGAAAAGTTGGAAAGGGAAGAGATCCAAAATGGGGAACCCTGAGCCGCGGGCACAGTACTTGAACGTTGTATTGCGACTGATTGATCGGACATCACTCCGCATTCCCCGATTCCAACGTCAATTTGTTTGGGGTGAAAGCAATGTGCTGGAGCTGCTGGAGAGCATCAAAAAGGGTTACCCGATTGGTAGCATTCTCACTTGGCGCGTAGAAGCTTCGGACGACTACTTCTCTGGTTTCCGAGTCGAAACCTTCCCTCAAGCCGATGTCTCGCTCAGCAACTACGAGGTCATCCTTGACGGGGCGCAGCGGTTGTCTACGTTGTACGGCTGCCTCCGCAACCCTACGTCAAACTCCGCCTACGAGGTGTACTACGACGTCCGCAACGAGGAATTTTTGCATCGATCCGCGATACGTAAGACTCAGGCCTGGCACGTCCCAATGCACGCGCTATTTAATAGTGGGAGTTTCCTCACGACGCAACGTGACATCGCGGCGCTGAACGATAGCGAAGACCTCCTTCGACGGGCGCTCGACCTCTACTCCACTTTCCAGGAATACCAGATTCCTATTATCGCTCTGTCCAACGTTGTCCTAGAAGATGTAGTTGAAGTCTTTCGTCGAGTGAATAGTAGCGGTACATCCCTATCGTCCGTTGACTTTGTTCGAGCACTGACTTGGCGGTCAAGCTTCGACCTTGAGGAAACGTTTAAGTCGCTGACGGATAGGTATAGTGACACGGTGCTCGAAGGGCTTAGCGACGAGTTTCTAATGCGCTGTCTTGCCATAACGTCTAAACTCCCGCTAGACACACGGAACGTCATTCGGTTGAAGAAGTTGTCTGATCGTAAAAATGGGTTGGCCGACGAGGTCAAGGCAATGGAACGCGCTCTGGACCGGATGGCAAAGATTCTCACTAGAATTGACATAGCGGAGATTTCGGAAGTGCCGTACGAGATGCAGCGGCTGCTGCTCTTCGCAATGATGCATTTCGAAGAGCAGGTCAGCGAGACCGAGTTATTGAGCTGGATCTTGCGGTCCACATTTGCCGAGGAGTATCAGAGCAAGCCAGAATCCTATGTCACGCGCCTGATCGCGGAAGTGCAAGAGGGAAAAGTTGTAGCTGCGATAGATGTGCTCAAGCAGGTAGATCCTGACCTTTTCGCGCAGCGTCTTCGCCGTAAGGGTTCTGCGGTTACTATCGGTTTTGACCTGCTTCTCAGAAAGAATGGTGCTCGGTCGTTACTTTCTGGTGACCCGCTATCCCCGATGGAGAAAACGTACGCATTGCTCTACCCGCGTACGGAACTCAGCAGTAGTACCGGCGGCCAGACTGTGAACGTCGGGGTTCTCGCCAACACTGTGTTGTTGAATGCCACTGATGCTGCGACATGGCATGACCTCCGCGCAGAAACGTCGTTGCTGGAATTGTTCGCGATGTGTGATGGACAAACGGGAGACGCAGCCGCAATATGGGCTTCACAGGGCTTAGCTCGGCCGTCTTCATATTCTGACCCCACTGGAGTCCTCAGGTTACGGTCGCGTTCCCTCTTGAAGGGTGTCGTTGCAGACGGCGAGGCGACCGGTACGCCCGAGGTGGCCGGCGCGGACTAAGGCTGTTGGTATGCTAGGCGGGTTATGAACGAGGTTTTTCGGCGGGAATGCGTGTACAACAACGGAGATCCGTTCCCCAGGGTGAGCGCAAGGCTAGCTCCCGGACGAAAGCTCGCACCCTAGAGAGCTAGCATTACGTCAATGCCAGTAATGGCAGCATTCAAATGCTGATTCTGATCCTCATTGATGTATACCCGCTAGCGCGGATCGTTCCTTCGAGCTACTTGACTGTCACCTGCCCCATTCGTGCGTATGAGGCAGACACTAGGATTAGGCAGCAGCTGGCGGCAGGTGCTATCCACCAGTCACCTGGCCGCGGCGGTCCATCAACGGTGAAATTAATTACTGCGTAGATTAGGCCAACGACGTAGCCCACAAATAGTGAGATGAACACACCGCTACCCTTGTACTGCCGCCAGAAGGCCGTTTCCGATGCGGTAGATTCCGCATCGGAAACGTACCCAGGGGGAGGAGGGTGCATGGTACATGCAATCGGGGTTTCAGCCGTCTGTTAGCGCGTCAGAGGCCGGCCTCATCAGTTGGAGAATTTATCATCTGTTGGATACAGCAGGGCCTTGGAATGATGGATCCGATAGAGAACGCCAAGTGATCCCAAAAAGTCAAACCTGGCTGATTCCAGCTCTTGGAAGATCTTTCGATAAGCCTCTCCGTGGTCGCCGTTGTCCCGTAATTCTGTTGGAACCTGCAAGTACTTATAGTCGGTGCTTTCTTCGTATGACATATAGAAGTTGATTTTCTCCACGTACGATTCGGCCGCACCTTTGCAGTCGCTCCATGCCTGGGCAATCTCTTCATCATGGAAGTCTCGGGTGTCTCCATCCCAGCGATCCACTTGCTCTTCCAGTTGCCGAACGAAGGTGCTCGACAGGCGCTTGTGAAAGGCGTTGCGTAAGCCTATGTGGAAGGTGCCGTGCATCTCCCAGCCCTTCATCCTGTCCTCTAGCAGAAGAAGATCCTTCTGTGTGTCGTGGGAGGGCTCTCCGAGTCGCTCCTTGACCGGATCTTCCAAGTTGAGCTCAACCAAGTCATGTTCAATGGCTTTCCAAACCTCACCGTTGAGTTGGCTAGGGGTGCTGAACTCTCCTAGTAGGCTCTTCTCCTGCATAACTTTCTTGAATTCTCGCAGGGCGGTTAGCTGTTCAACGTCGACATCGCTTGGAAGCGCGGCACTAGAGAAATAGACATGAACGGGCTTGCCCAGATGAACCGCGCGTTCGATCTCTTCGGCTGTACCAGATACAGCTTCACTCGTGGGGCTGCCTAAGCGGCTGCCGAATAGGGCGAAGACGATATCGGACCGGTCGACTCCCTGAGTGTTTATGAGGGATTGGGCTCGGCCGCCGGTAATCGGAACGGCGGACGTCTCCCAACGCCACGGCTGGAGTATCACCGACTTGGTGCGGGAGTTTGCCTCATTCCAAGCATAGATGGCGGCTTGAACGGCGTCTCGCGCCTCTCGTAAGTCGGATGGCGAAGCGATCATAACGCTTAGGACGTGCGCGACGAAGCTCATCGGGCAATACTACGCAATGACCTCGGATGGAGCCGGATCTCTGGGTTCGGAGCTCCGGCCGTGCAGCGGAGCGGCAGGCATGGCGTCTGGGCCTTTGGCCGGCGCTCCTGCCCCTCACGGTTGAATTAACATCCGCCAAGCTGACCGGCGCAGCGGATCCGTACATCCGAGCGGGCCAAGGCGATGGGCAGTTGGCTCCTGATCACGGGCATGGTGGCGTGCCAGGGAATGTTTGCCAATTCTTTGCCAAAGCGTACAACGCGGGCAAAGTGAAAGGCCCCGCTTCCCTTTGTTTACAAGGGAAGCGGGGCCTTCTCAGTTGGCGGTGACGGTGGGATTTGAACCTATGTTGGCCGCAGGTTTGCACTTTCGGCGAGTTTGGCGCATCACCGCCGCAATGGCCGAACCTTCTCTAGTGCCTTTATCCGTCCGGTGGACATAGCTACTGGGTGGTCGCACCGGCTGTGCCCTGGCGAGGTCATTCCTACAAAAGAACGATGACGGATCCCTGCCTCGCGTGGCGGTCATTTCGGGGCCCTCCTTTCACCAGTTGGCTGGTCTACCTAGTGCGTGATTATGAAAAGTAATGCGGTCGGCCTGGGCTGCTTGGCTCGTGGGGCTGCTTCGAGATCGTTATGGTGTTGGGTTGGCGGGCTCCCACTGACTGGTTTTCGGCGAGCCTTACGTCCTCGGCGGTGACGGCGTCGGCGCCCAAGAACACGCGGTCAAAGCTCATCCGCTCCAGCGCCGCTTCAGCCAGCGGCCCGACAAAGCTCTGCGAAAGGCTCCGCAGCCGGCCGCCGAGGCAGTCCACCTCGATGCCCTCCGAATCGGCGAGTTCCTGCATGGTGTTGATGCCCGGGGTGGTCACGGACAGCTTTTCGAACCCGCGCAGTTCGTGGGCCAGGGCACCTGCGGTGGAGCCGGCGTCGAGCAGGATGTTCTCCCCGGGCACGATGACGGACGCAACCCAGCGGGCGATCGCATGCTTCTGCTCGAACGCCTCGCCGGTGCGCTGCCGCAGCGAAGCCACCGGGTGCGCACCCAGCGCCATCGCCCCGCCGTAGGTGCGGGCCAGCCGGCCCTGCCCGTTCAGCAGCGCCAGGTCACGGCGGATGGTGGACGCGGTCACCTCGAACCGGGCGGAAAGTTCCTCCACGGAGGCCAGACCGGTGGTGACGGCGAGGTGGTAGATCTCCTCGCGCCGCGCGTTTGCGCTGAGCATTCCCGGTCTCCTTCCCGTGGCAGTGGTAACCATGCTAGTTCCGGCCCCCGCCCAGTCCCCGCAGCAACGCCTACACGGCGACTGCAGGCCGGGTGGCCATCTCCGCGGCCTGGTGCAGCGCCTCCACCATGGAGCGGGAATCGGCGATCGCCTTGCCGGCGATGTCGAAGGCGGTGCCGTGGTCCACGGACGTGCGGATCACCGGCAGGCCCACCGTGATGTTCACGCCGGCTTCGATGCCGAGCACCTTTACCGGGCCGTGGCCCTGGTCGTGGTACATGGCCACCACCAGGTCGTAATCGCCGCGGCCGGCCAGGAAGAACAGCGTGTCCGCCGGCAGGGGGTCCACGGCGTTGATCCCGGCCGCCTGCGCGGCCTTCACGCCCGGTTCGATCTTCTCGGCTTCCTCGCCCTGGCCGAACAGGCCGTTCTCGCCGGCGTGCGGGTTAATGGCGCATACCCCGATCTTCGGGTTCGGGATGCCCGCCCGAACCAGCGCATTGTGGCCGCGTTAGCACTTCAATTGGGACTTCCTTAGAGCCTTGTCCATCCAAAGTGGAAGACTATCTGCTTCAATTTTTAAGGAATTAGAATGGTGCAAGTTTTCAATATGTGACCCAGTAGGAAGGGGCGGCAGTGCTTATCAACGAGCAAACTCTCACGAGTGACGGATTTGAGGGTTTCGTACCGTTTGAAGAGCTCGACATAGCCATGGTGCCGAGTGGCCCGGGTATCTATGTCGTACTGAAACCCGAAGGCTTTGAACCGGTTTTTCTAGAGAAGAGCGCGGGTGGTCACTTCAAGAAGCAAGATCCAACCCTCACCAAAGACGAGTTGATTCGCGAGTGGGTTGAAGACGCCGATGTCCTCTATATCGGTAAAGCTGGACCAGGAAAAACTGGTAATCGTGGACTTAGAAAGCGTCTCAAGGAGTTGACTGACTTTGGCCATGGAAAGCCCGTGGGACATTGGGGTGGTCGGATTCTGTGGCAACTAGAAGCATCGCATTCTCTGCATGTTGGTTGGAAGGAACTGCCTGCAGACCAGGTAAATTCTGTAGAAGCTAGTTATCACGCTGAGTTTGTTGCACAATACGGGAGATTGCCCTTCGCTAACCTCGTGCAGTCGCGAGTATTGTAGTCGTGACTGGAAGTGGTAGTCATGTCCGATCGAAACGAATGTTTCTTACATAACCGATTATTCGGGGACAGGTAGGCGCATAGGAACGGGCCCTTGATCGGCCTGTTCCTTGATAAGGAATGGCCTAGCGTCGCCAAAGACATCGTCAGTCTCGGTCAGTTGGTGCACAGCGTCTGTGCAAGCTCTACAGCTCCAGCCGGAACACCCACAGCAGCACGTCTTCACCCGGCACGTACCAGTCCCGCTCCGGCGCGCGGAGGAAGCCCAGCGACTGATAGAGGGCGTGGGCGCGTTCCATAAACGTGGCGCTGGTGATGCTGATCGCCCCGATGCCGGGTAGTTGCCGGGCGTGCTCCACCACCTCCCGAACCACCGCACGGCCCAGGCCATTGCCCTGGCACGACGGGTCCACGGCCAGCATACGGAACTCCAGTTCCCCGTCCTTGGCGATCTCGCTGTACGGCTGGCCGACGAACGTCAGCGTCACCGCCGCCACCACCTTCCCGGCGGTCTCCGCCACCCACATCTCCGCATGCTCGGCGCGGTGCTCCACGTCCTCCAGCACGCTCATGTACGGATGGTCCGCGGAAAAGTGCCCGGCACGCAGGTAGGCCTCGCGCGTAATGCGCCGGACTTCCGAAAAATCCGATGGTACCGCCCGCCGGAAAACGACACTCATCGAACACTCTCAGCAACGTCGGCCCGCTCGACGTAGTAACCCAGCCGTGCCAAATCCGGCTGCGAGGAGGGATCGCCCACGGCATCCCCGCCCACCGCGTTGGCCACAGCCAGAGCCTGGGCGTAGTCCAGCCCCTGCCGCAGCGCCAGGACCAGGGCGGCGCAGAAAGCATCCCCGGCGCCCACAGTATTCGCCACCGCCACTGCAGCCGACGGAGCCTCCGCCACCTTCCGGCCATACTCGAACATCGCCGACCCATCCCCGCCGTAAGTCACCGCAACCAGCTTCACCTCCGCAAGGGCCGGGATGAGGGCGTACTCGCTCTCATTGACGATCACCAGGTCGCAGCGCTCCAGCAGCTCGGCCGGCAGGTCCATGGCCGGAGCGGCGTTCAGCACAAAGTGCCCCTTATGCCGCCGGGCCGCCTCCAGCACCACGGGCAGGCCAACCTCCAGCTGGCACAGCACCGTCTCCTCCGGGCCGAACTCCACCCCGTCGAGGGACAGGTGCGAGTTGGCGCCCGGGCACACCACGATCTGGTTCTCGCCGTCGCGGTCCACCACAATCAGCGCCGTCCCGGTGGCTCCCGGCAGCACGGCCACGTCCGCGGTGTCCACGCCGGCAACTGCCAGCGCATCCAGCATCCGCTGCCCGTGCGGGTCATGGCCCGCCGCGCCGACCATCCGGGCACTGCCGCCCAGCTGCGCGGCTGTCGCGGCCTGGTTGCGCCCTTGCCACCGGGCTGCTCGGACAGCACCGCGCCGCCAATGCTTTCGCCCGCGGTGGGCAGCCGGTGGGCGGTGGCGATCAGGTCCAGGTTGATGCTGCCGACAACGGTGACGGCAGGTAGTTGATTGCTCATGGGAAGTCTCAACGAGGGTGGGGCCGGAAGCGGCCGGATTGAGAAGTAGTGTAGACCATGCTTGTACTCGCGCGTCATACATTTTTGTATAATAACTGACACCCCATCCCGGCGGCCGCCGCGCCTTCCGCGGAAACCGCCTCCGCCGTCGTACTTCCCGACGAAACGAAATTCGCCGGCCGCCGCGCCGCCCTGCTGATCTCCACCCTGCTGCTCGGCGTGCTGTCCTTCCAGCTCAACGCCAGCATGGTCACCCCTGCACTGCCGCAGATCGCGGCCGAGTTCGGCCAGGGTGCCGACAGTGCCGCCCCCGTCCAGTCCATGATCTTCCTGGCCGGCACCATCGCCGGGCCCGTGATCGGCCGGTGGAGCGACTTCATCGGCCGCCGCGCCGCCCTGCTCCTGGTCCTCGGCATCATGGGCGCCGGCACCATCCTCTGCATCACCGCCCCCACCCTGCCGCTGCTGGTCACCGGCCGGTTCCTGCAGGGCGTCTCCAGCGCCATCTTCGCCCTGGCCTACATAGTGCTCAGCGAAAACCTGCACGCCAAGGTCTTCGGCACCTCCGTGGGCATCATCGCCGCCATCAACGGGGGAGTGGGCGGCGTGGACGGCTACGTGGGCGGGCTCATGGCCGAGACCCTCGCCTTCCGGTCCATCTTCGTCGTCGTGCTCGTCCTCACCGCCATCGCCGCCGCCTGCATCATCAAAATCGTCCCGGCCGGACGGCCGGAGGGCGTGCGCGGCGCCATGGACTGGTGGGGCGCCGGCTCCCTTTCGCTGTTCCTGGTGTTCACCACCTACTTCGTCTCCGGCGGCTCGGCCGCCGGCTGGACCGCACCCGGCACCCTGGCCCTGCTGGCCGGAACCATCGCGTCCTTCGCCGCCTTCTGGATCATTGAGAAACGCCGCAGCCACCCGCTGATCGCCGTCCACCACCTGCGCTCCCGCCGGGTGTGGCCGGTCATCGCCACCACCGTCCTCACCCTGGCCGGCATCTTCGCCATCATCAACTTCACCGTGGTGCTGCTCAGCCAGGACCCCGACGGCGGCTTTGGGCTCACCGCCTCCATCTCGGCGCTGCTGTTCCTCACCCCCGCCGCTTTGATCGGTGTGTTCGCCGCGCCTTTGGCCGGTTGGCTGGCAGACCGCCGCGGCTGGATCAAGACCCTCCGGTTCGGCACGGGACTCAGCCTGGCCTGCGCCATCGCCGCCGCCACCTTCTCGGACAACCGGGTGGCGGTGCTGATCGCCGTCGCGGCGCTGGGCATCTTCTACAACGGCTTCTTCCTCACCGCCATCAACGGGCTTTCGGTGCTCCTCTCACCCAAGGAAGCCCCCGCTGCCCTGCCCGGCATCAACGGTGCCTCCTTCGGCATCGGGGCGAGCCTCGGCGTCGTCCTCGTGGCGCCCTTCGCCGCCCAGGCTACGGCCGCCGGGTACGCCACCGCCCTCTGGATCTCGGTGGCCATCACGGCCGCCGCGTTCATCGTCAGCCTCTTCGTCGCCGCCCCTCAGGGCGAGACCGTCTAACCCCTTTCACTGTAGGAGAACCACCATGACCACGCCCTCCCCGTTCTACCTGGACTGCGACACCGGCATCGACGACGCCCTCGCCCTGGCCTACCTGCTGGCCTCTCCCTTTGCTGACGTGGTCGGGATCGGGTCCGTCAGCGGCAACGTCAGTGCCGCCGCCGGCGCCCGCAACACGCTGGACCTGCTGGCGCCTTGCCGGCTCCTCGCAGGTTCCCGTTGCCCTTGGTGCGCATGACCCTCTTGCCGGTTCCTTCGGCGGCGGGGCGCCGTGGGTGCACGGGGAGAACGGGATCGGCGGGGTAACGCTTACGACGGCGGCTGCTTCCGTTGTGGAGGAGTCCGCGGCTGAGATGCTGGTGCGGCTGGCACGTTTGTACCCTGGTTCGTTGCGCGTGCTTGCTATTGGCCCGCTCACCAACATTGCCGAGGCGCTCCGGTTGGAACCTTCCCTGCCGTCACTGGTGGAGTCGGTAACCGTGATGGGCGGGGCGGCCCTGGCGCCCGGGAACATTACCCCGGTTGCTGAGGCCAACATCTTCAACGACCCCGAGGCCGCCGCCCTGGTGCTGGCCGCCGACTGGGAGGTGACCCTGGTGCCGCTGGATGTGACCATGACGTGTGTCCTGGAGGAGCCGCACCGGCAGGCGCTGCTGGCGTCTTCGTCGCCGGTGGCGCAGGTGTTGGGGGAGATGCTGGGCTATTACTTCCGGTTCTACGAGGACATTTACGGCCGGCGCTGCTCGGCGATGCACGATCCTCTGGCGGCGGCGCTCGCTGTTGGTGCTGTGAAGGCCGCTGCCGCGCCCGTGGTGCGTGCCGCCGTCGATACCTCCGTCGGGCCGGGCCGGGGCCAGACCATCTGCGACCTCCGTGGGCTGTATGCGGGCTACCCTCCGGTGGCGGGGGCGCGGTGCCGCGTGGTGCTTTCACTCGAGGAGGACATCGTGCCGCACCTGGTGGAGACGCTGCTGACTATGCAGCCGGTGGGCGAGCTTGTTGGTGGTTGAGCCCGCCGAAACCGGCCCGGTTTACACCGTCTAGAAGCGTTGCCCTCGGCCTTGGGGCGGGGGTACGCTCTTCCTCCCGGCTGCGGACTTGGGAGGATCAGTCATGAAAATCCTCGCCTCTGTTTCGCTGGTGCAGCTGATTGTGCAACTCGTTGCCGCGCGGAAGGCGATCCGGGACAAAATCCCTTACGACATTCCCTTTGGGCGGGGAAAGCCTGAGAACGTCGCTCGTGACATGTGGGGCACCGGCAGCGGGCTGGCAGCGCCATGGCACACGCTGGCGGTCCATGCGGCAAGCATCGTTCTGCTTCTTGCCAGGCCGCGGCGTTGGGTACGAAAGGCGGTCGGGTGGCTGGCGCCCTCTACATCCTTGGCATCCTATGGGAGCGGATCACGCTGGAGTCCTTCCGGCACCCGAACAAGGAAACCACCCCGTTGATAGCCTCCGGCTTAGTCCTGTCTGTTGCCATGGCCATGCTGGGGTTGGGTGGACGCAAGAGGGACATCGGCACTACCAATTGACCTCTGGGCCAAGCGGTGTGGTTCTTCCGCAGCCGCGGAAGAACTGGGGAGAGGTTGAATCAACGGCCGAGATGACAACGGCCAAGAGTCCTATTGGGCAAAAGCCAGGGTCAATGCAAGGGACGCCGTCGATGTGTAGGACTCTAGGACTGCAGCGACTGCATCACCGAAAGGTGCCCAGCTCTGGCGGCGATCAGGCATTTGGCCAGGTAGAAAGGCTGGTTGCCGTAGCGAACGTACTGGGTGAGGACCAGCACGGGATCGGACGGGCGCAGGTCCAGCAGCTTGGCGCGGCTGGGCCCCACCTGGCTGAGGCTGATCTGGCACTCACCCGGCCCGGGCAGCCGGCCCAGCTGGTCGTTGAGCGCGGCAAGCAAGGTGGCACCGCCGTCGTCCTTTATGTCAAGGGGCACGGCGGCACTTTTGCCGAGGCTGACGGGCTGCGCGGAGATGTTTTCCTGCAGGTGGGCGATGGCCTCGCCGTCGCGAATCAGGACTGATTCCCAGAGCCAGCAGTCGGTGCCGGGCTCGACGCCGACGCCGGGGGCGGCGAATTCGGAAGCGGGCTGGCGCACCACCTGGATGCGCTTGACCTCGAGCTGCTGGCCGGGGCTGCCGAGCACTTCCTCGAATGGGCGGATGCGTTCGATGCCGATGCGGGGGAGCGTGTCCGAGACGAAGCGCCCGACGCCGCGCCGCGCCCTGATGAGGCCGTCCTCCTCGAGCAGCATGAGGGCTTCCCGGACCACGGTGCGGCTGACTTTCATGTCGGCGCCGAGTTCGGTTTCGGTGGGGATCATGGAGCCGGGCGTGAGGAGGCCGTTGCGGATGGCTTCGGCAATCCGGGAGTAAACCGCGACGCGGAGGGGTGCGCCGGGCTGGGCGGCCACCGGCTGGGACAGGAACCGGGTGGCGTCCTGGTGCACGTTATGCCTCGCTTGTTGGTGGTTGGTACGGGGATTTCCAGCCTAGTGCAACGTCTGATGCGTTTGTTGGACAAGCCGCCCGTTTACCCTGGCGGGCGCTGCAAACCGCCACGAGCGAGCTCCCTTAGGCGGTCCTTCCGCCCAGCACATCCACGTGGACGTGGTCGAGGTGACGGAGGATCTCGTTGCCGGGCTCAGGAGCGTCGTAGTCGCCCCATCGCCCACGCGAGCTGTGGGCGCCCCAGAACCGGTCGTCGAAGATGACGTACTGGATATCCAGGTCCTCGGCGTGAGCAACGAGCCAGTGCGCGAGGATCCACCCCTTTCGCCGGTTCTCCTCGGTGACGGGGCGGAAAAAGACGTCGATGGCCCGGCCATCGTAGTGCGTCGAGTCAGCCCCATGCCCCTGATCCACGCCTCCCGGGGCGAACCCGCCCAGGCTTTGCTCGCCGAATACCTCGGTCATGGCCCTGCGCAACTGCTCGGCGCGCGGTGTCAGGCCGGTGGCGCCCGCCTGCTGTTCCTGGAGATCACTGGCAGCGGACCCGCGGCAGGCCAGAACAGGGCCGGCGTCTCCGGGCGGGCCGTCGGCCAACCGCTGTAAGACCGCAGCGTCGATGCCGATGGTATCCGGGGCTGTCATCCCGCGGGAGAGGAGCGCCGCCGCTGTGGTGGCCCGTTTCGCTTGGTCACGATCAAGTCTCACCTCGCCCTCCGAGGTTTCGACCACGCACTCCGGGCGTAGCACCAGCGAGCCGTCTGCAGTGCGCAATCCATTAAGTAAGCCGGGGCCGAGGAATGCCAGCACGGACGCGAGCGCTCCGAGCAGGACAAGACCCAAGAACAGCCGGCGGGCGCGGTGCTGGCCCCGACGTCCTTGGTGGTGGGTCATCGTGACGCGCCCTTCGGTTGCTGCATGCTGGCTCGTCCATTATTTCAAACCACCGCCCAGCTAAAGGGTCTCGGGGACCGGGCGTCCCGGGAACAGCGTGGAGTACTGCTTCCGGTACATCCTGCGCCCGATCAGGCGGTAGGCGAGGCGGACCGGCGCGGGGATCTCCTTGAACAGTTCCTTCCGGTCCGCGGGCGGGTTCGTTGCCAGCACCATCCCGAGGTAGCCCACCAGGAACTTGTTGCTGACCTGGTTGCTCCCATGCTCCGCGGCTGCCTTCATTTCGCTCTCCGTCATCACCCTCTCCACCGCGGGCATCACCTCGGTGACCTCCCGGCGCAGGTGCACGTTGAGGACCGCCGAGAGGTCTTCGTAGAGCGCGGCGAGTTCCGCGCCCTGCTCCCCGTCCGCCGTCGTCATCCAGCGCAGCCGCAACGGCTCGATGACCTCGAGCCGCCGTGTGACCTGCCGGTGCTGCTCAACCATCTGTCCTATGTGCAGGGCGCATCCCGGTGCCCGCTCAGCCAGCTGCGGGTACATGAGCAGATCCTCGCTCTCATGGTGGATGTGGAGCAGCTTGTCGAAGTTCCCCAGCACTTCACCCACGTACGCGGCACGGGCGGTGTCGCCCGCAGCGGCGGAGCGCACCAGACCCGGCGCCTCGTCGTACGCCCACAGGAAAACGCGGTGGATGCGCCGCATGGACGCCGACGCTGTGCACAGGACAGGCCCCGGCGGCAGGGGAGCGGCGGTTTCGCCGGGCTGCATGGTGAAAAAGTCAGTCATCGGAAGGGCCCCTAACGCTCGTCATTCCAGACCAGGACCTCTCCCCGCCAGAATCGTACCGTTGTGCCGAAAGCCGCACAATGGCGCCGGAATTACGACGGCGGGGCTCGCCACCGGTGCTACGGCCGCCGACAATTTTGGGGTTCTTACCCCTATCCAGCGTGTGCGCGTGCGCGGAAGATAGCCCCTATGAAAAGACTCTTCCTTGCCGGTTTCACTGCGGCAATCCTTGGCTTTGGCACCGTCACTTTCGCGGTTCCCGGAAATGCCGCGCCTGAACCTTCGCCGGCTGCCGGCCAGGTCGTGGTCGCTGCTGCTGGCTGGGGGACGGGATATTGGCACGCTTGGCGCGGTTGCACCGGGCGCAGGCCGCGACGAAGTTCTGCAGGCTGGTGGAGCCGCCCTTGGACCACGGGTAGAAGTGGTCGCCGTGCTCGGCGGGGCGGGCGCAGCGCCGCCCGAACCCGGCCTCCAATTCGCACCGTCCGCCGGCCCTGGCCATCCCTTCGCGGCGCTGTTCGCGGGTAAAGCGCCGTACCGGGTCCCGCCGCCGGACGTCCTGCCTGGTGATGACGGCGACGACGATGAACATCACGACGAGGGCCAGGCCGGGGAGCGTGACCGAGGCGGCGACGCCCTCGACCAGGCCGCGCAATACCTCCGCGGGGGAGGATGGCCGTATGCCGGCGGCAGGTGCTGCCTTGGGCATGAATGCGGTCATCACCGAGATGGCGAGCCACACCATCACCGCCGCGTACGCCAGCCGAAGCCCCTGCCTCGTCCAATAAATACGGCGTAGTTCCTGCATCGATTCCCCCAATTTTCTGTGTGCCGGAAGCGCAACTCCGGATATCCAGGGGAAGCGTATCCGCCGGGAGCATGCTGCCGCCCCAGGTTTTGCTCAGGTTTTGCCGAGCTTTCCAATGCCCCAGCAAAAGGAAGACGACGGCGGAAGCAAGTCCCGCCGTCGTAGTTTCCAGCACCGCGTCCGGTGGCCCTTCCGGAAGGGGCCGCCGCCGTTGTTCTCCGCGGATTCCCCGCCGCCACTGCCCTTCGTACACTGGGTCCCATGGTTTCGCGCATCAGTGAACTGGTCCTGAACTGCACCCATCCGGAACTGCTCGCACAGTTTTGGTGCGGCGTCCTCGGCTACGTGGAGCTTGACCGGGAGGACGGTGCGATCGAGATCGGCCCGCCCGCCGGGTTCGGCGGCCTCCAGCCGACCATCATCCTGAGTCCGAGCAGCAACCCGCGGTCCGGACGGCTGCCCCTGCACATCGACATCAACCCGGTGGACCGGGACCAGGACGCCGAGCTGGAACGCCTGCTTGCCCTGGGAGCCCGCCCGGCGGACGTGGGGCAGACCGGCAACGAGCAGTGGCACGTCCTGGCCGATCCCGAGGGCAACGAATTCTGCCTCCTGCGCAAGCGGCTTGAGCCCTGACCATCGCAAAGCCTGCCGAGGCCCTAACAAAGTCGGGCTCCATGACCGAAACCCATCCTGCTGCTCCTGGTCCTGTGGGGTTCCTCCACACGTCGCAGGTGCATGTGGCGACGTTCGAGGCCCTGTCCCGCGAGCTTATGCCGTCCGCGCGTGCAGTGCACCGCGTGGACCCGGACGCCCTGGAACTAGCGAGGCAGGACAGAACAGGGGAGCGTGTTCATGCCATTGTGGCCGCCCATCTCACTGAACTCCGTGACGCCGGCTGCACGGTAGTCCTCTGCACCTGCTCCACGCTCGGGGAGATCGCCGAAGGTCTGTCGGGTGCTGGCCTGGCAGTGCTCAGGATCGACCGGCCGATGCTTCGCCGGGCAGTGGCTCTTGGCCCCCGGATCGGGGTCCTCGTGGCATTGAGCAGCACCGTGGAGCCGCCCACCAGCGTCCTCAGCCAGGAGGCCGCGGCCGCCGGAATTGAGGTGACACTGGAGATCAGCGTTGTGGACGGGGCATGGGAGGCGTTTATGGCAGGCGAGGCGGAGGCCTATCACTTAAGAATCGCCGGAGGTGCGCGTGCGCTCGCAGGCCGCTCCGACGTCGTCGTCCTGGCGCAGGCAAGCATGGAACCTGCTGCTGCCCTCCTTGAGGGCCTCGGGATTCCCGTCCTGACCAGTCCCCGCTCCGCCGTCGAGGCGCTCGCGGCGGCCATACCCCTTCGGTAGGCGCGAGGTGCTGCCAGGGTGATCCGTTCACCCCTGTGCCTGTAGTCCGAATCCCGGGCAAATTTGTGGTGCTGGGCAACCTTTCCTAGGCTGGCAGAGCATGCTAAGCACGCTTAGTATTTTCGGTCATTGCCCGAGGACTGCCAGTTTTGCCCATCCTGAGGAGAAAAATTCGTGCCAGAAGAGAGCAACATCCAGATCCCCGGAGTCCCCGCAAGCGAGCCTGCCAGCCTGGAAGAACCGACAACTCCACGCGAGCCGCTGCCCCCAAAGCCGGACCAGCGAGGACCTGAGGCGGTCTCTCCCACGGGAAGCCCCACCGGGGCACCGGCCACGGCTCGGGCCCAATCCGGTCAGTACCTGACCACTGCCCAGGGGCTTCGCCTTCGGGATACTGACCATTCCCTGAAAGCTGGTTCGCGCGGGCCTATTCTGTTGCAGGACCACCACCTGCGGGAAAAGATCACGCACTTTGACCACGAGCGCATTCCCGAGCGCGTAGTCCACGCCCGCGGCGCAGGAGCCCATGGTGTGTTCCGCTCCTACGGCACTGCTGCCAACATCACCCGCGCAGGCTTCCTGGCCAAGGACGTGGAGACTCCCGTCTTCGTGCGCTTCTCCACAGTGCTGGGTTCCCGCGGCTCCGCCGACACCGTCCGGGACACGAGGGGCTTTTCCACCAAGTTCTACACCGACGAGGGCACGTACGACCTGGTGGGAAACAACATCCCGGTCTTTTTCGTCCAGGACGGCATCAAGTTCCCGGACATCGTGCACGCGGCCAAGCCGCACCCGGACCGGGAAATTCCCCAGGCGCAGAGCGCCCATGACACGTTTTGGGATTTCGTTTCCCTGCACACCGAGGCCCAGGCGCACACGATGTGGAACATGTCCGACCGGGGAATCCCGCGTTCCTACCGGACCATGGAAGGCTTCGGCGTGCACACCTTCCGGTTCATCAACGCGGAAGGCCAAACCACTTTGGTGAAGTTCCACTGGAAGCCAAAGCAGGGCGTCCACTCGTTGGTGTGGGAGGAAGCGCAAATCATCAACGGCATGGATCCGGACTTCCACCGCCGGGACCTGGCCGACGCCATCGAAGCAGGCGCCTACCCGGAGTGGGAGCTCGGCGTGCAGACGTTCCCGGACACCGAAGACCAGATGTTCGAAGGAATCGACCTGCTTGATCCCACCAAGTTCGTTCCCGAAGAACTGGCTCCGGTCCAGCCCATCGGCGTCATGACCCTTAACGCGAATCCCACCAACTTCTTCGCCGAAACCGAACAGGTGGCGTTCCACCCCGGCCATCTGGTCCCCGGGATCGACGTCACCAACGATCCCCTGCTGCAGGTACGCCTGTTTTCGTACCTGGACACCCAGATCTCCCGCCTGGGAGGGCCCAACTTCGGCCAGATCCCCATCAATAGGCCGCAGGCCCCGGTCAACGACATGCTGCGGGACGGGATGCACCAGCAGGCGGTCCATGGGGGAGTGGCTCCCTACCAGCCGAACTCGCTGGACGGCGGCTGCCCGTTCCTCGCGGGACAGGATATTGGCGCTTTCATCGACGTGCCGGAGGAAGTGGCTGCCTCCATCAAGGAGCGGAAGAACCCTGCATCCTTCGATGACCACTACAGCCAGGTGGGCCTCTTCTTCCGCAGCCTGAGCCCGGTGGAGCAGGATCACGTGATCCAGGCCTACACCTTCGAGCTGGGCAAGTGCTACGAAAAGTCCATCCCCGAACGGCAGCTGGCAGCCCTGGCCAACGTGGACGCGGGCCTCTGCGCCGCCGTGGCTCAAGGCCTGGGCCTGCCCGCGCCGCAGGCAACTGAGCAAGTCCCGGAATCCGAGCCCAGCCCTGCCTTGTCACAGGTGGGTGGGACCTGGCCGGTTGCCGGCCGGATTGTCGGGATTCTGGCTGATGAGAACAGCGACCTTGCCGCCGTAAACGCTGCACGGAAGGCCTTGGACGCCGAGGGCATCGTCCCCCTGGTCATCGCCCCGGCGGGCGGTTTCCTCGGAGCAGAGGACGACGGCGGGGTCCCCGTGCAGCGGACCTACCTCACCGCCCGCTCCACCGAGTTCGACGCCGTCATCGTGGCTGCTGCTGCCACTCCGGCTCCCGACGCCGCACCAGGGCTCGACGCCAAAGCCGGTGCCCCCGGGGATGCCTTGGACCCACGGGCCGTATTGCTGCTGACTGAAGCATTCCGCCATGCCAAGGCCATTGCCTCCCTGGGCGCCGACTCCGCGGTCTTGACGGCGGCGGGCCTGCCCCTTGATGCTCCGGGCATCGTCTCGGGCCAGGAGCCTGAATCGTTGGTCCAGGAAATAACCGCGCTGCTGGCAGCACACCGGGTGTGGGAGCGGTTTCCGGCAGCATCAGCCTAGAGGCTACCCGCACAGCCGCCGATGGGAAGGGGTGAACCCTTCCCATCGGCGCAGCTGGCGCGGTGTTTCGGTTACTCAGGGGCTCAGCCGCCCGCCTGCGCCACCTCAACCTGTACCCCGGCGTCCCGGAACTTCTGCACCTGCTCGGGGTCGGCGCCGTCGTCCGTCACGAGGGTCCAGGGGAGGGCCAAGCGTGCCCAGGCGTGGAAGGGCCGCAGTCCGAGTTTGGAGGAGTCGGCCAGGACGTAGACTTCCCGGCCGCGCCGGGCCATAAGCTCCTTGAGTCGAACCACTTGGCCACTGCCCGCGGCGAGTAGGAGGGTCAGGGCGCCAGGCCGAGTTGACGGAACCTGGTGAGGGTTTCCTTTATGCCGCACCCGCCGTCAGAGAACCCTACGCCGGGTGCGGACGTCTCTGCGACAGCACCCGAACCAGAGGTTCTTAGGTCTGCCGCGAACCCAGGGGGGCAGGGCTACGCGGCGAGAGGCAGCAGCATGACAGTGGCCCCGATCGACAGCGGAAGCTGCCGATCGGGGCCACTGGTTATTCGGCGGGGTTAGCGCCAAGGGAGAGCCTTAAGCGCGTGCTTTGGCGTGGCCCTTGGTGAGGATCAGGGCCAGGGCTACCATGCCGACGCCGAGCAGCAGGTGCAGGATGTTGTCGGCCCCGTTCACCGGGACGAAGTTGCCGGCGGTGTCCTGCGGGATGACCAGGCCGTAGATGAAGAGGACCAGGTAGATGATGCCGCCGTAGAGGAGGAAGGAACGGGCTCCGGACGCGGTTTTGGCAAGAGCGATGCCGGCCACGCCGAAGAGCAGGTGGACGATGTTGTGCAAGGCGGAAACCTGGAAGATGCCGAGCAGCATGGCCTCGGAGTGGTGGCCGGCGAAGTGCAGCTGGTCGTAGTTGCCCGTGATTCCCGGGACGAAGCCCAGGATGCCGACCAGCAGGAACACTGCCCCAACAGCCATTGACGCCTTTTGCACGTTGGTGCGGGTTGCCATGCCGGTGTTCGTGTGTGTTGCCATAGTGATCTCCTGAATGCGTTATGGATTTATGGATCGGCTGAATGCCTCCGACCCAAGGGGTCATGCCAGCTATTCGGGGCCCATCCCATATCGGATGGGTTGCTTTGCTAAAACAATTTTTGATTCATGGCTGGTCTGCACTGTGTTTGAGGCCGCTGCCGCATTCATATGCTTCAGCGCACTCGAATGTTGGACGGCTTACCGGCAACGTCCCTTGGCTTCATCCCAGCCGCTTCAGCCTGAAGGACGCACCATTTCCGCAGCTGCATTCCCAGCACCTTCGACAGCGAACCGTGGTGCTGCTTTACCAGTGGCGTACTCAGGGAGCCGAACATACTGACGCTGATCCCCGGCGCGCCATGCAGCAGCGGGTCATTGAGCACTGAGATCCAGGCTTGTTCGAGCGCCTTTGCGGCAGCCTCTGCACTTCCGTTTATGCCTCTGAAGCTGCGGGTCAAATGGGCGTTCATCCGCTGGTGCTCAGTCAGGGCAGGCGCCTTCGTGGTCACTGCCTTCGAGGCAGCAGGCTTTGCGGCTGGGGGCGGTGCCCATGGTTGCGGTGTTGGTTCTGCTGGCCGGGAGTTGACGGCTGTTGCTGCCTCCAGCGTCAGGTCGGCCAGTTCCGCATGCAGCGCCGCTATCTCGCGATGGATCTCACTGATCCGGCGTACGACGTCGGCAGCGGGCTTTTTCCTCGAAAGGCTGAGCTTGGTTTTCACGTCGGCAGGCATGCTGGTGCGGAACAGCGCGCAAAGCGCGTTCGCCAGGCCAAGCTGCGCGTCAGGGTCTGGCAGGAGCAGCGGTGCCGGGCTGGTCCAGTTCGAGACTGCGGCCGCCAGTTCCGGAAGGCCGCCATAAACTTTCCCCCACCGGATCCGCTCTACCGCCGTCTGATCATCAATTTGCGGCGAATAAACGCTTTGCATCAACCTCAGTTCCTGGGGAGCAAAGGCAGGAAAGTGCTGGGGGAGGATGCCGAGGCGGAGGGCGGTCCGCAACGCGTCGAGCTGTTTTGATACCTGCTCGATGGGGTTGGCCACCATCAGCCCGCCCTCAAGCAGCCACCGGGTCCCAGTGTCGGTCGCCGAGACCACACGTTGGGGGAAGCCCTTCCACTCGCTGACCATCAGAGTCCCCAACCGGGTGTTGTAGAAGAACCAGTCGATCTCGGCCACCGGCCTGCCGGGTGCATCAACCCGGCAATTGCTGAACGCCCACACGTCGTCGTCCAGCAGCTCACCCAGCTTTGCGACATCGCGCGGGGACGGACGGTGCGCCGCCGAATTGGCGGAAGGAAAATGAAGCAACGAAGGCTTTCTGGGGCGCCAACGCCGGCAAAGGGAACCCCCACCCGTGGCCGGTCGCGCCTCGTGCGCTAAGCCATCTTCACCGGCAAGGTGGTTCAGCCGCAAGCGGCAAATCCTTCTTGACGGCCACAGGCGCCGGGAGGAGCCTGTATCGCACAGTGCTTCTGTATGGAGCGCAACGTTGAAGCGGCAAGACCTGGAGGCCGTTATGGTTACCAACGATTCCCCGGTCACTGTTGAAACCGTCCTCGGGCCCCTTGCGGTGCGGCGAAGGGGCGGCGGGCCTCCTGCAGTCCTGTGGCACAGCCTGTTCGTCGACTCCAGCACGTTCGAGGCCGTGGTGGAGGACCTGGGCGCGCAGCGAGAACTGTTCCTCATCGACGGCCCGGGCCACGGCGACAGCTCCGGCCCGCGCAGGCGGTACACGCTCGAGGACTGCGCCACCGCAGCGTCACAGGTGCTCGATGCGCTCCGCGTCACGGGCCCGGTTGATTGGGTGGGTAACGCCTGGGGCGGGCATGTGGGGATCGTGTTCGCCGACATGTTCCCGACCCGTTGCCGAACGCTGACCACCATCGGTACTCCGCCGTATCCACTGACCACATCCGAACGCAGGCAGAACGCGCTCCTCGTCTACCTCTACCGGGCGGTGGGTCCGCGACCATTCAGCGGGCTCCTCGTGGAAGCGCTCGCCGGTAAAGGCGTAGACAAGGCGTATCCCTCTGCCGCCGATGCGGTCAGGAAAGCTTTCGGGCGCGGTAACAGGCGCGGGAAATACTGGGCCATGCAGTCGGTGATGTTGCACCGGCCTGACCTCCGCCCGGTGCTGCCCCGGCTGACGGTACCCGTCCTGATGCTGGCCAGCCACGACGACGCGTTGCTGGACCGCGCCGAGGGGAAGCGTGCAGCAGAGTCTGTGCCCGGCGGCAGGTTCGCAGAGGTTAGCGGCGCCGGTCACGTTGCCCCACTCCTGATTGCACCCCGCGAGGTAATAAGGAACGTCCTGGAGTTCTGGTCGCAGCAGGAGCCTTGAGTTGTGGTCATCGGTGTCCGAAATCTCCTGTAGTGTTGTTCCTGTTGTTGTGTTTATGCAGTTGGTAGTTCAGGCAGTACGCGGGGTCGAAAGTCCCCGTTCTTCTGAAGTAGCGGTTTTGAACACCCCACACCGGAGGACCCGAAAGTCGGGACTTTTCCTCCACCTTCACGAAGGACAAAAATAATGGCTACTGGTACCGTCAAATGGTTTAACGCTGAAAAGGGCTTCGGCTTCATTTCCCCCGATGACTCCTCACAGGATGTTTTCGCACACTACTCTGCGATCGCTTCCTCCGGCTTCCGCTCACTCGAAGAGAACCAGAAGGTCTCCTTCGAAACCGAGCAGGGCCCCAAGGGTCCCCAGGCCGTAAACATCCAGTCCCTCTAATTTCTTAGAGAAACTGGGGCCTTAGGGTTTCAAAGTTTGAAGCAGGGCCGGTCATTGACCGGTCCTGCTTTTGCTTAACCCGGCTGTGCGTTCCTGGCGCGCATACTCCGGCTGAGCAGTGCACCCGCCAAGGACAGAGTCAGGACGGCTGCCAGGGCCGACATCGAGGGGTTGACCCAGGCGGGAACAATGTCGTACGCGGCGTCGCATCTGTTGTGCAGCGGGAAGTACATGCTCCCGTCATGGGGATGCAGAAGCCGGAAGTTACGGTCCAACCCGCGGCCGGCAGCCTCACAGGCCTCATCGAGGTCCTTGCCGGAAGCCGCCGAGAACTGTGTAAGAAAGACCGAGCCGAGCAGGAAGGCGGAGATCAACGCCAGCCACAGCCAGGATCGTGCTGCCTTCATCCATCGCATCCAGATCACCCCTAAATATCGCCGGCAGCACAGGCGCTACTTTTGAGGGTTAATGCTCTCACCGGGTCGCTTGATTTTAGTTGCGCGGGCTTGGAAATAGGTTGGAAGTCTGCTCAAGATATGGGCAAGAAGGCCACCGGCGCCGGGGTTCGACAAACTCAACCACCGGATCCTGGCAGGTGCCCCGGGCTTACCGCAGTCCCATTGCGTTCCGCACCTCATCGAGAATATGGTGCATCGCGTTTTCAGCCGCGACCGCGTCTCCGCCCGCCACGGCGGCAGCAACGTCCTCATGGGCCTGGAGGGCCTCGTTCCGCGGTTTGAACGGCATCAGCCCCTGTTTGGTTCGGCTGGTGAGCACCTCAGCCACCATGCCTTCCAGCGCCAGAAACATCTCGTTGCCGCAGCTCCCCAGCAGCAGGCAGTGGAATTCGATGTCCGCCGCCAGGAACGCCTCGAGCTCGCCGGCTTCACCCAGGCGGCGCAAGTCAGCGGCCAGGGACGTCAGCTTTGCCCGTTCGGCCGCGCTCGCCCGGCGCGCGGCGCCGGCCGCTGCAATAGGTTCCACGGCGATGCGCAGCTCGGTCAGGCTGCTGTACTGTAGCTCGCGCCGGTCGGAGGTGAGCCGCCAGCGCACCAGCTTGGGATCAAAGACGTTCCAAAACCGGCGCTCCTGCACCACAATGCCCACCCGCCGGCGCGAGTACACCAGATTCATGGATTCAAGGACCTTCATGGTGTCCCTGGCGACGGTACGGGAGATGCCGTGTTCCTGCTGAAGACCTTCCAAAGTGAGGCGGCTTCCGGGCGGAAGATCACCGGACGCGATGGCTATGCCAACTGCCTCCAGAACGCGTTCATGCATGGCGGGGGAGGCCCCGCCGTCGTGCGCGTTATCCGCGTCCCGGGGTGTCGCCATCGACATCGTTCCTGCCTTTCTCTGCGCCTGGGCGCGACACCAGCATACCCAAAAAGCCCTAATAGGTATGACTTGTGACACTGAAAAGTAGTATCAGTGCCGCCAAAAGGTGATACCTTATCTCCAGCGCACCTCTTCTACAGGGCGGCGCTAACCCGCTTTCCTAAGCCAACGGCGTCTTCTCGGAGGTAAAACATGCAGTATCCCGCCACGCACCTGGTGGTGATGGGCGTTGCCGGTTCCGGCAAATCCACCATTGCGGCAGCTCTGTCCCGGCAACTGGGCTGGGCCTGCGCCGAAGCGGACGAATTCCACCCGCAGTCCAATATCCAAAAAATGAGCCAGGGCACGCCGCTGCAGGACGAGGACCGCTGGCCGTGGCTGCAGGAGATCCAGAACTGGATGACCGCCAAGGCGAAGGCCGGCCAGAGCACCGTCCTCACCTGCTCCGCTCTGAAGCAAAGCTACCGGCAACTGCTGGCCAAAGCCGAAGGCCGCGTCCTGTTCCTCCACCTGCACGGCGAAGCAGATCTCATCGGCCAGCGCATGCAGGGCCGGGAAGGCCACTTCATGCCGCCCACACTACTCCCCAGCCAGCTGGCCACCCTCGAGCCGCTGAGCGAGGACGAACTGGCCGCCGGAAGCTTGCGGCTTGACATCTCAAAGTCCCCTGAAGAGCTGGTCAAAACCATCACCGCAGCCCTGCAGCTTCCCGCAGATAACGCGTCTTAGAACTTTCCCCCACCCCAATCAGTTCTGTTTCAAAGGAGAACCATGACCATCGAAGGATGGACTCAAACGATGGGCGCAGGCCCCCTGCTGCTCATCGCTGCGGCAGCGATCGCCGCGCTGCTGTTTCTGATCATCAAGCTGCGCATGCACGCGCTGCTCGCCCTGATTGTGATCAGCCTGGCCACGGCCTTCGCCACCGGCATCCCGGCCAACCAGGTGGTGCCAGTCCTGGTCAACGGCTTCGGCACGACGCTGGGCACGGTGGCCCTCCTCGTGGGCCTGGGCGCAATGCTGGGCCGCATCGTCGAAACCAGCGGCGGCGCCAAGGTCCTGGCCGACTACCTCATCGGCATCTTCGGCGAGAAACGCGCCCCCTTCGCGCTGGGTCTTGCCTCCCTGATCTTCGGCTTCCCCATTTTCTTCGACGCCGGCCTGGTGGTCATGCTGCCCGTCGTCTTCGCCGTTGCCCACCGCCTGGGCGGGGGAGTGCTCCGCTACGGCCTGCCGGCAGCCGGCGCGTTCTCCGTAATGCACATCTTCCTGCCGCCCCACCCGGGCCCGGTGTCCGCCTCCGCTTTCTTTGACGCCAACGTTGGCCTGGTAACCATCGCCGGCCTCATCGTCGCCATCCCCACCTGGTACGTCACCGCCTACCTCTTCGGCCTGTACACCGGCAGGAAACTCGTCCTCCCGGTTCCGGAGATTCTGGGGCACGCAAGCGCCGACGCCGAGACCAACCCGCCGCGCTTCCGCACCATCGTGGGGCTGCTGCTCCTTCCCCTGGTCCTGATCTTCATGAACACCGGCCTGAACACGTTGGCCTCGTCCAACGTCCTGCCCGAAGGTGTCAAGGATGAGCAGTGGTACCAGGTCCTGCGCACCATTGGTGAAACCCCGGTGGCGCTGCTGATCGCCGTGATCGTGGCCATGTTCGTCCTGGGCACCAAGCGAGGCAAGGACGCCGGCGCGCTGGAGAAACTGCTCGAATCCTCCCTGGGGCCGGTCTGCTCAGTCATCCTGATCACCGGCGCCGGCGGCATGTTCGGCGGCGTCCTCCGCACCTCCGGCATCGGCGCGGCATTGGCTGACGTGCTGGGGAACCTGGGCATCCCGCTCATCCTGGCCGGCTTCATCATTTCTGCCATCCTCCGCATCGCCCAGGGTTCAGCCACCGTGGCACTGACCACCACCGCAGGCCTGATCGCCCCGGCCGTGGCCTTGACCGGACTGAACGGCATGCAGGTGGCCTCCCTGGTCATCGCGGTGGCCGCCGGCTCCGTGGTGGTCTCCCACGTCAACGACTCCGGCTTCTGGCTGGTGGGCCGCTTCTTCGGCATGGACGTCAAGACCACGCTGAAGACCTGGACCGTCATGGAAACCCTCATCGGCGTGATGGGCTTCGCCATCGCCGCCGTGATCTTCCTGCTCGCCGGGCTGGCGGGCTAGCTTTCCCCGCCGCTGACTCGCCGGTGACGTCCTGAAAAACGCTATTTCAGGACGTCACCGGCGAGTTTTTGTCTCAAGCGGTTCGCCGCTTGAATCAACGCCGGCGCTGCGCCGTCTGTCCTTGGCCCTACCGGCCCGCTGTCCGCGGCTTTGAGGCTTTTGGCTCCTTCGGCGGGAGCTGCGCCATGTACTCGAAGGCTTTGTGGATCCAGGCTTTCGCCCGCGCGTCATCGCCATCGCCTTCCTCATTCCACATCTCCGGAAGGCCGGTGTAGCCACCCATGGGGCGCTCTGCGGGCCCGAACGGGACGGTCCGTTCGGCGCTTTCGAGTTCCTCCCGGTCCCCGGGGGAGAGCTTGATGCCGATGGTGGGCCCGAACAGCCCGGCGAACATGTTGCCGTTGACGAAGGCGCCCAGGTTCCCGAACATGGGCTTGACGGTGACGTCCGGGTGGTCCGGAACCAATGACCGGAAACGTTCCTTGTCCTCGTCCGTAGCCTTTGGCATCTCCATGGTGTTCCTCCCCGGGCTTGGCTGGTCTGTGCAGGATATGCCGTGACGGGCTAGTGCAGGTAGGGCCGGTCCGGCTCGCTGGTGGGGGTGATGGCGTCAGGCACGAAGATGGTCGGTACCTTGGCATCGGATTCGGGGTTGCGGCGGAAGGTCCCCGTCACAGTGACCCAGGTGTCGGTTTTGTAGTCCTTCTGCCAGCCGGGTTGGTGCACCGGGACACCGACAGGCTGGGCATCCACAGTGCAGCACGTGGTGACAAAGCGCGTCACGTAAAACACGGCAGCGGGATTGGTTTTGTCCATCGTGACGAACCCGGTGATGCTGGCGGTCCTTCCGTTGAGGTATTGGAGCTCCGGATCATGGCGGAGCAGTGATGCCCACTCTCTGACGTCAAAGTCCTTTTCACCACCGTTGATCAGCTGCGTGGTCTGGTGGCGGCTGAGCGTACCCGAACTGTTGAGGTCGCGCTGGTTGGCCGTGGCGGAGGTCAGCGCTGATGGCGGCAGGACCAGCAGTCCGACGACGGCCGCGGACACCGTGAGCAGGCTCCCGGCGACCCGCAACGGCCGCCGCCCGCCGTCGTCGTCGTGGTGATCACCGCCGTCGTCATGGGAGTGCCCGCCGCGCTGAAGGACCAATGCCGCCAGTGCCAGTACGGCGGCAATGAGGGACATGGCAATGGTGAATACGACGTAGCGGGGATGGATGTAAAGCTCGAGCTTTCCGGTGGCCCCGAGCCAGAGGGTGGAGATGATGCCGATGAGCCCCAGCGTGAAACCGGACCGTTCCGTGATTCCCCTAAGCAAGGAAGTTCACCGCCCATCCGAGTATGGCGGAGCACAGTGCTATCAGCAGGGTGAGCTGCAGCAAGGTACGGGCTGTGAACGTGGTGCGCAGCAGAGCGAGCATCCTGACGTCGATCATGGGGCCGAAGACGAGGAACGCGACGATGGCGCCGGGCATAAACGTGGAGCCGAACGAGAGGATCAGAAAGGCGTCCACGGTCGAACAGACGGCCACCACAAAACCCAGCAGCATCAGCGCGAGCACGGACCATACGGGATCATTCCCCACTGCAATCAGCAGGTTGCGGGGTGCGCCCACCTGGATGAGGCCGGCGAGCCCGGCGCCGATGAACAGTGCGGGCATCATGGCGTTGGTCTCGCGGGCGAACAGCGTCACGCTGCGCCCAAGTTTTCCGCCCGGGTCTGGATGGTCCGCCGCGGCGCACGTGGCTTCGAAGCGGGGCGTCAGCAGGTCCTGGGGGCGGCGGTGACGGCTGTAGATCCATCCGATGAGGTTGGCGATGAGGAAGCCTCCCGCTATCCGGGCCAGGAGGATGTTGTTGTCCCAGCCGAACGCCTGGTGGGTGGTGATGATCGTGACCGGATTGATGATGGGTGCGGCGAAAAGGAAGGTCATGGATTCAGCCACCGTCAGGCCCCTTGTCATAAGGGCGCGGGCCATGGGGATGTTGCCGCACTCGCAGACCGGCATCAGCATGCCCAGGACCGAGAGGCAGACCCGGCGAAGGATCGGGTTCCCCGGAAGCCTGCGAAGCAGGAAGTTTTCCGGCAGCCAGATCTGGACGAGGATGGACACCAGGATGCCGAGGAAGAGGAACGGCAGCGACTCGATTATTACGCTGATGGAGAGCGTGAAAAAGTCCCGGGCCGCGCCTTCGATGCCGGCGGTGGAAGAGGGCATCAACGTCCGGAAGAAGAAGGCCACGGTCACCAGGATGACGGCCAGCAGCACCAGGTTCGTGCGATGGGTTTTCGCTTGCGCGAGGCGCAAAGCTTCTGCCGACGACGACGTTCGCCCCCGGTGTGCCAGCTGGTCCGGCAAGTTCTCTGGCCCAAGATGCGGCTGGCCCATGCAGCGAGGCTAATGGGCGCACCTACCGGATTCAAGACGGCAGGTTCAGATGTCGGGAAAGCAGTCTGCCTGGCGGACGGGTGAAGCAGGGAACACGGACCGTGCCGCCGTCGTTGTGCCAAAGGCAGTGCGCTCCATCCCGAGCCCTGAAACTTCCCCGACCAAAGGACACCCCTTGACTCCTCGCACGATCGTGATCACCGGCGCCAGCGACGGCATTGGGGCAGCAGCGGCCCGGACGCTGGTGGAGGCGGGGGATCAGGTGGTGATCGTCGGCCGGTCCGGGGAGAAGACCCGGAGCATCGCCAAGGAGCTCAACGCGGACTACTTTGTCAGTGACTTCTCGGAGCTCGAGCAGGTCCGCACGCTCGCTGCCCAGCTGAAGTCCGACTACCCCCGGATCGACGTCCTGGCCAACAACGCCGGCGGCATCATGGGCAGGCGCACCCTCACCGTGGACGGCAATGAATCCACGTTTCAAATCAACCACCTCGCGCCGTTCCTGCTCACCACGCTGCTGATGGACACGCTCACGGCCAGCAACGCCAAGGTGATCAACACTTCCAGCGCGGCCAACGGGTTCGGCAGGCTGGACCTGTCCGACCTGACGGCGGAGCGCAGCTACTCCACCAACCGCGCCTACGGCACGGGCAAACTGGCCAACATCCTCTTCACCGCAGAGCTGGACCGCCGCTACGGAAACCAGGGCATTACGACGGCGGCGTTCCACCCGGGCGTGGTCCGCACCAACTTCGCGGCCGAGTCCACCAGCCCTTTCCGGCACGCGTACAAGACCGTGCTCAACCGGTTCATGCTGACCCCGGACCAGGGCGCCGACACCCTTCTGTGGCTCATCAACGGCACACCCGGCAAGGACTGGTTCTCCGGCGCCTTCTACACCAAGCGTGCCCTGGCCAAGGCCAACCCGCAGGCATACGACGCCCAGCTGGCGCGCGGGCTGTGGGACAAGAGCGAAGAGCTAGTGCAGGCTTAGGACTGCTTGGCCAGCGCCTCACCGATAATCCGGGCGCCCTCCGGATACGCTCCAGGGTTCGGGCCGGAGTAGTTCAGCCGCACGAACGGGCCGGCGGGCTCGGCCGGGAACCATTCGGTGCCGGCGGCAATCATCACGCCTGCGTCTTCACAGTCCCTCGTCAGCCGCGGCAGGTCCGTCCCGTCCGGCATCCGCAGCCACAGGTTCAGCCCGCCCTTGGGCAACAGCTCGACATGGGCCTGCGGAACATGCTCCCGGACGCTGGTGACCAGCAGGTCCCGCCGCGACTGCAGCTGCTGCCGGAGGCTCCGCAGGTGGGTCTGCCACCCTGGCTGCCTCACCACGTCCAGCGCAGCGGCCTGCAGCAGACCGCTGACGTACATCGACTCCGCCGCCCGCTGGCCCAGGATCCGTTCCCGTGCCGGGCCGCGCGCAATTACCGCGGCGATCCTGATGGCGGTGGAAACGCTCTTGGTCAGGGACCGGACGTAGATGACATGCCCGGAGTCGTCCCGCGTGGCCACAGGGACAGGATCGGACGTGATCCCGAAATCATGCGCCCAGTCGTCCTCCACCAGGAACGCGCCGTGCCGGCGGACCACCTCGAGGACCTCCTCGCCGCGCCCCGGAGCCCACTGCGCTCCCGTGGGATTCGCGTAGTTGGGCTGCGCATAGAAACCCCGGGCGCCGGTCTCCTCAAAGGCGCGGGCTAAAGCCAAAGGATCAGGGCCGTCCGGCCCGCTGGGCACCGGGACAACCCGGACCCCCGTCTGCGCCGCGGCCAAAATGGCGCCCCAGTACGTGGGCGACTCCATCAGCAGAGGCTGGCCCGCACCCACCAGCGCCCGGAAAATCGAACTGAGTCCGCTCTGGCTGCCCGGCAGCACAATCACGTCGCTTGGCGTCGGGGGAGAGACCCCAACCGGCGTGGCCGACCCCAGCTCCTGGGCGAACCACTGCTGCAGTTCCGGCATGCCTGCCGCCGGCGGCCGCGACAGCGCAGCATCACCCCGTGCGGCGCGCGCCAGGGCCGCGCGGACAAGGCGCTCGGGCAGCAGCTCCCGGTCAGGGTATCCCGAGTGGAACGGGATGACGCTGTTGGGAACATCCCGCATGGTGCCGGAAGCGGAGGGCAGGGCCGACGGCGGGGCCCCCAAAGCTGCCGTCTGCCAGCCGTAGTCGGCCGGCCGGGCAGTCCGGACCGCCCGCACGAAGGTCCCCACTCCGGGCCGGCTCTCAATCAGCCCCTGAACCGTCAAGGCTTGCAGCGCCTTCTGCACCGTTACGGGGCTCGCCTGGTACTCGGCCACCAGTGACCGGGTTGACGGCAGCCGGGCACCCGGGGCGGCTGCGGAAATCCACTGCCTTAATGCCAGAACAATGCGGGAACTGCTATCGTTGTTCATGAGACAACACTGTAGCGCTACTGTCGTAAAACGGCCAGTGATACTGCCCAGCACCCCGACCGGAATCTGGTGGGGACTTCTGGGCGTGGCGGCCTTCTCGTTCACGGTGCCCTTCACCCGCGTGGCGGTAGCCGGCCTGTCCCCGCTTTTCATCGGCTCGGGCCGGGCTGTCATCGCAGCAACCCTCGCCGCCGCAGCCCTCTTGTTGACCCGGCAGGGACTCCCGTCCGCCTTCACCTGGGCGAGGCTGGCACTCGTGGCCTGCGGCGTCGTCGTCGGATTTCCGCTACTCACCTCCTACGCCCTCACTGCCGTTCCAGCCGCGCACGGCGCCGTGGTCATCGCACTCCTGCCCGCTGCGACGGCAACGGCCGCCGTGCTCCGCGCCCGGGAACGCCCGCCCGCAGCTTTTTGGGCAGTCATGATGCTCGGCTCGCTGGCAGCCATCAGCTTCGCGTTCCTGCAGTCCGGCGGGTTCGGGCACCTGCACTGGGCAGACCTGCTGCTGCTGGGGGCCGTCATCTGCGCCGCCGTCGGGTACGCCGAGGGCGGCCTGCTGGCCAGGGAACTCGGCTCCTGGCAGACAATCGCCTGGGCACTCATCCTCGCCTTGCCGCTGATGCTGGTCCTCGCCGTCCTTTCGGTTGCAGCCCAGCCGCCGTCAGCCACACCTGCCGAGTGGGCCGCGTTCGCCTACCTCGCCGTCGTCAGCATGTTCCTCGGCTTCTTCGCCTGGTACCGCGGACTCGCCATCGGACCCATCGCACGGGTCAGTCAGATCCAGCTCCTCCAGCCCGTTCTCAGTATCTGCTGGGCCGCGCTCCTGCTGGGCGAGGCGCTGACCTGGACCACCATCCTCGGCGGCCTGGCCGTGATCGCGTGCGCCGGTGCCGCGGTTCGTGTCCGGTTCCGCCGGGCCGCCCCTATCTCCTGAACCGAAAGGACCACATCATGTACATCCCCGCCCACTTTGGAGCCGGCGCCGACGCCGTTCAGCACCTCCTCACCTGGCCCGCTGCGGCGAATCTGGTCACCATGACGGACCAGGGCCTGCTGGCGACCATGCTGCCCTACATCTACGAGCCCACCGTGGGGGAGCGCGGTGCACTGCACGCACACGCGGCGAGAAACAACCCGCAATTTTCCTGCCTGCCCAAGGGGGAAGCCCTCGCTATCATCGAGGGCACGGATGCCTACATCTCGCCGTCGTGGTACCCCTCCAAGCTCGAGCACGGCCGCGTGGTGCCCACCTGGAACTACTCAACCGCCCACGTCTACGGCGAATTGATCATTCATGACGACGTCGACTGGCTGGGCCGCCACGTCCGCCGCCTGACACGGCTGCATGAGGACGGCCGGGAACACCCCTGGTCCGTCGACGACGCCCCGAAGCCGTTTATCGCAGGGCAGCTGCGCGCCATCGTGGGCGTCGAGCTGGTGATCACGCGTATCGAGGCCAAGGAAAAGCTCAGCCAGAACCGCTCCGCAGCGGATGCCGCGGGCGTGGTCGAAGGACTTCGGGCGAGCGGGCAGGAAGCCAGCGCTGCAGCCGTGGAACGCGTGCGCCGCTGACCCCGGTAGGGAAGTGCGGCGCCGCTCGCCCGCCCCCAATTGTGGGCGAGCGGCGCCGTCCTGCATGCACCGAGCCGGTCGCTGGGAGTAACAGCGTGCAATATAAGCATGAATCCATGTCTTTGATGACTAAATATTCGGCGCTCGTGCTACTTTCAGCACTGATAACGTGCATTCCTTCGTTTCCCGGTGCCGGGGCCAGGGGACTGCGCGCACCCCCTTCCGCACCGCCCGACCCCCGCATTGGAGACGCCCGTGGATCCCTCAGCTCCGCTAACCCTGGATGAACAGCCAGCCGGTTTGGCAAGGCAACGGCAGGAGTCAGGGCTCCGCCGGTCCATGGGCCCGCGCCACCTGGTGATGATCGCCATGGGCGGGGTGATTGGCTCCGGCCTGTTCCTCAGCTCCGGCTACACCATTTCCCAGGCCGGCCCGCTCGGCGCGGTGATTGCCTACCTGGTGGGCGCGTTCGTGGTGTACCTGGTCATGGCCTGCCTGGGCGAACTCGCCATCGCCTACCCGGTTTCCGGCGCGTTCCACATCTACGCCGCCCGCTCCATCGGCCCTGCCACCGGTTTCGCTACCGCCTGGTTGTACTGGCTGTGCTGGGCCGTGGCCATCGGTTCGGAGTTCACCGCTTCCGGGCTGCTCATGCAACGGTGGTTCCCGGACGTCGAGGTTTGGGTCTGGTGCCTGGTCTTCGCCGCGATCCTCTTCGGCTTCAACGCTGTGTCCTCAAAGTTCTTCGGCGAGTCCGAGTTCTGGTTCGCCATCGTGAAGGTGGCCGCCATTATCGGCCTCATCGTTTTGGGCGGCGCGGCCCTCTTCGGTTTCCGCCCGCTCAGCAGCGGGGGAGAGCACCCGTTCCTGTTCGAGAACTTCGCCACGGAGGCCGGACTGTTCCCCAACGGCTTCACCGGCGTCCTGGTTACCGTCCTCGCCGTCTTCTACGCCTTCTCCGGTTCCGAACTGATCGGCGTGGCAGCAGGGGAAACCAAGGATCCCGCCACCAGCATCCCCAAGGCCATGCGCACTACCGTGCTCCGCCTGCTGATCTTCTTCGTCGGCGCGATCGCTGTTATTGCCGCCACCATCCCGTACACCGAGGTGGGCCTGGACGAGAGCCCGTTCGTGACGGTCTTCTCATCCATCGGCCTGCCGTTCGCCGCCGACATCATGAACTTCGTCATCATCACCGCACTCCTCTCCGCCGGAAACAGCGGACTTTTCTCCTGCGCCCGCATGCTTTACTCCCTCGCGGACGAAGGCCACGCGCCCCGCGCGTTCAAAAAGCTGACACGCCGCGGGATCCCCTTGACTGCGCTCGCGGTGAGCATGGTGGGCGGCGTCGCCTCGCTGATCAGCAGCGTGGTTGCCCCGGAGACGGTCTACCTTGTCCTGGTGTCAGTGGCCGGTTTCGCCGTGGTGGGGGTATGGATGTCCATCACCGCCTCGCACTTCTTCCACCGCCGCGCCTTCGTCCGCAACGGCGGCGACGTCGCCGCGCTCGCCTACAAGGCCCCCCTGTTCCCGCTGGTACCCATCCTCGCCTTCACGCTGTGCGTCGTCTCCCTGATCGGCATCGCTTTGGACCCCACCCAGGCCGCCGCGCTCTACTTCGGCATCCCCTTCGTGGCCGCCTGCTACGCCTGGTTCCACTTCCGGCACGGACGCAAGGCCCAGCCCACTAAGTAAAAGGAAACGGACGACGGCGGCTGCCGGGCCGGGCGGTTATTGGCACCTTCCCGCCGGCCGCCGTCGTTCTTTCCGGCCTTCCTGTTGGATCGATGCTGCCGTGGCAGAATAGGGCGAGGTTTCCGGCGGGGAGGGCAAATGAGCGTGGATCCTTCCGCTGAGGCGTCGTCAATGGCGCAGGGCCTCCGGATCGTACGGCTGGTGGCCGACCGCGAGAAGCGGGGCCGGCAACTGCTGGGGGTTTCCCAGCTGGCGGCCGAGCTGGACATGGAGCAAAGCCGCGTCTCCCGGCTCACCCAGGAGTTGTGTGACCTCGGGCTGCTTGAGCGCGTGGACCGCGGCCCGTTCCGGACCGGCCGACGATTCTTCACCCTCGCCGCCTCGCTGAATACGGGCTGGGTCAGGGAAGCGAAAACCGTGCTGGAGGCGCTGGTGGCCTCATTGGGGCTGCGGGCCCGGCTCTCGGTCCGGGACGGCTACCGCGTGATCCTGGTCAGGAGTTCAAGCAACGATGCCGTTCCCGGAAGCTTCGTGAAGCCGGGCATGGTGACTCCGGTATGGTGCACCGGTGCCGGCCGGGCGCTGCTGTGGGACCATGACCGTCCCGCCCTGGAGGCCCTGCTCCGGGACGTGAATTACGTCGGCATCGGTGGCCCGGGGGCTGCCCATTCCACTTCTGGGGTGTGGGACCGGATGGTCCGGGACCACGCCGCCGGCTTCATTTCGGCTGATGAGGAATTCGAGCACAACGTGGTGGAATTCGCGGTGCCTGTCCGAGACGCCGGCGGGGCCATCCTGGCCTCGCTGAGCGTGCTGGGAAGCCCGGCCGGGATCGGCTCCCGGACGGACGCCGGCGCGGCGCTCACCAGTGCAGCGGAACGGCTCGGATCCTTTTCGGCGCCCGGCTAGTCCTGCGGCTGGTGGCCGAGCCTGCTCTCGAGCCACCGTCCCTGTGCGGCCAAAGCCGCCGCGCATGCTTCCCGGCGCGGTTCCAGACGTTCCTTGATGCCCACGATCTGCAGCGCCGCCACCACGTCCCCCTTGAAATCCCGAATGGGGACGGCCAGGGAGTAGAGGCCCGGTTCGGCCTCCTCGTCCACGATGGTGTAACCCCGTGCCCGGGCGGCATCACGGCGCGCCAGGAAGTCTTCAACGCCGGCGGGCGTGTTGGGGCCGTGGCGCACGAAGTCGACGTCCGCGAAGACAGTCCGCACCTCTGCCTCCGATGCTTCCCACAGCACTGCCTGCCCGGCGTCGCTGCAGTAGGCGGGGTAGGGCCTGCCCAGCCAGGAGCCCACCAGGTTGCTGCTGGCCGGGACGCTTTCGGCGATGGTCACCGTGCTGTCGCCACTGAGGACCCCGAGGAAGCATGCTTCGTCAGTTTCAAGGGCCAGCGCTTCCAAGGCACTGCCGCCGTCGGACTGTAAACGGCGTTCCGTCAGCAGTTGCGCATCGGTGAGGACGGACCAGTCCAGGGTGTAGGTGCGCTGGCTGGTGCGGGTGAGGAAGCCCTCCTGCTCCGCGCTGCGCAGGTTGCGCGACACTTGGCTGCGGTCCTTGCCCAGGTCCACGGCGATGTCTGCCACTGTCCCGCCGGGGTGTCCTGCTGCGTGGCGTGCGCCAACAGCAAGGACGGCCATGATTCCGCGGCCCATGCTGGAGGTTTTAGGCATGGACTGAGTTTAGTGGAGGGCGTCCGGGCCCGCCGCCGGCCCGCGGTGGGCGGACTCAGCAGATGGCAATGACGCGCGCCGGGAAGCCGCTGCCGCTCAGCGGTTTGGCCCAGGTTGCCATGATGGCGGCGCCGGACTCCGGAAGCCCGTCCAGGTTGGCCAGCAGTTCAATCTGCCAGCGGTCCTGTGCCAGGACGTAGGTTTCCAGGCTGAAATCCTGCCGGGAGGTGGCCAGGCCGGGGTCTGTGTCCGTCTGCTCGTGGCCTACGGCTGCAATCGACCGCTCGTTGACCAGGAAGGACAGCACCTCAAAGGACCAGCCTGGCGTGTGGCTCAACCCGTCCTTGTCGCGGTTGGCCATGGCGTCCGGATCCGGCCAGCGGCTGCTCCAGCCGGTGCGCAGGGCCACAAAAGCGCCTGCGGGGATGGCGCCGTTCCGGTTTTCCCAGTCCTGCACGTCCTTCAGGGTAGGGACGGCATCCGGGTTGCCGGACACCCGCGCTGAGATGTCCAGGACCACGAGCGGAAGGATCATCTCCCGGACGGGGATTTGATCCAGGGTCCTGCCGCCGCGGATGAAGTGCGAGGGCGGGTCCACATGGGTTCCCCACTGGCCCACGATCGAATAGCGGTGCGCGGTGAACCCGTCACCCTTCTCCAGGTCGAAGAGCGCTTCGCGTTCCTCATCCGGGAAGGCGGCAAAGTGTGGCTGCCCGGGGTGGAAGGCGTGCGTGAGGTCGACGAACTGCCTGCCTGCGAGCAGCTGCTGCAGGTTCTCCCACAGGGAAGCGGTGATGGTGGTGTCCGTCATGATGCAGCAACTCCCTGGGGCGCCAGTGCACTGCTGGACACACTGATCGGGCCGGTGAGTTCGATGACGGGTACTTCCCACGGGTGGATCTCCACGATCTGGCGCATGAAGCGTTCCACGGCGGCATCCTCCAGGGAGGCATCAAAGTAGGTAGTGAACACAAACGTTGGAGACAGGGTCTGCTCGCCCACGCGGCCTAATGTCGGATTGGCGCCCTCGGACGTGGTGAAGCCCTCGAAACCCAGGCCGGATTCGAATACATGCTTGTAGCTGCCAAAGTCGCCCAACTCCTGGAACTGCGCGAGAGCCTGAAGGAGATGCGCGATGCCGGGATCGTCGCGGAAGGCGCTCGCTTTGCCTTTGGCGAGCTGCGCGAAGGTGGTGCCGCTGATGGGCCAATGCACGCGCAGCTTGCGTACCGGGTGAAGTTGAACGTCCAAGAACCTGTCCTCTTTTCCTCCCGCCGGGCTGACGGTTGCCTGCCATCGTGACAGAAAGAAATAATCATTACAAGCATAAGAAGATGCGTATTATGACTGCATGCCTGTCAATGCGATGCTGTCATCCCTGCTGGAATCAGGCAGGCACCTGCCCGCCGACGGCGCCCTGGCCACCGAGCTGGAGGCCCGCGGCTGCAACCTCGACGATCCCTTGTGGTCGGCGAAGGTTTTGCTTGAGCAACCCCAAGTAATCAAGGCCGTCCACGCCGACTACTTTGCAGCAGGTGCCAGGATTGCGACAACGGCCAGCTACCAGGCCACGCCCCAGGGGTTTGCCGGGCGGGGGATGGGGGAGCAGGAGGCGTTGGAGCTGGTGGCGTTGTCGGTCAGGTTGGCGGATGAGGCCCGCCGCGAGCATCTGGCCGCCGCCCCCGAAGACGGACCTTTGCTGATTGCCGGATCCGTCGGCCCGTACGGTGCCTACCTCGCGGACGGCTCGGAATACCGCGGGGACTATGTCCTGACACCGCGCGAATTCCGGGACTTCCACCGTCCCCGCTTAGCGGCGCTGGTGGATGCAGGCGTCGATTTCCTCGCCTGCGAAACCCTGCCCTCGTTCGCAGAAGCCGAGGCACTCCTGGCCCTGAGCCAGGAATACGACGTCGAAGCCTGGTTTTCCTTCTCCCTGCAGGATGGGACGCACATCAGTGACGGCACTCCGCTGGCAGCCGTGGCCGGACTCCTGGACACGAAGCCCCATATTGCAGCCATTGGCGTGAACTGCGTGCCGCTGGGACTGGTCAGCCCCGCGCTGGCCGCGCTGGGCCAGGCCACCGGCAAACCGCTGGTGGCCTATCCCAACTCCGGGGAGGCCTACGATCCCGTGACCAAGACCTGGGGACCTGCCGAAGCAAGCGGGAACACCGGATCGGGTCCTGGAACGGACCAGAAGACGCAGCCCCGCACCCTGGCGGAGGGGACTGCTGCCTGGCAGAAGGCCGGGGCCCGCATCATTGGTGGTTGCTGCCGGACCACGCCCGCCGACATCGTCGCTGTCGCAGCTGCTATCCCGCCCGCTTAGCCTTCGAGCCGGCCGTAGGTGCTGATGACGTTGCCCTTGCTGGTGCGGTACTGGTCCTGAAGGACAAGGCGCGTGGTGGGGTCGCCGTCCTCAAAGAGGCGGCGGCCACTGCCGGCCACCACGGGGTGGGTCATCAGCGTGAGGGAATCAAGCAGCCCGGCGAACAACAGCTGCCGCGTCACCGAGATGCTGCCGCACACGGCGATTTCGCCGCCGTCGCGCTCCTTCAGCTTGGCCACGAACTCCTCCAGCGGGGAGTCCATCAGCTGCGAGTTTTGCCATTCCAACGGGTCCTTCAGCGTCCGGGATACCACGAACTTTTCCACGGGGTTGATGAATGCCGCAAAGTCCTCATCCACCGAAGCGTTCGGCCAGTAGGCCGCCCACTCCTGGTAGCTCACCCGGCCCAGCACCACAGTGTGGACGGTTTCCATCATCCGCGTCATGCCAACGCCCAGTTCGTCGTCAAAGCTGTCGAACTGGAACTTGTAGGGATCGGACACCACGCCGTCCACGGAGTGGAACAGGCCGGCAGTGACTTTGCGCATGAGGACCTCCAGGATGGCACCATTGGTGCGGGCACGCCGGCTCCGCGTGGCCGGACAGGTCCACCGTATTAGGTGCGCCGGCGGGAGGGAAGAGGGCCGACGGGCGGAGGCGTGCCTGGGCCAGGCGTTAGGTTCGTCACCACCCCCTGCGTGTTGCCGGGTTTCCCCACCGGGGAACGCCATACTGGTTTTGAGCGGCTTTTGCCGTGCCCCGGCCAGGCAGGAGGAAGTGCATGGAAACCCTGAAAAGAATCGTGTCCAACCAGTATTTCCCGGCCGCCGCGGTGCTCACCGCAGTGGTCCTTTTCTGGGCCGTGGGCCTTCTGGGCGGCCTGTCCCTCCTGAACAACAGCCAGTCCCCGCTGACAACCCTCACCTGGATACTCTTCGTCTACGGCGCGGCGGTCCTCACCCCCCTGGCAGGCGCCTGGGCTGCCGCGGACCTGCTCCGGCGGTGGAGGCGACACCGGGCCGCAGAAGCAGCCGGTATCCAGGCAGAAGCAGGCAGTCAGCAAACTCCGGCAGCGGAACCGGAATACGCTGCTGAAGCCGCGGCCCAACCCGCTGCACAGCGCCAGACTGCACAGCAACGGCCGGTCCAGGACCAGCCTGCCCAGCAGCAGCCGGCCGCCAAGAAGAAGCCCATGCAGAAGAACCCGGGCCAGAAGAAGTCCGGCTCCAAGAAAGCAGCTTAGCGCGGGCTCCCGGAACGCTTTCATCCTGCTAAGCCCCGGCTCTATTTGCCCGCGGCAGGATCGGCAGCCTCCCCGCGCCCATGCGTACCATCGACGCAGGTCTTGGCGGTTTTAACCGTGTCCACCGGCAGGTCCTGCAGCCGGCATTCGTGCCGGAGGCCATTCCGGACGCCAGGGCAAGCAAAAGCGCCGTTCTCCGCACGCGGAGAACGGCGCCCGCCCTTTGAAAAAATTGGTTTCGGAAGTTACACGCGGCGGTGGCTGCGGTTGGTGACTGCCCCGTAAACCAGCAGGACGATAATCGACCCCAGAATTGCCAGGAGCCAGGTGCGGATATCGAAGAATTCAGCCAGACCGCCACCGAAAACCAGCGAGCCGATCCAACCGCCCAGGATAGCGCCGACGACGCCGAGGACCAGGGTGATCACCCAGCCTCCGCCCTGACGGCCCGGGAGGATAGCCTTTGCAATAGCTCCGGCGATCAGGCCCAAAATGAGAAATCCTAGAATGCCCATGTTGTCACTCCTTAAATTAGTTAAGTTGTGCCGGGCCCCCATTTTCCGGTTCCATAATTCAAGCAGTGTGCCTACTGCACTTCAAGACTTCAAATATCACGGGATGGCTGTCAGTTTCGCCGGCGGGAATGCATGTTTCAGCAGGTGAGGGGCCAGCGGCCCGTCGGGGACCCGGCGGGCTTTCGATAGAGTTGAACTGTCCCCCACCTACCTAGGAGCTCCGGCATGTCCAGGCAGCAGTCCTTCCGGCCTCGCGCCGTCTTCCTCGATATCGACGGCACCTACGCGGACCACGGATTGGCTCCCCAGGCACACGTTGAGGCGGTCCGCGCAGCACGCGGGCGGGGCCATTTGGTCTTCGTCTGCACCGGGCGCCCGCTGTCCATGGTCCCCGGCCACATCCTGGAAACTGGGTTCGATGGCATCATCACCGGCGCCGGCGCCCGGGTGGAGCTCAACGGGCAAGTCCTCAAGGACACGCGGTTTCAACCCGGCCTGGCAGCCCTCATCGTGCAAACGCTCGACGCCGTGGACGCAGCGTACATCCTGGAAGCACCGGAGGCGCTGTACGGCCGCACCGGCGTGGACCAGCGGCTCAGGCAGGTGCTTGGCCCCGTGTTCGCTGGCCGGTCCGGGCACGATGGCGTCCTGAGTACTGACGTTGATCCACTCGAGGACATCCTGGGGCCCATGCAGTACAGCGACGACCTGCGCGGTGCGTCCTTCGCCAAAATCTCGTGCTTCGACTCGCCCGTGCCGCTGACGGAACTCATGGCCGGTCTCGGCCCGGACGTGGGACTGATCCCCAGTTCCCTGTCAGCGCTTGGCGACCGCGCCGGCGAGATCTTCATGGCCGGCACACACAAGGCGGTGGGCATCCAGGCGGTGGAAGCCCACCTGGACCTGGACCGGGCGGACATTGTGGCCATCGGCGACAGCGCCAATGACATCGAGATGCTCGAGTACGCAGGAACCGGTATCGCCGTCGAGGATGGCCATCCCGCCGTGCTGGCAGTGGCGGACAGGACTACTCCCGGCCCGTCCGGAAACGGAGTGGCGCTCGCCTTTGCCGAGCTCGGCCTCCTGGGCTGAGCTCACAACTCCAAGCCAGGCAGCCCCCACGACCTGCGCCGGGACCCCTGAACCGGGCTGTGCTACTGAGCTAAAGCAGAGGGACGGCCCGCTCCAAAGCGGGCACCTCCACGCTTCCTGTCCCCAGTCCGCGCAGCACCCAGCCTTCTGCCTGCCAGGCGGCAGCGTCCAAGGCATTCCGCGCATCCAGCACCACCCGGCGTCGTACCAGCCTGCCCGCCACGGCAGGTGACAGGCGGCGGTACTCTTCCCATTCGGTCAGGAGCAACACCAGCTCAGCGCCCTCGAGCGCCCGCTCCACGGAAGCCTCGAACCGGAGGCGCGGGTAGCGCCGCCAGGCATGGTTCACCGCCTTGGGATCGGTGACGGTCACGTGTGCGCCGGCAGCCGCCAGGCGGTCGGCAACATCAAGGGCGGGCGAGTCGCGGATGTCGTCCGTGTCCGGCTTGAATGACGCGCCCAGCACGGTCAGGGAACGCCCTGCCAGGCTTCCGCCGCAGAGCTCCGCGGCGAGGCTGGCAGTCCGCTCCCGCTGACCCAGGTTCACGTTGTCCACCAGCCGCATCCAGTCGTCCACGGCAGCAACCCCGAGGGCCGAGGCCTGGGAACGGAAGCTCCGGATGTCCTTCGGCAGGCAGCCCCCGCCGAACCCCAGCCCGGCATGCAGGTACCGCCCGCCGATCCTCGGGTCCATGCCCATCGCCTCACCCAGCTCCGCCACGTCCGCACCCGATGCATCGCAGAGCTCGGCCATGGCGTTGATGAAGCTGACTTTGGTGGCCAGATACGCGTTCGCCGCCGACTTGATCAGCTCCGCGGTGGCGAAGTTGCAGACCAGGCGGGGAATCCCGCCTGCGAGCAGGGATTCGTAGACGGCGTCCAGAGCGGCCGTCACGCCGAGGGGCGCCCCGGTCCGGGCATTGAACGCGCCGGCCCTGCCGCCGTCCACGCCGTAGACCAGCCGGTCCGGTACCAGTGAATCCTTCACTGCGGTGCCCTGCCGGAGGAACTCGGGGTTCCAGCCCAGCAGCACGTCCGGCCGTGCGGCCAGTACACCGCGGAGCATGTCCACAGTTCCCACCGGCACTGTGGATTTTCCAACGACGACGGCGCCTGCCGCTAGGTGCGGGAGCAGCGCCTCCGCCGCGGAGACCAGGTAGGTGAGGTCAGCGGCGTCGGACGTTTTGTGCTGCGGAGTACCCACACACAGGAAGTGCACCTGCGCGCCGCCTGCGGCGGCCGCTGCGGTGGAGAAAGTCAGCCGGCCGGTGGCCAGACCCTCCTGCAGCAGTTCGTCCAGCCCGGGTTCGTGGAACGGTGCCGCGCCGCGTGCCAGCTGCGCCACCTTCCCGGGGTCAACGTCGATGCCCACCACTGTGTGGCCCATTGATGCGAGCGTGGCTGCGTGCACCGCGCCCAGGTAGCCGCAGCCAATCACGGAAATTCTCATGATTCCCACCCTCGCCCTGATGCCGCAGGCTCGGCTATGGAACCCGGCGGGCGTTGTCCCAGCGCCAGGACCTGCTCGTAATGGCGGACCAGCTGTCCGCAAAGCGCCGGCCACGTCCTGTCCTGTACCGACGCGTGGGCCGCCGCGGCGAACGCGCGGCGCTTGGCGTCGTCGCCCATCAGGTCCATCACGCGGGCCCGCATGCCGGCGAGGTCCCCGGGTTCGTAAAGCCAGCCCGTCCGGGAGTTCTCCACCAGGTCCAAGGGCCCGCCGCGGCCCGTGGCCACCACCGGCACACCCGATGCCATGGCCTCCTGGATGGTCTGGCAGAACGTCTCCAGTTCGCCGGGATGGACGAACAGGTCGAAGGTCGCCACAGCGCGTGCCAATTCATCCCCGCCCAGGAACCCGGTGAAAACGGCGTCCGGTAAGGCGCCTTCCAGGGCCGCCCGCTGGGGTCCGTCGCCCACAACCACCAGCAGCGTGTTGGGGATGCCGGCCAGGGCAGCCAGGTCCTCCACCTGCTTCTCCACGGCCAGCCGCCCTACGTAGCCGATGATCCGCTCGCCGCCGGGGGCCACGGAAGCCCGCCAGCCGTCGTCGCGCCTTTCCGGCGAAAACCGCGCCGTATCAACGCCCCTGCGCCACATCTCCACCCTGGGGATGCCGCGGCCGCGCAACTGGTTCAGCGCGAACGTTGAGGGCACCAGGGTGCGGGTGGCGAGCAGGTGGATGTTTTCCACGCGGTTCCAGGCCCAGTTCTCCAGGAACGGCACCCCGTACCGCGCCGCATAGCTGGGAACCTCGGTTTGGTAGATGGCAACGGTGGGGATGCCCAGCTGCCGCGCGGCCTGTGCCGCCCGCCAGCCGAGGACGAACGGCGAGGCAAGGTGGACGACGTCCGGTGCGTAGTCGGCAAGGATTCGCTTGACCCGGTACACACCGCCCATCGCCACCCGAACGTTCGTATAGCCCACCAGCGGAACCGCCGGCAGCCGGTGGATTTCGGCGCCCCTGACACGGGCCGGCGCTTCCCCGTCCAGGGTGGAGGGCGCGATGACCAGGACGTCATCGCCCCGGTCCTCGAGGTGCTCCAGCACCTGCAGGATGGAATGCGTTACGCCGTTCATCAGCGGCAGGAATGACTCAGCAACTATTGCGATCCTCACCCCTCCACCGTGGGCGGGCTGCGTTGCCGCGCGGGGGATCGGATGTGACGCCGCGGGAAAGGTTGGGGAAACAACAGGACCCCCGGGGACCTGTTGGAACACGGATGAGTCACGAATGCAGCGGCAGCGGCAAACTCTATTGACCGTGCTGTTTCAGCGGCTTTATGATTCAATCACCTGAACGTTATGAAACGATTCATTGTTGTAGCAAAGACCTCAGAGACGCGGTTCAATTTATGCAGCACGATCGCAGCAATCCTCCCGGGCACGCACCGGGCGTCCAGCAAGGCGGACCCGTGCTCTCGCTGACCGGCGCCGCCAAAACCTTCGGTCCAGTCGTGGCCCTCGCGGACGGCACAGTGGAGATCCGCGCCGGGGAAATCCATGCGCTGGTGGGCGAGAACGGCGCCGGGAAGTCCACCCTGGTGAAGATCCTCGCAGGCCTCTACCATCCGGACTCGGGGGATTTCCGGCTCAGCGGTCAGCCTGTCCACTTCCGCAACGTGGCGGAGAGCAAGGCCGCCGGCATCTCCGTCATCTACCAGGAACCCACCCTGTTCCCGGACCTCACCGTGGCGGAAAACATTTTCATCGGCCGGCAGCCCAAGGGGCGGTCCCGGCTGATCAGCCGCGCCGAGATGCGGCGGCAGGCCGCCGAACTGTTCGACCGGTTGGGCGTGCCCATCGATCCCTCCCGGGTGGCGGAGGGGCTGTCCATTGCGGACCAGCAGATCATCGAAATTGCCAAGGCCATCTCGCTTGAGGCCAAGGTGCTGGTGATGGACGAACCCACGGCGGCGCTCAGCGGGGTGGAAGTGGACCGGCTCTTTGCAGTGGCCCGCGGGCTGAGGGACAAGGGAACCGGCATCCTGTTCATCTCACACCGTTTTGACGAGGTTTTTGACCTGTGCGACCGGATCACCGTGATGCGGGACGGCCGCTACATCGCAACCCACCGGACTGCCGAGGTCACCGTGGAAAAGATCGTCCGCGAGATGGTGGGCCGGGACATCGGAACGCTGTTCCCCAAAGCCGAAGCGGACATCGGACACACAGTACTTAAAGTCGAGGGCCTCAGCAGATCCGGGGTATTCCGGGACATCAGCTTCGAAGTCCGGGCCGGTGAAATCGTTGCCCTGGCGGGCCTGGTAGGTGCCGGGCGGACCGAGGTGGCCCGTGCGGTGTTCGGCATCGACCCGTACGACGCCGGACAGGTCTCTGTGGAGGGCAAGCCGCTGAAGGCCCGCAACCCCCAGGCGGCCATCGCCGCCGGGCTGGGCTTCGTGCCGGAGGACAGGCGCAAGCAGGGGCTGGTGATGAACCTGTCGGTTGCCCGGAACGTGACGCTCACCCTTCGGAACAAGTTCGCGACGGCAGGGCTCATCAACGGCGGCAAGGAACGTGCGGCGGCGAAGGAATGGAGCAAACGCCTGCAGGTCAAGGCCGGCTCCCAGGAGCACGCCGTCTCCACGCTCTCCGGCGGCAACCAGCAAAAGGTGGTGCTGGCCAAGTGGCTGGCAACCGATCCCAAGCTGCTCATCATCGACGAGCCCACCCGCGGTATCGACGTGGGCACCAAAAGCGAAGTCCACCGGCTTATTTCCGATCTCGCCGGACGCGGAATCGCCATCCTGATGATCTCCTCCGAGCTTCCCGAGGTCCTTGGCATGGCAGACCGCGTCCTGGTGATGCGGGAGGGCCGGATCACCGCCCAGCTGGACAGGGCAGATGCGGACCCCGAATCGGTAATGCACGCGGCAACCTCCACGGCAGGAGTTCCGGAATGAGTTCAACCCTCAAGCACCAGGAGAAAGGCACGACGGCGGACCGCACCGGCGGCGGCAGCGGCGGGATCGGCCCGCTCCTGAGGCTGCGTGAGCTCCCCGTCCTGGTTGCGCTGGCGCTGCTGGTGCTTATCACCTTCCTGAATAACCCGCTGTTCCTGTCCCCGCAGGGAATCAAGGACCTGCTGCTCAACGCCACCATCATCATCATCCTGGCAGCCGGACAGACCCTGCTCATCATTACGCGGAACATCGACCTGTCCGTCGGCTCCATGCTGGGGCTGGTGGCGTTCGGCACCGGTTCAATTTTCGCCGCCATGCCGGACCTTCCCATCCTGGCCGTCCTGCTCCTGGGCATGGCCTTCGGCGCGCTGCTCGGTATGTTCAACGGCTTCATGGTCACGGTGGCCAAAGTGCCGGCGCTGGTGATCACCCTGGGAACCCTTTACGTGTTCCGCGGGCTCAACAACGCCTGGGCCGGCGGCAAGCAGTACTTCGCCGGGGACCGGCCGGAGGCATTCGGGGCACTGTCCGTGGACACAGTGCTCGGCTTTCCGATCATCACCCTCCTTGCCATTGCAGTGGTGGCGGCGGTGGCCGTGTACATGGCCGGCACCCGTCCCGGCCGCGACCTCTACGCCATTGGCTCGGACCCGGAAGCGGCGAAGGTCCTCGGCATCAAGGTGTCCAAACGCGTATTCCTCGCCTTCCTCGCCAACGGAGCGCTCGCCGGCCTGGCCGGAGTGCTCTACGCCAGCCGCTTCAACTCCGTCGGAGCAACCACCGGGACGGGAATGGAACTGGATGTGGTGGCAGCCGCGGTGGTGGGCGGCGTGGCCATCTTCGGCGGCAGCGGAACCGTGGCCGGCGCGGCCCTCGGAGCCGTGCTCCTGACCACCATCACCAGCTCCCTGACCGCGCTCCGGGTGGACAAGTTCTGGCAGCAGGCCATCGTGGGCATCCTGATCCTCACGGCCATTGTCATCGACCGCCTGGCCAGCCTGCGGACGGCCCGGAAACTGCGGATAAGCGAGGCCCGGAATGTCTGAGACCACTACGCCCAGCAGCACCACTGCGGCTGCGCCCATTGCCGACAGCACCAAGCCGCTGGCCACCGAACCCAAGGGAAAAACGGGCGCTGCCCGCATCCTTGCCAGCCGTGACGCCATCACCATCTACGTACTCCTGGCATTCCTGATATACGCCGCAATCGCCATCCCGCGCTTCGCCTCACCGGTGACCACCGGCTTCCTGCTCCTGGACGTCATTCCCGTCCTCCTGATCGCGATGCCCATGACGCTCATCATCGTCACCGGCGAAATCGACCTTTCGGTGGCCAGCATCGCAGGGCTGACGAGCGCCCTGATGGGCGTGCTGTGGGCGGCCGGACTGGACATCTGGCTGGTGCTGGCGCTGTGCCTGCTGGCCGGAATTGGCGCGGGAATGTTCAACGGCTTCCTGATCGCTGTCCTGGGACTGCCCTCGCTCGCGGTCACTATCGGCACGCTGGCACTCTTCCGCGGCCTTGCCCTGGTAGTCATCGGGGACAATGCCGTAGCCAACTTCCCCCGCCCCCTGACAGCCTTCTTCACCTCCAAGCTCGGGGCCACCGGCATCCCCACGGTGATGATCGGCGTCGTACTCATCATGGTGATCTTCGGCGTCCTGCTCCACTTCACGCCCTTTGGGCGGGGGCTCTACGCCATGGGGTACAGCAAGGAAGCGGCCAACTTCGTGGGCATCAACGTCGCGCGCAGCAAGTTCTGGCTGTACGTTGCCTCCGGTGCGGTCTCAGCCCTGGCCGGAATCTACTGGACATTGCGCTACACCAGTGCGCGGAGCGACAACGCCTCGGGGCTGGAACTGGCCGTTATCGCCGCCGTGCTCCTCGGTGGTGTCTCGATCTTCGGGGGCAAGGGCACCATCCCAGGCGTGATCGCCGGTGTGCTGCTGATCGGCAGCCTGAACTATGCACTGCGGCTCGGGCGGGTGTCCGACGTCGTCCTCATCACCGTAACGGGCCTGCTGCTCATCTTCTCCGTGGTGGCGCCGAGCATAGGCTCCGCCGTCCGGGAATGGCAGCACAACCGGCGGGTCCGCCAGAGCTTCAGCCGGGGCACCTCCGCCACCAGCAACGACCAAACAAGGGAAAAGGAAAAACAATGATGTTGAACCGAAAAAAGACAGGCAGCCGCCCGAGGTTGGCCCCGCTGGTGGCCGTCACGGTGGCGGCAGCCATGGCCCTGACGGCATGCAGCGGCGGAACGGGGACCACGGGGGAGACCTCCGCCGCGGTTGAGGAGCAAAAGATCACCTTCATCCCCAAGCAGCTGAACAACCCGTATACGGACGTTGTCCTCGGCGGCGGCAAGGACGGCGCGCAGGAAGCGGGCTTCGCCTCCTCCCAGGTGGTGGGTCCCCTGGAAGCCTCGGCGTCCAGCCAGGTCTCGTTCATCAACGCTGAAACCCAGGCGGGCACCAACGTCATCGTTATCGCCGCCAACGATCCCGACGCCGTCTGTACGGCCTTGGGCGAGGCCCGTTCCGCCGGTGCCAAGATTGTCGCTTTCGACTCGGACGCCAACCCTGACTGCCGTGACGTTTTCATCAGCCAGGTTGTAGCCAAGGAAGTGGCCCTGATCCAAACGAAGCTGATCGCCGAACAGATTGGCGGCTCCGGCGAAATCGCCATCCTCTCCGCCACGGCGAACGCCACCAACCAGAACGAGTGGATCAAGTTCATGGAGGAGGACCTGGCATCGAACCCTGCCTACAAGGACATCAAACTGGTGGCCAAGGTTTACGGCGATGACGACGACACCAAGTCGTTCCAGGAAGCCCAGGGCCTGCTGCAGGCACACCCGAACCTGAAGGGCATCATTTCGCCCACCACCGTGGGGATCGCCGCCACGGCCAGGTACCTCTCCACCTCGGCCTACAAGGGCAAAGTCGCGCTGACCGGGCTGGGGCTGCCCAACGAGATGCGGCCATTCGTCAAGGACGGCACCGTCAAGGAGTTCGCCCTCTGGGATCCCGCCCAGCTCGGATACGTCGCGGCGTTCGCCGGCAAGGCCCTCGTGGAAGGGAAGATCACCGGCGCCGCAGGCGACAAGTTCACGGCCGGGGAACTGGGCGACCGGACGATCGAAGAAGGCGGCGTGGTCATTGTTGGCCCGCCAACCGTCTTCAACACCGAGAACATCGACCAGTACAACTTCTAGCGCTGCGGGGTGCACACCGGGCGGGCTCCCATGGCCCGCCCGGCGTTCCGCGGCCTCGTGTTGAGCAAGAAATTCCCCGGAAGGGAAGGCTGCCATGTCGCCCACCAAAAGGAACGCTGCGGAACTGCTGGAGCCCCACCGGCGGCGGCCCACCCGGATCGGCCTGGTATCCGGGGGACTGGGTGCGTACTGGCCCCAGTTCCCGGACCTCCTGCCCCAGCTTGAGGATTCAGCCCGGTACGTCACCTCCCGCTTTCGAGAGCTGGACGCGGAGGTGGTGGACGCGGGCTTCATCTCCGATGCCACCCAGGCCGTTACGGCGGGGGAGAAGCTCCGGCAGGCTGACTGCGACCTGATCGTCATCTTCCTCGCCACCTACCTGACGTCCTCCATGGTTCTGCCCGTAGCCCAGCGCTCCGGGAGCCCGGTGCTGGTCATCGACCTTCAGCCCACCGAAGCGATGGACCACGCAAATTTCGACACCGGTGCATGGCTGGCCTACTGCGGCCAATGCCCGGTGCCTGAGGTAGCTAACGTTTTCCGCCGGGCGGGGATCGATTTCAGGTCCGTCTCAGGGCATTTGAAGCAGGACTCGGCCTGGGAACGGATCAACCAGTGGGTCCACGCAGCAGGCGTCCGGGCCAGGCTCAGAAACGCACGGCACGGATTGATGGGGCACCTGTATCCGGGCATGCTGGACGTCGCCACCGACCTCACCACCGTCTCGACGAGCTTCGGATCCCACGTGGAAGTGCTCGAATTTGATGACCTGCGGGAACGGGTGAAGGCCGTGACCGACGCCGAGGTGTCCGAGCGGCTCTCCCTGGCCCGTGAGCTGTTCGTCCTCGATGAGTCCGTCAACGACGACGACTTCGCCTGGGGTGCCAGGGTTTCAGTCGGGCTGGACCGGCTGGTGGAAGACTTTGACCTGGACTCTGTTGCTTATTACCACCGCGGACTCGCGGGGGAGCAGCATGAGCGGCTGGGCGCCGGCATGATCCTGGGCTCCTCGATCCTGACGGCCCGTGGAATTCCCATGGCAGGGGAGTACGAGCTGCGGACCTCCATTGCCATGCTCGCTGCCCAAGCCATCGGCGCCGGCGGTTCCTTCACCGAGATCCAAGCCCTGAACTTTTTCGACAACGTGGTGGAGATGGGGCATGACGGCCCCGCACACCTGGCTGTCTCCTCAAAGGATCCACTCCTGCGTGGTCTGGGCGTTTATCACGGCAAGCGCGGGTGGGGAGTTTCGGTCGAGTTCGACGTCCAGCCCGGTCCTGTCACCACCCTCGGCCTGGGCCAGGACCCGGATGGCAAGTACGTTTTCGTGACGTCGGAAGGGACGGTGGTTCCGGGTCCGCTGCTGGCCATCGGAAACACTACTTCGCGCGTGAACTTCGGCGGGGATCCAGGGATCTGGGTGGACCGGTGGAGCCAGACCGGGATCGGTCACCACTGGGCCCTGTGCCTTGGGCACCGGGCCGCGGACATCAAGGCCGCGGCCTCGCTGTTGGGACTCGAACACCGGCATGTGTCGCTGCCATGAGGCGCCAGACTTTTTGCCCGGAAAGGTGCTGGTCAGTCCTGGTTACAGAGGCCAACACGAAATAAATTACTAAGCAGACTTCCCTTTTGATGCTAAGCATGCTTACGGTAGGGGGGCAGCTAGCGCACAGCCTTCAGCAGAGAGGGCGGAGGCCGAGTGCCGGGATAACCGGTGCCGGGACATCCATGGCCAGCTATGCCCAGCGCAACGACAAATCCAAGGAGACGTCATGCTCAACAGGGAAAACATTGAAAGCCTGCTCCACAAGGGCGGCAACGTCGTCGGTTCCGACGGCGAGAAGATCGGCTCGATCGGTCAGCTGTACGCGGACGACGACACGGGCGAGCCGACATGGGTCACCGTCAAGACGGGACTTTTCGGCACTTCCCAGTCCTTCGTCCCCGTTGAAGGCGCCCACACCCAGGGTGATGACCTCGTGGTTCCCTACAGCAAGGAACACGTCAAGGACGCCCCGCGCGTCGACGTCGACGGACACCTCACCCCTGAGGAAGAGGACCGGCTGTACACCTACTACGAGCGTGGTGCCCGGACCTACTCGGACACCACCCGTGGCGATGTGGACCTGCAAGGTGATGCAGACCTGAACGCCGGCACTCCCAACGCCGGGACCGCAGGCTACGCATCCGACCGAGACACCGTAGGCCACGACACGTCCGGCCCCACCACCGATGACGCCATGACCCGCTCAGAGGAACAGCTCCGCGTGGGCACCGAGCGGCAGGCTGCCGGCAGGGCAAGGCTCCGGAAGTACGTCACCACGGAAAACGTCACCACGACCGTCCCGGTGCAGCGTGAAGAAGTCCGCCTGGAGCGCGAGCCCATCACGGACGCCAATCGCGGAGCGGCCCTCGACGGCCCGGACATCAGCGAAGAGGAACACGAAGTGATCCTGCACGAGGAACGCCCCGTGGTTCAGAAGGAAACGGTCCCGGTGGAGCGCGTGCGCCTCGACAAGGACGTTGTCCAGGAGAACGTCACGGTCAACGAGGAAGTCCGCAAGGAGCACATCGAAGCCGACGGCGACGGCATCGACCGCGACCTGCGCCGCGATGACGACCGGCGGCTCTGATCCCCGCATAAAAGTACTGTTGACGCGCCGCTGAACGGACCGGCGCCAGGCAGCCACAGCAAACGACGCCGGGAGTCCACTTGGGGGCTTCCGGCGTCGTTGTGCATGCGGTATTTCTCTTGTGCCGGGTCGGCCTGCTGCTGGTGCCTGCCGGCCGCGGAGATGCTGGTGCAGCCGCCCGGAAAGCGGCGACTGCACCAGCCAGTAGGACGAATATCTTCAGAACTTAGGGTTCTTCTCTCATTCGCGGCTCCTGTTTCCCGGGTTACGGATTCCGGGCTACCTCCTGTCGGCGGTCATGTTCCTCGAGAACAGCCAGCCGGCAGCGATCATTGCAACGCCCAGCACCAGGTGGGTCCAGTTGTCCATCACGTTCAGCGACAGGAAGTTGGCCGCTGAATCGACTCCGACAATGAGCCCGAAAATGGCCAGGACGATGTACAGCGCACCCGCTCCCAGAAGGAAGTTCCGTGCTCCATGTTCTGTACGGGACATCGCCCAGCCGGTTGCACCGATGGCCAGCTGCACAATGTTGAGCAGCATGGACACCTGGAACAGCCCGAGGAACATGGCGTGCGAAGCCGGTCCGAGGAACATCAGTTCGCTGTACTGGGTGGTGACGCCGGGGATGAACCCCAGGACGCCCACCAGCATCAAAACGATCCCCACTCCCATGCCCACGTTCTGGACGTCTGCCCGTCCAAAGTGAACGCCGTGCGCATGGTGGGATGCGGTAGTCATTTTCTTGCCTCCAACCACTAATAGTGGACGCTTCAATTTTACGGCGGACCACTGCGAAAAGCGCCGGCACGAGCCCCATTGAACATCCAGTCGGCCGCGGCGTTGCGCCTGTCGGTCACGGGCCAAGACACGTGCCCGTGACACCATGGACATCGATGAAACTGCGCGCTGATCAGACCGGAAACCGTGGCCTTCCCATGCCCTTGTGGCTGCAGGGCGCCGTTGAAACGGCCCAGGCAGCCTTCATCTCGGCACTGGTGGTGCTGGCGCCAATCCTCGCTGTCTGGGCTACCGCCGGTTTCCAGGACGGAGCCTTCGATTTCCTGGCGCGCCTGGCCGGGCAGTCCTGGTTGCTGGTCCATGGCGTGCCCCTGGAACTGACTGCTGCTGGTTCGGAGTCCGCCGCCGCTTCCGGTGCCGGACTGCTCGCGCTCGTTCCGCTTGGTTTGACCCTGATCCCTTTCCTGCTTGCCTGGCGCGCCGGCCGCCGGCTGGCCCGTGCCTCCTATACGGACCAGCTGTGGCAGGCACTCCTCGGGTCCTGGGTGGTGTACTCGGCCTTCGGAGCGGCGACCGGCTTCATTTGCCGCACGCCTGACGTCGGGATCAATGCGTGGCACGCAATGTTCATCCCCCTTATTCCTTTCGCCCTGGGCATGGTGGTCGGCGCACGGCGCGAGGCCGGCTCCTGGAGCCGGCTGATCGGCGTCGACGCGGTGGACTGGATTTCCCGCACCAGCCAGCACTCCCGCTGGGCCGGGTCCTATCTCGCCTCGGCCGCGAAGGCCGGTTTTGTTGCGGTGCTTTCTGCCCTGGTACTGGCCGCGGTGCTGCTGGCCGTTGACCTTTTGATCCACTGGAACCTCGTGGTCGCGGTGTACGAAGCGCTCGACGCCGGCGCGGTGGGAGGTGCCGCACTCACCATCGCGCAGCTGGGCTTCCTGCCAAACCTCGTCGTTTTTGCCCTGGCCTGGACGTCGGGTTCCGGCTTTGCCATGGGCGCCGGTTCCCAGGTGGGCCCGCTGGGGACCGCCGTCGGTCCGCTGCCTTCGATTCCGGTGCTCGCCGCCATCCCGTCCGGTCCCCTGGAGTACGCGTTTGTTGCCTTGATCGTCCCGGTGCTGGCCGGTGTCCTGGCGGGCTGGTGGTTCCTCCGGGAAGGGGAGAACCACTTCGACGAATGGCTTGCCATCAAGGTCCGGGTGCGCTGGTTCACGGCCGCCGTTTCAACCCTGGTTCTCGGGATTCTTTGCGGACTGGCGGCCGGGTTGCTGACTGCCGCTCTGGCCTGGCTGGCGCGTGGCTCCGCGGGGATTGGACGCCTCACGGATATCGGACCCGACCCGTTATGGACGGGAGTCTGGGTGGCGGCGGAGGTGGGAGCCGGCGTCGTCATTGGCTACGCGGCCGGACCGTGGCTGGAACGTGAGCACCCGGCAGTGGAACAGGACGCTGAATTGGTCCGATAGGTTGTGGGCTGCCTTCCGGGGGAGGCGGCTCTAGGGGAGCTGCGAGGGCAAGGATTGTTCCAGCTGCACGCGGCATGCCGACTGCGCCTGGTCAGTCAGGGCCCGTCCGACACACGCCTGATACTCACTTATTTCGTTGAGAAACAGCGACGTGACCAGGATCAGCAGCACCATGATGGCGGACACCACCAGGCCGGAAATCGTACCAATGAGGACCAGCCGGGACTCCTTCAACCGTGCTGCCCGGACCAGCAGAACCACGCCAAGGGCAATGCTCGCGGCCGTCAGGAGTGCTGTAAGCCAAAGGTAGTTGACGTCCAGCTGGTAGACGAAGAACGCTCCCAGCACCGTCACCACGAAGATCCGGAACAGAGTATGAGTCTTGGCAAGCGAGGCCTTCGCTGCCTCGCTGAGCGGCTGTTTTGTGCGCTGCCATCCAGCCGGTTCCGGTGTGCTGTTCATGTTTTCCAGCCTACGCGAGGCTGCCCATAAGCTAGTGCCATGCGTATCGTCGTCCTCGTTTCCGGAACCGGGTCCAACCTCCAGGCAGTTATCGACGCGGTTAAGGCAGGGGAACTGGACATCGAGATCGCCGCCGTCGGTGCCGACCGGCCAGGCACTTTCGGGGTGGAGCGGGCTGCGGCGGCCGGCATCCCGACGTTCGTGGTTGACTTCAAGGCCTACCCGGACCGGGCTGAGTGGAACGCTGCCCTGACCGAGGCCGTCGCGGGGTTCGAGCCCGATGTGGTGGTTTCCTCGGGGTTCATGCGGATTGTGAGCCCGGGGTTCATCGACGCGTTCGGCGGCAGATACCTCAACACCCATCCCGCCCTTCTCCCGTCCTTTCCCGGGGCCCACGGCGTGCGCGACGCCATGGCCTATGGCGTGAAGGTGACCGGCTGCACCGTGCATTGGGCGGACGCCGGGGTGGACACGGGCCCCATCATCGCCCAGGAGGCCGTGGCCATCGAAGAGTCAGACACCGAGGAAAGCCTGCACGAGCGCATCAAGGTGGTGGAACGCCGGCTGCTGGTGTCCACCCTGGCCTCCTTCGCTGCAACCCCCCGCTCCGGCCTCCCCAACTAGCTCGCATTTGTTGTCGTTTTGAACCCGCAAAACGACAACTATTGCGAGTCAGATGGCGGGCTGCGCTTCAGCCTGTGGACAACCGCGAAAGCGCACTGCAGGGGTGCCAGCATTGAGTGGTGAAGACCCCTCGTCCCCTGCCCGAGCAGCTGGCCGTAGCACCTTTCACGTTCCAGGAGGCGGTCGACGCCGGCGTGAGCCTCAGGCGGTTACGGCACCGGGCGCTGTACTCACCCAGCCGTGGCATACGGGAGCCTCATGACCCACCCGCTCCGGCGGAGCGGTTCACACCGGAAGCCATCCGTCCGTTTTCGCGCGTGACCGAGTTTTCAGCCGCGTCCCATGCCACAGCATTTACGTTCTGGCAGTTTCCCGGGTTTCTGCCCGCAGCAACGGATCCGCTCATCCACATTTCGCGGCCCGACACGATGGCCATCCCACGTCGCAGGGGCGTAGTGGGCCATGTGGGACAGTTCTTCGACGACGAGATTGTGTCCGTCGACGGGCTGTTGGTGACCAGCAGGCTGCGGACCTGGCTGGACTGCTCGCGGCGAATGAGCATCACGGAGCTGACAGTGGTGGCGGACCACCTGCTCCGGATTCCGCGGCTCGACTTTGAGGGCCGGAAGGAGCCATACGCCACCCGGGAAAGACTGGCTGACATGCTGGACCGGCACAAGGGAACTCCGGGCATCAGGAAGGCCAGGGTGGCGCTGGATCAGGCGAAAGTGGGGTCAGACTCCGCCCCGGAAACGAGGCTGCGGCTTGCGTTGGAGGACAATGGCCTGCCCGAACCCCTGCTGAACACGCCCACGGAACTGAGTGCCGGCGTCGTACGGCAACCCGACTTGAGTTATCCGGAACAGAAGGTAGCAGTGGAGTACGACGGCGAGGGACACTCGGAGGCGGCGCAGATTGACCGGGACATTGCCCGCGAAGAGGACTTCAGCCGTGCCGGCTGGCTGCTGGTGAGGATATCCAAGCGCCACATGCAGCTCGAGGCGAAGGCCGCGGTCCGCAAGGTCCGCTGCGCACTCGTCGCCCGGGGCTGGCCGGAAAAGTAGCTCGCAGTTGTTGTCGTTTTGAGGGCTCAAAACGACAACAACTGCGAGTCAGTTGGGAGGGGAGGGGGGAGGAGGGGAGCGGGTTATTCGAGGCGGCGCTGCTTGGTTTCCGGGGAGAAGAACGCCATCCACAAAACGGCCAGCAGCACCAAGCCCCCCGCGAGGGCGAAGGATGTGGCCAGGCCCAGTTCCGGCCAGAAGTAGTTCGCGAAAATCAACGGCCCAAAACCCGCGCCGAGCCGCGAAAACGTGGAGGCCCAGCCAAAGCCCGTTCCCCGCAGCTCAGTGGGGTAGAGCTCTGAGACGTAGGCGTAGAGCACCGGGATGGCCACCTGCACCACGAACCCGAACACCAGCAGCCAGAACACTGCCGCCGTCGGGATGTCCACCACGATGGCCACGATCACCAGGGTCAGTGCGGACAGCGGCCCGGTGATGGCGAGGATCCACTTGCGGCCCACCCGCTCCACCAGCAGGGCCGCCACGATCACACCAAGGAGCCCGACGGCGGCCATGGACGCGGTGGTGACGAACGCCTTGTACTCGGCAAAGCCGGCACCAATCAAAATGCGCGGCATCCAGGTCAGGGACAGGTAGTACACCAGCAGGATGGAGAAGAACAGCGACCAGGCAGCAGCGGTGATTTTCCAGTTGTACTGCCACACGAGCCGCAACTGATGCCAGGCGCTGCCGGCGGAAAGCCGCGGCACTTCCTTGGCGTCGGGGAGGCTGTAGGCCCGGGCTTCCGCACCGGTTGCCGCCACCAGCTCATCAATGACCCTGGCCGCTTCCTCACGCCGGCCCTTACGGATCAGGAACAGCGGGGACTCCGGAACGCTCCGGCGGACCCAGAAGACGAGGAGCGCCGGCAGCACCATCACCAGCATGGTCAACCGCCAGTCGCCGTACAGGGCCACGAGCCCGGCGGACACAAAGCCGGCCAAAGCGGCACCTACGGGCCACCATCCGTCCATGGCCGTCAGCACTTTGCCGCGCTGTTTGCGGGGAGTGAACTCACCCACCAGGGCGTAGTCCACCGGAATGCAGCCGCCCAACCCGAACCCGGCCATGAACCGGAAAATGCAGAACCAGATGAAGTCGGGGGAGAAGGCGCCCAGCACCGTAAAGAGGGAAAAGATCAGCAGCGTGGCAGTAAACGCCTTTTTCCGCCCGATGGTGTCCGCGATGGTGCCCCAGACGAAAGCGCCAAGAGCCATTCCGATCAGGTTGGACGTCCCCACCCACGCCACCTCGCCCGGGGTGAGTGCCCAGTGCTTGGAAAGCAGCGGAATGAGGATGCCGTTCAAGGTCACGTCCCAGGCATCGAACATGAACCCGAGGCCCCCGATCAAAAAAATCCTGCCCTGGACTTTCCATCGCCAGGGCAGTTCCTGGACCACCTGTTCGCCGCTCGGCACAGTGGTGTAAGTATTCATCGCCGCCTCCTGAAAGAACTCTAGCCGGGCCCGGTGGCGTTCACACTTCGGCGTGCACGGAGCCTTCACGCGGGGCAAAGTGCACTTCGCGATAAACTGGCCCTATCCCCACCAACCGCGGCACTGTTCCGCGACATAAGACGGAGACATTTGTGAGCTTCACGCAGCATGAGCGCGTATCCATTGACCGTGTTCCCATCCGCCGGGCGCTGATCTCGGTTTACGACAAGACCGGTCTGGAGGAGCTCGCCCAGGGCCTGCATGCCGCGGGAGTGAAGCTGGTATCCACCGGGTCCACGGCCAAGAAGATTGCTGCCGCGGGCATCCCTGTGCAGGAGGTTGAGGAAGTCACCGGTTCACCGGAGATGCTGGACGGCCGCGTCAAGACCCTGCACCCGCGGGTTCACGGCGGCATCCTGGCCGACCGCCGCGTTGAGGCGCACATGGAAACGCTGGTCAACATGGAGATCGAGCCTTTCGATTTGGTGGTAGTGAACCTCTACCCGTTCGTGGAAACCGTCAAATCCGGCGCTGCCCAGGACGACGTGGTCGAACAGATCGATATCGGCGGCCCCGCCATGGTGCGGTCCGCGGCGAAGAACCATGCTGCCGTCGCCATCGTGGTGGACCCCTCCTTCTACGGCCAGGTGGTCACCGCGGCCGCGGAGGGCGGCTTTGACCTGAACACCCGACGGCGGCTGGCCGCCAAGGCGTTCGCCCACACGGCCTCCTACGACAACTCCGTGGCCACCTGGACCGCGAGCCAGTTCCTGGACGAAGACGGCGACGGAGTGATTGATTGGCCCGCCTACGCCGGCCTCTCCCTGGAACGCTCCGAGGTCCTTCGCTATGGCGAGAACCCGCACCAGCAGGCCGCGCTCTACGTGGACAAGGCCGCTCCGGCGGGCATCGCGCAGGCTGACCAGCTGCACGGCAAGGCCATGAGCTACAACAACTTCGTGGACGCCGACGCCGCCCTCCGTGCCGCCTACGACTTCGCCGAGCCGGCAGTGGCCATCATCAAGCACGCCAACCCCTGCGGCGTTGCCGTCGGTTCCGCGGATGCCGCTGATCCGATTGCCGATGCCCACACCAAGGCACACGCCTGTGACCCTGTGTCCGCGTTCGGCGGCGTCATCGCAGCCAACCGCACGGTGACCGCCGGCATGGCCAACACCGTCAAGGACATCTTCACCGAGGTTGTCATTGCGCCTGGTTTCGAACCCGAAGCCGTGGAGATCCTGTCCAAGAAAAAGAACATCCGCCTGCTTGCCCTGCCGGAAGGTTACGGCCGCTACCCGTCGGAGATCCGCCAGGTTTCCGGCGGCGTCCTGGTCCAGGTCACTGACAAGGTGGATGCCGACGGCGACAACCCCGCCAACTGGACCCTGGCCGCCGGTGAAGCCGCGGACGAGAAGACCCTCGCAGACCTTGCCTTCGCCTGGACCGCCTGCCGTGCCGCCAAGTCCAACGCCATCCTGCTGGCCCAGGACGGCGCAGCCGTGGGCATCGGCATGGGCCAGGTCAACCGCCTGGATTCCTGCCGCCTGGCCGTCGAGCGGGCGAACACGCTGGGCGTGACGGTGGAGTCCGACGTCGACGGTGCCGGCGGTGCCACCAACGTCGGGACGGCAGGCTCAGGCGCGAGCGGAGCACCCGAGCGAGCCCGCGGCGCCGTTGCAGCCTCGGACGCCTTCTTCCCGTTTGCGGACGGACTGCAGATCCTGGTCGACGCCGGGGTCCGCGCGGTGGTCCAGCCCGGCGGTTCGGTGCGCGACGAGGAAGTCATTGCTGCTGCGAACGCGGCCGGCGTCACCATGTACTTTACGGGAGCCCGACACTTCTTCCACTAGGCCGCACCGCCGCCATGACGGCGTGGGCCCCGGTGGGATAAACACCGACGGCGCCTGTCCCCGCGAAGGGGGCAGGCGCCGTCGTTGTTTAAAGAGGTTCTACGGGACTGGAACAAGGGCCGGTGCAAGGGAGGCGCTGGTGAACGCCGTCTGGATTTCCGTCCCCCAGTACGGGCCGTACATAACGCCGGCGCCCTTGTAGCCGTAGCTGTTGACTGAGTTCTGATACCCGGCCATAAACGGGTCGGTGCCTTGGACGAGCCACGGCCCGCCGGAGGAGCCGCCGGTCATGTCGCAGGGAATGCCGCGGCTTTCAAACTGGGTGTTGGTGGTATCCGGGCTGGTGGTTCCGGAACAGCTCCAAAGTGCCTGCCCGTCGAACGGTTTGGAGGACGGGTAGCCGAAAGCCTCGATGGTCAGGCCGTCCCTGGGCCCGACGAAGAGGGGCTCTGAACCGCCCACCACCGCCGTGAGGGGCTCAGGATTCTTGTCCTGGGTGACCACCACGAAGCCGGTGTCGTACTTCATGCTGCCCGTCTCGTTCCACTCTTTCGGCAGGTGGTACGACGTTCCAACCCATTCCCCGTACTGCGCCGGGCCGTTCTCATACGCCGGGACGAAGACGAACCTTGTGGGTTTCGAGTTGGGACCGTCACTGAGGCAGTGCGCGGCAGTGGCCACAACGCTTCCGTTAGCTGACGACAGGGCGTTGCCGGAGCAGACGTAGTCGCCACTGCCCAGGGAAACAAACACCTTGCCAACGTGCTTAACAGGGGCCTCACGCACAGCGATGGTCAGCTTGCCCTTGGCCGGCTTCGGCTTCTTATCCTGGCCTTTTTCGACAGTATCGGGGTTGGCGGGGTTGCTGCGTTCGAATGCCTTGGCTGCCAACACCTCACCCGGGATCGCGTTCCGCATCCGCTCTTCGGTCCAGTACTCGGCAGCGCCCGTGCTCTCAAGCGCCCCGCCCACGGAGGCGGTGGTGTCCTTTTTGTCGGAACCGGCAGGTGCTGCGCTTGCTCCGCCCGCTGCGCCGAGTGCCAAAACGGCGGCTGCCGAGAGGGTCAGGAAGCCTAAGGCCGCGGACCTTGTGCGAGTCATGGTTGTCCTGTCTGAACTGGGAAAACGTGGGAAGCGCCGAGAGTGACGATGTGAATGTATCCTCTCAGTCAATTTTTGTAAATGTACTTTGACCAGCTCACAACGCGGTCCGGCTGGCCGGTTTCGGCTGGAGGGAAAGCGCTGGGACATTTCGGCAGGGCGGGCACCCGGGTGCGGGACGCCGTCGTACGTTTTCCATCGCTGTAATCCTGCGCCCGGGCAGGGTAACCCAGAAGCTCCAGTAGGGTTCAAACCCTTGTCCTCGGGTAGGTTATACATGGTGAAACTGAACAAATTTCACAACCCAAGCCGACCCACAGGGAGACGCCCGCGCATGTCCAAGATCATCTACACCCACACCGACGAAGCGCCGATGCTGGCTACCTATTCGTTCCTGCCCATCATCGAGGCGTTCGCCTCGACAGCAGGTGTGGAGGTGGAGACCCGCGACATTTCGCTCGCCGGCCGCATCATCGCCGTCTTCGGTGACTACCTGACGCCCGAGCAGCAGATCGGTGACGCCCTTGCTGAACTCGGTGAGCTGGCGAAGACGCCGGAAGCCAACATCATCAAGCTGCCCAACATCAGCGCTTCCATCCCCCAATTGAAGGCAGCAATTGCCGAACTGCAGGGCCAGGGCTACGCCCTCCCGGACTACCCGGACAACCCGTCCTCGGATGAGGAAACTGCCGTCCGCTCCCGCTACGACAAGATCAAGGGCTCCGCCGTGAACCCGGTCCTGCGCGAGGGAAACTCGGACCGCCGCGCACCCCTGTCCGTCAAGAACTACGCGCGCCAGAACCCGCACTCCATGGGTGCCTGGACCGCCGATTCGAAGACCAACGTTGCCACCATGGGCAAGGATGACTTCCGCTCCAACGAGAAGTCCGTTGTCATCGAGTCCGAGGGCACCATCGCCATCCAGCTCGTCCGGAAAGACGGCTCGGTCAAGGTCCTGAAGAAGGCCTTCCCGGTGCAGGCCGGCGAGGTCATCGACGGTACCGTGATGCGCGCTGCGGCCCTGGACGAGTTCCTGAAGGCCCAGGTTGCCCGCGCCAAGGAAGAGGGCGTCCTGTTCTCCGCCCACCTCAAGGCCACCATGATGAAGGTCTCGGACCCCATCATCTTCGGCCACGTGGTCAAGGCCTACTTCGCCGAGCTCTTTGACACCTACGGCAAGCAGCTCGCAGCCGCAGGAATCAGCCCGAACAACGGCCTGGCCGCCATCCTCAGCAGCCTTGAGGACCTGCCGGAAGACGTCCGTGAAGGCGTCCAGTCCCTCATCAAGAAGGGCCTCGAAGAGGGTCCCGCCCTTGCCATGGTGGACTCGGACAAGGGAATCACCACCCTCAACGTCCCCAGCGATGTCATCGTGGACGCGTCCATGCCCGCCATGATCCGCAGCTCCGGCCACATGTGGGGCCCGGACGGCAAGGAAGCGGACACCCTCGCGGTGCTGCCGGACAGCTCCTACGCCGGCATCTACCAGGTGGTCCTCGACGATTGCCGTGCGAACGGCGCCTACGATCCCACCACCATGGGAACCGTACCCAACGTGGGCCTGATGGCCCAGGCAGCCGAGGAATACGGCAGCCACGACAAGACCTTCGAAATCCAAGAAGCCGGCACCGTTCAAATCGTGGACGGCTCCGGCAACGTCCTGATTGAACACCAGGTCTCCGAGGGTGACATTTGGCGCGCCTGCCAGACCAAGGACCTGCCTATCCGCGACTGGGTCAAGCTGGCCGTCACCCGTGCCCGTGCCTCCCAGACGCCGGCCGTGTTCTGGCTGGACGAGGAACGCCCGCACGACGCCAACCTCATCACCAAGGTCAACGAGTACCTGAAGGACCACGACACCGAGGGCCTGGACATCCGGATCATGTCCCCGGTGAAGGCCATCGCGTTCACCCTGGACCGCATCCGCAAGGGCGAGGACACCATCTCGGTCTCCGGCAACGTCCTGCGCGATTACCTCACCGACCTGTTCCCCATCCTGGAGCTGGGCACCAGCGCCAAGATGCTCTCCGTTGTTCCGCTAATGAACGGCGGCGGGCTCTTCGAGACCGGCGCCGGCGGATCCGCCCCGAAGCACGTCCAGCAGCTGCTCAAGGAAAACCACCTGCGCTGGGACAGCCTGGGTGAGTTCCTGGCCCTGGCGGTGAGCTTCGAACACCTGGCCACCACCACGGGCAACGCCCGGGCCCAGGTCCTGGCCGATACCCTGGACCGTGCCACCGGCACCTTCCTGTTGGAGAACAAGTCGCCCAGCCGCCGCGCAGGGGAACTGGACAACCGTGGCAGCCACTACTTCCTTGCCCGCTACTGGGCCGAGGAACTGGCCAAGCAGACGGACGACGCCGACCTGGCCGCCGCGTTCGGCCCCGTCGCCGAGGAGCTCTCCTCCAAGGAGGAAACCATCGTGGGCGAGCTGGCTGAGGTCCAGGGCTCCCCGGTGGACATCGGGGGCTACTACAACCCGGATGACGCGAAGGCTTCCGCCGTGATGCGCCCGTCCGCGACGCTGAACAAGGTTCTCGCCACCCTCAGCTAGGGCGGCTGCTTCAACCGACTGCCAATACAAAAGAGGCGGTGCCCCGGGGTTCGTTCCCGGTGCACCGCCTCTTTTATGTGTGGCAGCGGCTCAGCGTACCCGGCGGTTGCCGGCACCTGACGCGACGCCGTCGGGCGCAGAGGCCCGGCGGTCAGTCTTTGTCTTTACCCTTGCCCTCGTTGTCCTTTTTGTCATTGTCATTTCCGGTTTCAGGCGCGGGGGCCGGAGCGGGCTCAGGCGCCGGGGCCTGGGTAAGCTCAGGCGCCGGGGCCTGGGTAAGCTCGGGCGCCGGGGCTTGGGTAAGCTCAGGCGCCGGTTCCGGCGCCGGTGCGGGCATCCCGGGGGACGGCGATGAAGCCGGGGCGGCCGCCTGGTCCTCGGCAATCCTCGCGTCTTCCACTGCCTTGGCCGCTGACGCAACGGCCTCATCGAGGTCGGCGCGGACTGCCGCGGCGACGGTGGTGATGGTTTGGCGCCGTTCCTCTGAAATTTGGCCCTTGCCGTGGGCTGCGGCCAGCTCCGCTTCCAGGCCCTCCAGTGCCTTGATCGCCGTTGCGGGATCATTCCTGGAGGACGCCTCGCTTACTTCCAGGACCCGTGCCTGGAGTTGCCGTGCAGCGGCAACCTGCAGGCCGGTGTCGCTGGGACTGCAGCCCGCCAGGAGTCCGGCCGCCGTGCACGCCGCGGCAACCCGGACGTGCCTTACCGTCAGCTTCAAGCTCACGGCTCCACGCTCTTCTGGAGTTCCTCCAGGTGCTCGCCAAGGACGCCGGTCACCGTGGGATAGGGCACGACGTCGGGCGCGGACTGGGCGGACAGGCTCGCGAGCACTGCTGCTACGGCTGCAGCCACCACCACGAGGCCAAGGAGCACTGCCAGCCACAACCGTCCGCGCCGGGGCCCGGGTGACCGCTCCTTCTTAGACTGTTTCCCGTTAACCCCGACGGCGCGGGAGACCGCTTGAGCCGGCTCTATGGGGCCGGCTGCCTCGCGGAGCTCATCCACGGACTCCTCAGCGGTGATGGAGGGCGGGTGAAACGGCATTGCCGGCAGGACCCTGGTGGTCTCGGGAATCAGCTGTCCCGGGGTGGACGCCGGCGAAACCAGTGCCTGCCTGAGGGACGTCTCGATGTCCGCGGCGGCCGGGCGCTCAAGTGGCTCGATGGCTGTCATGGAGCGGATCAGGTCAGCCCACTCGGCCGGCAGGTCCTCGGGGATCTCCGGCGCCCGGTGCAGGCGTGCCACGGCAGATTCAACGGCGCCGCCCGGGTATTCCACAGTCCCCTTGATGCATTCAAGCAGTACAAGCCCAAAGGAGTAGATGTCAGAGGCGGAGGACAGGGGCTGGCCCAGGGCTTGTTCCGGGCTGAGGTAGGCGGCAGTGCCCACCATTGTTCCCGTGGCCGTCAGCCGGGTGGAGTCAGCGATCCGGGCAATGCCGAAATCTGTGAGCTTGGGACGCAGCGGCTCCCCGGGCCGGATCTGGACCAGCAGGATATTGGCCGGCTTGATGTCCCGGTGGATGATCCCGAGGCCGTGGACATACGCCAGCGCATCGGCGATACCAGCGCCGATCACTGCGAGTTCCTCCAGTGGTACCTGGCTGTGCCGGATGCGGGCCCGCAGGTCCTGCCCGTCGACGAGTTCCATGGTGAGGAAGGGCCTGGGCTCATCCGGGATCCGGTCATCAATTCCGGCGTCGAAAAGCGTGACGAGCCCGGGATGGTTGAGCGTGGCCAGAAGCTGTATTTCCGCTTCCTGCCGCTTCAGTTCATCGGCGTCCGGAGCCTGCGGGGCAAAGAGCTTCAGGGCGACGTCGCGTCCCAGGTTTTCATCCCGGGCACAGTAAACCGATGACATCCCGCCGCGGCCAATAACCTCGCCCAACCGATAACGTCCGCCAACCACTTCATTCTTGATGGAGCTAGGCGATTCCGCCACCATGACCCGTTCCTCCCGGTGCGCTGCGGCACTGTCGTAGATCAAATTATACGGGCGGTGGAGTAAACGGACGCTTAGCTGCCGGCTTATGTTCTGCGACACGCCGGGGGTCCGCCTTGATGCCGGAAAGGTTGGCAGGGGCAGGGCATTCAGCCTGTCCGGAGCCACTTCCTCGGCGGCGGTGCCGTTTTATGCTGACGACGCTTTTGTCACAATCCATTCGTCGTTGGGGTAGCTGACCCCCAATTGCGCCCGGACTCCATCGAACAGACGCATGGTGTTCAAGGTGTCCTCCAGCGGCATCACCGGGCTTTCGGTGAGGCCCTGCTGGATGCAGCGCGTTACCTCGCGCAGTTCGTAGGTGTATCCGCGACCCACCGGATCGAAGGTTTCAACGCGGCGTTCGTCCCACCCGGTTCCAATGATCAGCTCCCGCGGATTGTTGATGGATCCGATGCTCTGCAGGAAGCCTTTGCTGCCCGCGACGGTGGCTGTGCGCGGGCCGTGGGCGAGCAGCGACGATGTGAGCTGCACCTGTGCGCCGTGGTTGTAGCCGAGGGTCAAGGCATTCTGGGCGTCTACGCCGTCGTCATTTACATGTCCTGTGGCGCTGACTGTCTGCGGAAAACCGAGCGTTCCCAGGGCCCAGAGCAGGGGGTAAACGGAGATGTCGAGCAGTGCGCCGCCGCCATCCTGCCTGGCCCAGAGCCTGGCGGTGGGGGAGTAGGGGGCGGGGAAGCCAAGGTCCGCGGTAACCCAGTGGATGTCCCCGATTTCTCCGGAGGCTGCGATGTCGAAGGCCCGCTGCATGGCCGGCAGGAACCGGCTCCACACGGCCTCCATGAGGAAGAGGTCCCGGCTTCGGGCCACTTCGATCAGCTCGGCGGCCTCCCGGGCATTGATGGTGAAGGCCTTTTCGCAGAGGACGTGTTTGCCGGCGTTGAGCGCAGCCAGCACGATCTCATGGTGCTGGGCGTGCGGCGTCGCCACGTACACCACGTCCACCGCATCATCGGCGAGCAAGCGTTCGTAACCGCGGGCCCCGGCGTCGTCCCCGTATGCCCGGCCGAACCCGTAGGCGAAGGCGAAGGCGTCGCCCGTGTCCTGCGCGCGCGAGCTGACGGCATAGAGCTCGGCATCGGTCAACAAGGCAAGATCCTGTGATACCGACCTTGCTATCCCGCCCGTGGCGATAACGCCCCAGCGGAGGGGAGTCCCGGTGGCGGTACGGGGATCCTGGTCGGACTGCGTGGACAACCATGGCTTGGCGATAGGCGCACTCATGGTGCCATCCTCTCACCGCGGTGCTGGAAACCGGGAGCGTTGTTGGGCAGGCAACGAAAAGCCCGGCCCCGCAACGCGGGACCGGGCCTTTCAGTGGTCAAACTGCTTACTTGGTGATCGGTTCGAGGACCGGGTCGCCTGCGTAGGCGGTCTTCACGTTTTCAGCGGTGACGATGACCGGCTCCAGCAGGTATGCGGGAACGGTCTTGACGCCGTTGTTGTAGGAGTCCTTGTCGTTGATCTCCAGTTCCTTGCCGGCCTGGAGGTCCTTCACCATGGTGATGGCGTGCTCAACGAGCTTCCGGGTGTCCTTGTTGATGGTGGAGTACTGTTCGCCGGCCATGATGGACTTGACCGACTCAACTTCGGAGTCCTGCCCGGTGATGACGGGTGTCGGCTTGCCGGCGGCCTTGACCGAGGTCAGGACTGCGCGGGCCAGGGTGTCGTTGGGGGAGAGGACGCCGTCCAGTGACTCGTTGGTGTAGCTGCCGGTGAGCAGCGTATCAGCGCGTCGCTGGGCGTTCTCAGCCTTCCAGCCCTGGGTCACAGCCTGTTCGAAGCTGGTCTGCCCGGACACTACCTTGAGGGTGCCGTCGTCGATCTTCGGCTGCAGGACACTCATGGCGCCGTCGAAGAAGACCTTGGCGTTGGCATCGTCGGGGGAGCCGGCGAACAGTTCGATGTTGTACGGTCCCTCCGGCTTCTTGGCCTTGAGGCCGTCCAGCAGTGCCTGGCCCTGGAGCTCGCCCACCTTGAAGTTGTCGTAGGCCACGTAGTAGTCCACGTTCTCGGTGTTCAGCAGCAGGCGGTCATAGGCGATGACCGTGGCGCCGGCATCCTTGGCCTGCTTCAGCTGGGTGCCCAGCTGCGAGCCGTCGATGGCGCCGACGATGATGACCTTGGCGCCCTTGGTGACCATGGCGCTGATCTGGTTCTGCTGCTCGGACACGCCGCCGTTGGCGAACTGCACGTCAGCCTTGAACCCCGCCCCGTTGAGGCCGTCATTGAACAGCTTCTCCGCCAGGACCCAGTTTTCACTGGTCTTCTGGGGGAGTGCGACGCCGATGGAGGAGCTCTGTTCGAACCCTCCTGCGCCTTCGGTTCCGCCGCCTGTGCTGGGCTCGGAGCGTCCGCAGCCCGTCAGCGCCAGTGCTGCGATGGCAGCAACCGCTGCGGCCTTTCCTGCTTTACCAATCATTCGCATTGTTGGTTCTCTTTCTGTGTTGGTGTAACGCTGTTCAGGCCAACGCTCAGGCTTCCCTGGCGATCGCTTCCTTGGTGGAGGTGGTCTCGTCCGGCTGGAGTGGGTTGCTGGGGCCGCCGCCGGAGGGGCGGTTGAAGTTCCTCGTCAGCATGCCGATGATCGACTTCTTGCCCTGGCTCTTGTTGTAGACATCGAACGCGACGGCAATCAGGAGCACCAGGCCCTTGATGATCTGGGTAAGGTCCGCCCCGACGCCGAGGAGTTGCAGGCCGTTGTTCAGCACGGCCATGACCAGGCCACCGATGATGGACCCGACCACGGTGCCCACGCCGCCGGTAACTGCGGCGCCGCCGATGAACACGGCCGCGATGGCGTCCAGTTCCCAGCCCACGCCGTCGAACGGGCCCGAGGCGGTGGAACGGCCCACGAAGATCATGCCCGCCAAACCGGCCAGGATGGACATGTTCATCATGACCAGGAAGTTGACCTTCTTGGACTGGACACCGGAGAGTTCAGCAGCGTGGCGGTTGCCGCCCACTGCGTAGACGTGCCGGCCGAGGATGGTGCGGGAGGAGATGAAACCGTACAGCAGGACCAGGACCGCGAGGATCAGGCCGGGAATGGGGAAGGAAGTGCCCGGGCGGCCGGTGGCGAACAGGTAGGTGGCGTAAAGGATGGCGCCGCTGATCAGGACCAGCTTCAGGGCGGTGACCCACATTTCCGGAACTTCAGCACCCAGTGCCTTTGCGCGGGCCCGGGAGCGCAGTTCGCCCCATACAACGAATGCCGCGGCCGCGATGCCCAGCAGCAGGGTCAGGTTGTTGAATCCGGTGTCCGGGCCCACCTCGGGAAGGTAGCCTGCGCCGAGGTACTGGAAGTCGCTGGGGACCGGAATGGTGTTGGACTTGCCCACGAACTGGTTGAAGCCGCGGAACAGGAGCATGCCGGCAAGGGTGACGATAAACGCCGGTATGCCCACGTAGGCCGTCCACCAGCCCTGCCAGGCGCCGATCACCGCACCGAGCACCAGGCCCAGGAGGACGCCGGCGTACCAGGGGATTCCCCAGTCACGGATGGCCAGGGCCACGGTGACTCCCACAAAGGCGGCCACGGAACCGACTGAAAGGTCGATGTGCCCGGCGATGATCACCAGCACCATACCGATCGCCAGGATCAGGATGTAGGAGTTGCCGTTGAAGAGGTTGATGACGTTGCCGGGAGTGAGGGTCCGGCCGTCGGTGGCAATTTGGAAGAAGATGATCAGTGCCACGAGGGCGAAGATCATGCCGAATTGGCGGGTGTTTCCGCCAAAGAGCTTCTTGAGGGCGTTCATTGTGTCAGTCCTTGTGTCCGGAATGTTCTGGGCTGGTCCAGGGGTCAGGCGGCTTTGCGGGCGGAGGTCATCAGTTTCATCAGGCTTTCCTGACTGGCCTCGTCTTTGTCCAGGACACCGGTGATGGCGCCTTCGAAAATTGTGTAGATACGGTCCGAAAGGCCCAGGAGCTCGGGCAGCTCCGAGGAAATGACGATGACTCCCTTCCCCTGGTTGGCCAGTTGCTGGATGATGCCGTAGATCTCGTACTTCGCGCCAACGTCAATGCCGCGGGTCGGTTCGTCCAGGATCAGCAGGTCGGGGTCGGTGAACATCCACTTGGCGAGGACCACTTTCTGCTGGTTGCCGCCGGAGAGTTTGGCTACGCCTTCCTCCACCGATGGGGTCTTGGTCCGCAGTGACTTGCGGTACTGCTCTGCCACGGTGAACTCCTGGTTCGGGTCCACCACGGAGTTGTGGCTGATTTTCCGCAGGTTGGCGGCCACCGTGGTGGTTTTGATGTCGTCCAGCAGGTTCAGGCCCAGGGATTTGCGGTCCTCGGTGACGTATCCCAGTCCGGCGTCAATGGCCTGCCGGACTGATTTCAGGGTGATCTCACGGCCGTCCTTGTAGATCTGGCCGTTGATGAACCGGCCGTAGGAACGGCCGAACACTGACCTGGCAAGTTCGGTACGGCCCGCGCCCATCAGTCCGGCGAAGCCAACGATCTCACCGCGGCGGACGAAGAAGCTTGAGTTCTTGCAGACCAGCCTGTCCTGGACGTTCGGGTGGCCCACGGTCCAGTTCTTGACCTCGAAGAACACCTCACCGATTTTCGGGGTGTGCTCCGGGAAGCGGGATTCCAGGGTCCGGCCCACCATGCCCTTGATGATCCGATCCTCGTCCACGCCGTCCGCTTTCACGTCCAGCGTTTCGATCGACTTGCCGTCGCGGATGATGGTGATGGAGTCGGCGATCTGCTCAATCTCGTTGAGCTTGTGGGAGATGATGATGCTGGTAATGCCCTTTGCCTTCAGGCCGAGCATCAGGTCCAGCAGGTGCTGGGAGTCGGACTCATTCAGGGCCGCCGTGGGTTCATCAAGGATGAGGATCTTGACGGACTTGTTCAGGGCCTTGGCGATTTCTACCAGTTGCTGCTTGCCGACGCCGATTTCCTTGATGGGGGTGTCCGGGTCCTCCTGTAGGCCGACGCGGGCCAGCAGGTCCAGGGAGCGCAGCCGGGCTTCGCCCCAGTCGATGACGCCGCGCTTGGTGGGCTCGTTGCCCAGGAAGATGTTCTCCGTGATGGAGAGTTCCGGAATCAGCGCAAGTTCCTGGTGGATGATCACGATGCCGGCGTGCTCGCTGGCCCGGATGTCGCGGAACTGCTGCACCTGGCCCTGGTAGACGATGTCGCCGTCGTAGCTGCCGTAGGGGTATACGCCCGAGAGAACCTTCATCAGGGTGGACTTGCCTGCACCGTTCTCGCCGCAGATGGCGTGGATCTCGCCGGCCTTCACCCGCAGGTTCACATCGGCCAACGCTTTAACGCCGGGGAATTCCTTGGTGATGGACCGCATCTCGAGGATGATCGGGTCCGAATGCGTGGTCTGGGACGTCATATGCCCTAACCCTCCAATGCGATGACTTCTTTGTCCGGCCGGGCAAAGCGCAGGGCCGTCTGATGCAAAAGTAAACTGGATCACGCGGGTTGTCGTCAAGTCTTTAACGCATATCCCGAATAACGAAACGGTCTAGTTCTTCCGGATTCCCGCGTGCTGGAACACCAGCGCTGCCGCTCCGAGCGCCTCCGCACGGTCGCCCAGGGAGGACATGGCCAGCGCTGTTGTCTCGCCGATGACGGGAACCGCATGCCTTACCAGGCCCCTCCGGATGGGATCCAGGAAGAGCTCACCCAGGCCTGCCAGCGGACCGCCAACCACGATTACTTCGGGGTTGATCAGGTTCGCGACGTTGCCGAGCGCACGGCCGACGGCGAGCCCTGCGTCATCAAGGACGCGGAGGGTTGCCGAGTCCCGGGCCAGGGCCTTGCGCACGATATCTGCAGGCGTCAGTGGCCGGTCCCCGCCGCGGCTCAGCAGTTCGATCATGGTGGTGGTGGAGGCTATTGTCTCGAGGCAGCCGCGGTTGCCGCAGCGGCACACCAGGCCCTGTTCGTGGATGGTGGCATGGCCGATCTCGCCAGTGATCCCGACGTTGCCGTAGTAGGGCGCGCCGTTCAGGATGAGGCCTGCCCCAATGCCTGAGCCAATCTTCAAAAACAGCAGGTTGCTGACCCCCGTGTGCTGGCCCCATGTCACCTCCGACCACGCGCCCAGATTGGCGTCATTGTCAACGAAGACGGGGATGTTCAGCCGTTCTTCCAGGTGCTGGAGGATGTTGATGCCCACCCACTCAGGAAGGATGGCGCCCTGGGCCACTGTGCCTGAGCGCCGGTCGATTGGTCCGGGAATTCCGACGCCGGCACCCACCACGGCGTTCCGGGCCACCCCGCTTTCGTCCAGGAGTTTGTCGAGCAGGACCACTGCCGCCTGGATGCCTTCCTCGGCCTGGTGGCCAAGCGGCAGCGTGACGGATTCCTCGGCAATGACGTGATAGCTCAGGGAAGCCAGCACCACCCGGAGATGCCTGCGCCCGAAGTCGATTCCCACTGCCACTGCACCATTGCTGTTGAGCCTGACGTTGAGTGCCCTGCGGCCGGAACTGGTGATGGGCTCAGTTGAAGCCATGCCTGAATCGAGCATGATCCTGACGATGTTTGACACCGTTGCGGTGGAGAGCCCGGTCTGCCGGGCCAGTTCGGCCTGGGTGGAAGGCCCGCCCATCAGCGACTCGATGATCCGCTGCTGGTTCAATTGCCGCAGGGCAGATTGTGAGCCGGGATTTTTGGGCTTGCTCCTCGTTGAGCGCGAAGTTGCGGGCATGCTTGAAAGATTGCCTCATGGCACTCTTGTAGTCAAGAAGTTAACGCATGGATGCGCTTGAGTGGCCTCCGGGGCGGCTGGGCGAATTGCCCTCCATCGAGTGCGAAGAGGTGCAAAAGACCCGCAAATCCGGTTGAGGTCGAAGCTAGTCTGGAGTCGAAGGCCTCCCGTGGAGGCTGATCCGACGATGGAAAGGCGGCGCCGTGTTGCTGGCACTCCTGCAGGCCAATGCTGTGGTGATGGATGTTGACGCCAACTGCGCCACCATCGAGGCAGCCGCAGAGGCCGCTGCTGCTGCCGGCGCGGCAGTGCTGGTGACCCCCGAGCTCTTCCCGGTTGGCTACGCGCCCCGCCGGGTCCGCGGTGAATTGGACCCCGCCCGCCTGCCGGCCCTGCACCGGCAATTCGAAGCCATCGCCCGCCGCCACCGCATCGGACTGGTCTACAGCCTTCCCGAAGTCACTGGGCAGGGGGAGTGGCACATAGGTGCAACCCTCCTGGACGCCGACGGCGGCACCCTGCTCAGTTACGCAAAGGTGCACCTTTTTGGCCCTGACGAGCGTGCAGCCTTCACCCCGGCCGCCCAGCCTCCCGCCGTCGTGGACTTCAACGGGATCCCCACCTCGATGGTCATCTGCTACGACGTGGAATTCCCCGAAGCGGTCCGGGCGGCGGCCGTAGCCGGCGCCGAGCTGCTCCTCGTGCCCACTGCGCTGGGGCACGGGTTCGATGACGTCCCGCAAGTGTTGCTGCGGGCCCGCTCGCTGGAAAGCCAAATGACCATTGCCTACGCCAACCATTCAGGGGTGGAGGAAGGCTTCCGGTTCCTTGGCGGCAGCGTCATCACCGGGCCGGACGGCAGGTTGCTGGCTGCGGCCGGCGGGGAGCCGCAGCTCCTTATCGCGGCGTTGAAGGAAGGCGCTGCCGCAAAGGCACGCACCGAGGTGCCCTACCTTGAAGAACGCCGCCCTGATGTCTACCGTTCCTGGGGTGCCTGAGAACCGGGATCCGGATCGTCCTCATACTGCAGCGCAATCCACAGCTCGGCCCGGGACTGCGCAAGCCGGAGGTCCAGGTCCAGCAATTCCCCAATGGCGGTAATTTGGCGCCGCACGCTGTTGCGGTGCAGTCCCAGGTCCTTGGCCGTGGCATCCCAGCTTCCGTTGGCAGCAAGCCAGGACCGCAGAACCCGAAGCTGGGCCGTCCGGCGTTCAGGCTCCAACTCAAGGATCGGTGCCAGGAGCCGGGCAGCCAGCATGCTGCCGGCCTCCCTGCCCAGCAGTCCGGCAACGGACCAGGTGACCTCCTCCACTCGCACGCTTTTGCCCGTTGCCAGCACCCGGGGCCGGAGCGACGCGGCGCGGCGGTAGGCCTCCGGCAGGCCGGACAGCTCAGCGGGCTCACCCACCACCAGGCGCCAGCCGAGCTGCTCCACCTCGGCCACCAGCTGGTCATCCACCTTCAGCCGCGTAACTGCCGCGAAGCCGTAATCGGTCAGCTCAACCATTTTGCTGTCGAAGATCCGGCGCCACTGCAGCAGCTCCCGGACGGGCCCGTCCTCCGCCGTCGGAAGGCTGTCCACCCGCACGCCCTGGACCACCCGGACCGGGCTGGACCGTGTTCCCGAGACGCTTTGCGCCAGCAGATCCTTCAAGACGTTCTGCTGCCGGCTGCTGCCCCCGCCCGGGCTCTCCGGGTGCAGCAGCAGGGCAGTGGCCAGCTGGCTGGGTGCCAGGGACCCGCTGGTCCGTTGGCGGACCAGCAGTTCCAGGAGCCCCACGACGGACGAGACCACGCTGTTTTGTGCGGGGGTCAGTGCTTTGTCCGCGCCCAGGATCAGGCTGCCCAAGGTCGCATCCTTGCTGCTGCGGAGGGGGTGGCCGAAAATCAGTGCGGAGCCGGGGGAGTCGAGCGTTTCCGTTTCCACCCGTGGTCCGCTTCCGGTGAGGAGTTTTTTGAGCAGGGGCTGGAGCAGGGAGAGGTCGACGCCGGCACCTGCTTTGGCGCGCACGCGGCCGTCGGCGCCAAAAAGGACCGCCCAGACGGGAACGCGCTGGGTCAGTGCCGCCAGGAGCTCATGCTCCGGCCGGGCCGAAAGTACGGCCCGCATGAGGTGGCGGTTGGTCTCCGCCAGCTGCCGGAACACCTGGGCGTTGCCGGACTCCAGGAGCTTGGAAAATTCCAGGCCCAGGGCGGCAAAGGGCACGCTGGCAGGCACCTCCACCAGGGTGAGTCCCTGCTCCCGGCAGGCAGCCGCCACGTGGTCCGGCACCGCGTCGTAGTAGGGCTCCAGTCCGAAGCCCAGGGCTGCGACGCCGGCATTCACCAGGCGGCGGACATACTCCTCCGCCCGGGCCGTGCTTTGGCTCCAGCCGCCGTCGGCGTTGACGCCTTCGCGGAACGGCAGGCCGGCGGTGAGGACAAACTCGCCGTCCAGGAGGTACGGGGTGGGGTCCTCCAACTCGCTTGGTTCCACCCACCGCAGGGGCACCTGGCCGTTGCCGGCGTCATGCACCACCCGCACCGCTGCCGGCAGGGCTGCGAGGAACTGTCCCAGCGTGACGGCGTCCAACTGGTCCGGGCTACCATGGATGGCTGGTGCATTACGTCTCATGGGTGAAAACTATAGGGCACTTTGCACCTCTTTGAGATGAGGCTCACACCCCTAGTCTGGGTGAGGGGAAAACCAGTTCAACCAGCCAACGACACGAACGGACGTCAACGATGACTGTGCCTACACTTTCCGGCCGGGCCCCGGGCGGCGCGCCCGGATCAGCGGCCCGTCCCGCCCTGGGAGCCCAGCTGCTGCGCCGCAAGCCCATCGCGCAGATGGTCAGCGAAGCCGAAAGCAACGACGGTGGGCCGCGGCTGGTCCGCAGCTTCGGTGTCCTGCAGCTGACCATGATCTCCGTCGGGGCAACCCTGGGTACAGGCATCCTGGTGATCCTGGGCGAATCGGTTCCGCTCGCGGGCCCCGCTATTTGGATTTCGTTCGCCATCGCAGGCCTGGCCGCGCTGCTGTCCGCGGTGTCCTACGCCGAGATGGCCGGTCTGGTGCCCGTGGCCGGTTCCAGCTACTCCTACACCTACGCCACCATGGGCGAAGGGATGGCGTGGATCTGCGGCTGGTGCCTGGTGCTGGAGTACGCCGTGTCAGTGGCCGCCGTCGCCGTGGGCGCCGGACAGTACGTCAACGAGACCCTCGCTGTCTTCGGTTCCGTCCTGCCGGATGCGGTGTCGCAGCCGCCCGGCGATGGCGGCGTTGTCAACATCCCCGCCATGATCATTGTGGTGCTGGCAACCATCCTTCTGGTCCGCGGCGCCAAGGAAAGCGCCTGGATCAACACCTCCATCGTGGTGGTGAAGGTGGGCATCCTGCTGTTCTTCTGCGCGGTTGCTTTCACAGCCTTCAATGCGGGCAACTTTGAGCCGCTGCTGCCCATGGGCGCCGCCGGTGTCTCCGCCGCAGCTTCCCGCGTCTTCTTCTCCTACATCGGCTTCGATGCCGCGTCCACCGCGGGCGAGGAAGCGCGGAACCCCAAGCGCGACCTGCCCCGGGCCATCATGTGGTCCATGCTGATTGTCACCACCATCTACGTCCTGGTGGCGGTTGCCGCCATCGGGGCCCGGCCCTGGGGCTGGTTCGACGGCACAGAAGCCGCGCTGGTGAAGATCCTCGAAGAGACCACCGGCCAGCCCTGGATTGCCCTGGTCTTCGCGGTGGGCGCCGTGCTGGCCATCGCCAGCATTGTCCTGACAGTGCTCTACGGGCAAACCCGCATCCTGCTGTCGATGTCCCGTGACGGGCTCATACCAAAAGTGTTCAGCCGCGTCTCCCGCCGCACCGGCACTCCCGTGGCCGGGACGCTCCTGGTGGGAACCGCCGTCGCCCTGACCGCCGGGCTCGTACCGCTGGGGGCGCTGGCGGATGCCACCAGCATCGGCACCTTGTTTGCGTTCGCCCTGGTGAATGTCGCCGTCATCTACCTGCGCCGTGCGCGCCCGGAGCTGGAGCGTACCTTCCGCGTGCCCCTCTTCCCGCTCACACCCATCCTGGGCGCTGCCATGTGCGCCTACCTCATGGCCAACCTCGGCGCGGACACCTGGGTTGTCTTCGCCCTCTGGATGCTCGTGGGCGTGGCCGCCTACTTCGGTTACGGACGCCGGAACTCAAGGGTGGCTGCCCTCAGCAACGAGGAGTACCGCGCGCTGTCAACAGAATCAACCACCGAACCAACCAAGGCGGAACTTCCATGACCATCGCCACCGAACTGCCGGCTTCAGACCCGTCCAGCACCTCAGCCACACCGGCAGCAGCCCCCGCTCCCGGCGGCGCCCCCGCAGGACCCATCACCATGCTGAACCCGGACTTCCCGTTCAGCTACGACCACTACCTGGCCCACCCGGAGGGCCTGGGCTCCGTGCCGCCCGAACTGCTGGGCACGGAAGTGGCCGTCATCGGAGCGGGCCTTTCCGGCCTGGTCACCGCGTATGAGCTGATGAAGCTGGGGCTGCGGCCGGTAGTGTACGAGGCCGACCGGATCGGCGGACGCCTGCGCACTGCTTCTTTTCCCGCCGCGCCCGGCGTTGTGGCCGACCTCGGCGGCATGCGCTTCCCGGAATCCGGCAAGGCGTTCTACCACTACGTGGACCTGCTCGGCCTGGAAACCGAAGAGTTCCCCAACCCGCTGTCCCCGGCCACCTCCAGCACAGTCATTGAGCTGGCCGGCCAAAAGCACTATGCGGAAAAGCCGAGTGACCTTCCGCCGTTCTTCCGCGAAGTGGCGGACGCCTGGAAGGCAGCCGTAAATGACGGCGCCCGGTTTGCCGAGATGCAGCAGGCCATCCGTTCCCGGGACACGGCACGGATCAAGGAGCTGTGGAACGCGCTGCTGCCGCTGATGGACGAGCAGACCTTCTACGGCTTCATCGCCGCCAGCGAGTCCTTCAAAAAGGCCGGCTTCGCACACCGCGAGGCCTTTGGCCAGGTGGGCTTCGGCACCGGCGGCTGGGACACCGACTTTCCCAACTCCATCCTGGAAATCCTCCGGGTGGTGTACACGGACGCGGACGACCAGCACCGGCTTATCCGCGGGGGAGCGCAGCGGTTGCCTGAGGCACTATGGCAGCACGCGCCGTCGGGCATGGCCCACTGGCCGGAAGGCACTTCGCTGGCGTCACTTCACTCCGGCTCGCCGCGCGGCGCCGTGGGGAGGATCGGCCGGGACCCGGACGGGAACCTGCGGATCCGTGAACGCTGGGGCCGTGAAGCCAGCTACCCCGCAGTGGTCACCACTTGCCAGTCCTGGCTGCTCTCCACCCGCATCCACACCGAGGAGGCCCTGTTCCCGGCGGAACTCTGGACCGCCATCGAGCGCTCGCACTACATGCAGTCCTCCAAGACCTTTGTCATGGTGGACCGGCCGTTCTGGAAGGACATCGATCCGGACACGGGCAACGAGGTACTCTCCATGACCCTCACGGACCGGCTCAACCGCGCCACGTACCTCCTGGACAACGGACCGGACCAGCCTGCCGTTATCCTGCTGTCCTACACCTGGAACGATGATGCCCTGAAGTGGCTGGCGCTGGACGCCGACGAGCGCGTTGAACTGATGCTGCACTCGCTGGAGCAGATCTACCCGGGAGTGGACATCGCCGGGCACATCGTGGGCCAGCCGATCACTGTCTCCTGGGAAGCCGATCCGAACTTCATGGGCGCGTTCAAGGCGAACCTGCCCGGGCACTACCGCTACCAGCAGCGGCTGTTCACGCACTTCAAACAGGACACCCTGCCCGAATCCCAGCGGGGGATTTTCCTGGCGGGCGACGACGTCTCGTTCACGGCGGGCTGGGCCGAAGGCGCTGTGACCACCGGGCTCAACGCCGTATGGGGCGTGGTGAACCATCTGGGTGGTTCCTCCGCGCCGGGCAATCCGGGGCCGGGCGAATTGCTCGAGGAGATCGGCCCCATCAGCCTGGACTGATTCAGGCGTGCATTTCCCGGTGCTGCGCCGCGAGCTCGACGTACCGGGCAGCGTTGGCCCGGACGCCGTCGTACTCCTCATCCGTAAGTTCGCGCCGGACCTTGCCCGGGACGCCCGCCACGAGTGAGCGGGGCGGGACGACGGTTCCCTCCAGCACCACGGCGCCGGCCGCCACCAGCGAGCCGGCGCCGATCACCGCCCCGTTGAGCACTGTTGCGCCCATGCCAATCAGGCAGTCGTCTTCCACCGTGCAGCCATGCACGACGGCGGCGTGCCCCACGCTCACGCGTTCGCCCACGGTGCAGGGGAAGCCGGGGTCCGCGTGCAGCACCACGTTGTCCTGCAGGTTGCTGCCCGCGCCGACGGCGATCGCGGCGGTGTCGGCGCGGACCGAAACGCCGTAGAACGCGCTGGCATCCTCAGCCAGGGTGGCGTTGCCGATGATCGAGGCCGTAGGGGCAACGAAGGCGGATTCGTGGATGGCCGGGGAATTGCCGGCGAAAGGGTAAAGAGGAGCCATGCGCCAAGCCTAGGACATCCGCCCCAGCCCAACCGGGTAGTGCGATGTGTCGATTTGGGCGTTCAAATGGCGCAGCGCACACCTCGCAGAGGCCCGGCCGTCAGTTGAAGACGACAGTCCTGTTGCCGTCCAGCAGCACCCGGTGCTCTGCGTGCCACTGCACTGCCTGGACCAGAGTGCGGCCCTCGACGTTGCGGCCCATCTGGACGAACTGTTCCGGCGTGCGGGCGTGGTCCACACGGATGACTTCCTGCTCGATGATGGGGCCCTCGTCCAAAGCAGCCGTTACGTAGTGGGCGGTGGCGCCGATCAGCTTCACACCCCGGGCGTGCGCCTGGTGGTACGGCTTGGCGCCCTTGAAGGACGGCAGGAAGGAGTGGTGGATGTTGATGGCCTTGCCGGTGAGGTCCGTGCAGAGCTCGTCGGAGAGGATCTGCATGTAGCGGGCCAGGACCGTGAGTTCGATATCGTGCTCAGCCATGATGGCCCGGAGCTTATCCTCCGCCTGGCCCTTGGTGTCCCTGGTGACAGGAATGTGATGGAACGGGATGCCGTAAAACCCGGCGAGCCCGGCCAGGTCCTGATGGTTGGACACGATGGCGGGAATCTCAATGGGCAGCGTCCCGGAGCGCTGCTGGAACAGGAGGTCGTTGAGGCAGTGCGCCGCAGTGCTGGCCATCAGCAGGGTCCGGACCTTTTGCCCCACGGTGTTGAGGCTCCACTGCATGCCGAACGTTTCAGCCACCGGCTCCAAGGCAACACGAAGCTCTGACGCGGGGACCGCCGTGGTCACCTCGACCCGCATGAAGAAATTGCCCGTGGCGGGGCTGCCGTACTGCTGCGAATCCGTAATATTGCACCCCGCCGCCAGCAGGGCGCCGGTCACCGCATGGACGATTCCCGGGCGGTCCGGGCAGGACAGGGTTACTACGTACGCTTGGTTCAGCTGCTCTTCACTCACGCCTACAAGCCTACCCGCGCGTTGACGCCCGGATTTGGTACGCTGAAAGGGTCGCAACTGGCGTTGGGTGGCTAACCACCAGGGAGCGGCAATCACGAAGACCACGGATCGTACGCCTGGGCCGAGGGTCATGTCTTGCCGGAATTGGGGCTGCACCCCGTCAGTACCGCAGCGCCATGCCCGCGCTTTCACACCCTGTCATAAGGCACTGTGAAGGTGCGCCAGCCGGTAGCCTGACCTAAGCAGTGCCCGTATCCCCAGCCAGGAGTTCTTCGTGACTACTACAGCCACCTCAACAACCGCCGTGAGCAACCAGCCGCTGGCTGAGCTCGACCCCGAAATCGCAGCAGTCCTGAACCAGGAGCTCGGCCGCCAGCGCGGCACCCTGGAGATGATTGCTTCCGAGAACTTCGCCCCCCGCGCCGTGATGGAAGCCCAGGGCTCGGTACTCACCAACAAGTACGCCGAGGGCTACCCGGGCCGCCGCTACTACGGCGGCTGCGAGTACGTCGACGTCGCCGAGCAGCTGGCGATCGACAGGGTCAAGGCCCTCTTCGGCGCCGAGTACGCCAACGTGCAGCCGCACTCGGGCGCCCAGGCCAACGCCGCCGCGCTGTCCGCCATGATCACCCCCGGTGACAAGATCCTCGGCCTGTCACTGGCCCACGGCGGCCACCTGACCCATGGCATGAAGCTGAACTTCTCCGGCAAGCTCTACAACGTGGCTGCGTACCAGGTGGAGGAAGACAACTTCCGCGTGGACATGGACAAGCTCCGCGAGCAGGCCATCTCCGAGAAGCCCCAGGTCATCATCGCCGGCTGGTCCGCCTACCCGCGCCACCTTGACTTTGCTGCCTTCCGCTCCATCGCCGATGAGGTTGGCGCGCTGCTCTGGACCGACATGGCACACTTCGCCGGCCTCGTTGCGGCCGGACTGCACCCGAGCCCGGTGCCCTACTCCGACGTCGTCACCTCCACCGTGCACAAGACCCTTGCCGGTCCGCGCTCGGGTGTGATCCTGGCCAAGCAGGAGTGGGCAAAGAAGCTCAACTCCAACGTCTTCCCGGGCCAGCAGGGCGGTCCGCTTATGCACGTCATCGCAGCCAAGGCAGTTGCCTTCAAGATTGCCGGCACCCAGGAATTCAAGGAGCGCCAGGAGCGCGTCCTTGAAGGCGCCCGCATCATCGCCGACCGCCTCAACCAGGGCGACGTCGCCGAGGCCGGCGTCTCCGTCCTGACCGGGGGCACCGACGTGCACCTGGTCCTGGTTGACCTCCGCAACTCAAAGCTGGACGGCCAGCAGGCTGAAGACCTCCTGCACTCCGTGGGCATCACGGTCAACCGCAACGCCGTCCCGTTCGACCCCCGCCCGCCGATGGTCACCTCCGGCCTGCGGATCGGCACCCCCGCCCTCGCCACTAGGGGCTTCGGCGCCGCAGAGTTCACGGAGGTGGCCGAAATCATCGCCACCGCGCTGAAGGCCGGCACCAGTGCCGACGTCGAGGCCCTGCAGTCCCGCGTGGACAAGCTGGCCGCCGACTTCCCGCTCTACCCGACGCACGAGGAGTGGTAAATCCATGACTAAGACCACCCAGACCGCGAGGATCCTTGACGGCAAGGCAGCCGCGGCGGCCATCAAGTCGGAGCTGACCGAGCGCGTCGCAGCCCTGAAGTCCCGCGGTGTCACACCCGGCATCGCCACCGTGCTCGTTGGCGCGGATCCGGCATCGCAGCTGTATGTGTCGATGAAGCACAAGCAGTCCGAAGAGATCGGGATGAACTCGATCCAGCGTGAGCTTCCGGGGGACGCCACCCAGGCCCAGGTTGAAGCCCTGATTGACGAACTCAATGTGGACCCGGCCTGCCACGGTTACATCGTGCAGCTGCCGCTGCCCAAGCACCTGGACACGGACGCCATCCTTGAGCGCATCGACCCCGCCAAGGACGCCGACGGCCTGCACCCCACCAACCTTGGCCGGCTGGTGCTCAACGTCAACGGCGAAATCACATCGCCGCTGCCGTGCACGCCCCGCGGCGTCATCGAACTGCTGGAACGCAACGGGTACAGCCTCGCCGGCAAGCATGTGGTGGTGGTGGGCCGTGGAGTCACCATCGGCCGTTCCATCGGCCTGCTGCTCACGCGGCGCGCTGTAAACGCCACCGTGACCCTGACGCATACCGGCACGGAAAACCTTTCGGAACTGCTGCGGCAGGCCGACGTCATTGTGGGCGCGGCGGGTGCCAAGCACGTCGTCAAGGCTGCGGACGTGAAGCCGGGCGCAGCAGTGCTCGACGTCGGGGTCACCCGCGAAACCGATCCCGAAACGGGCAAGAGCAAGGTCCACGGCGACATTGAGCCCGCCGCGGCCGAGGTGGCGGGCTGGATCTCGCCCAACCCCGGCGGTGTCGGCCCGATGACCGTGGCGCTGCTGATGACCAACGTGGTGGAAGCCGCGGAACGCCAGGCAGCGAACGCCCGGTAGTCCGGACTTCTCAACGACGGCGGTCCGCTCCCTGTGCACCCGGGGGCGGTCCGCCGTCGTACTTTAACCCGGGGAGGTGGAAGTCCCCTTCCACCTGCCCGGCAGCTCTACTAGTCTGCGGAGGGTGCACAACAAAGCCAGCGTTTCCTCCAGCGCCGCCGCCGGCGCCGTCGAACCAGCCGCGGAACACTCCACTGAAGCCCGCCGCCCCGTCATCACCGCGGAGAACCTGACCAAGACCTACGGCGAGGTAGCCGCCGTCGACGGCATCTCCTTCAGCGTTCCGGCGGGCGAGTCCTTCGGTTTGCTGGGACCCAACGGCGCCGGCAAGTCCACCACCATGAAGATGATCGGCGGGGTCACGCGCCGCTCCTCCGGCAGCCTCCGCATCATGGGCCTGGACCCGGATTCCCACGGGCCGGAAGTACGCGCGCACCTGGGCGTAGTGCCGCAGCAGGACAACCTGGACGAGGAGCTGCGCGTCCGGGACAACCTGCTGGTGTACGGGCGCTACTTCGGGCTGCCCATGAGCTACCTGAAACCGAAGGCCGATGAGCTGCTGGAGTTTGCCCAGCTGACGGACAAGGCAAAGTCCAAGGTGGATGCACTTTCCGGAGGCATGAAGCGGCGGCTGACCATCGCCCGCTCGCTGATTAACGAACCGCGGATCCTGCTGCTGGACGAACCCACCACCGGGCTGGACCCGCAGGCCCGGCACATCCTCTGGGACCGGCTGTTCCGGCTCAAGGAGCAGGGCGTCACGCTGATCCTCACCACCCACTACATGGATGAGGCCGAGCAGCTGTGCGACCGGCTCATCGTGGTGGACAAGGGCCGGATCATGGCCGAGGGGTCACCGGCACAGCTGATCCGCGACCACTCCACCCGGGAAGTGGTTGAGCTGCGGTTCGGGTCCGAACGGAACGCCACCATCTCCGCCGAGCTGGACGGCATCGGGGAGCGGCTTGAGGTGCTGCCGGACCGGGTGCTGATTTACGTGCACGACGGCGAGGCCGCCCTCGAACAGGTAGCGTCCCGCGGCCTGCGGCCGTTGACCTCGCTGGTCCGGAGGTCATCGCTGGAAGACGTGTTCCTCCGGCTCACGGGCAGGAGCCTCGTTGAGTGAAAAGACCGGGCCAGGGGTAAGGGCAGGCCGGGCGGGTGCGCCGGCCCGCGCGCACAGCCCGGAGGCAGCGGCGGCGAAGGCGAGGCGCTGGGGCGCCTTCTACTACGCCGAGCAGGTGCTCCGGGTGATGAAGGGGTACAGCTGGTCCATCATCATGTACAGCGTGGCCCACCCGGTGGCCTACCTGTTTGCCATGGGCGTGGGGCTGGCCACACTTGTTGACGCCCAGGGGGCGGGAGCCTTTGGGGGAGTGGGTTACGTGACGTTCGTGGCGCCGGCCCTTGTGGTCTCGGCAGCAGTCATGACGGCCGCGAACGAATTCACCTTTCCCGTGATGGACGGCTTCAAGTGGCGCCGGACGTACTACGGCCCGCACGCCTCGCCGCTGACGCCCCAGCAGATAGCTGCCGGCCACATCATGGCAGTGACCCTGCGGTTCCTGCTGCAGTCCGCCGTCTATTTTGCGGCCGTTGCCCTTTTCGGTGCTGCGCCCGGCGGCTGGGGCTGGGCCACCATCCTGGTTGCCACCCTGGCAGGGCTCTCCTTTGGGCTGCCGCTGATGGCCTACTCGGCGTCCATCACCGAGGATAAGGGCCAGTTCGCGCTGGTGATGCGTTTCATCGTGATGCCGCTCTTCCTGTTCTCCGGCACCTTCTTTCCGCTGGACAGCCTCCCGGTGATGGTGCGGTGGATTGGCTGGATCTCGCCGATCTGGCATGGCACCGAACTGGGCCGTGTCTTCAGCTACGGGTACCAGGAGCCGCCGCTGCTGACTCTCCTGCACGCCGTGGTGCTTGCGGGCCTGGCAGTGCTTGGCTGGTTCCTGACGCGGCGGCAGTTCGCGGCAAGGATGGGCCGATGAGCGCAGGCACGCACATGGAGAGCCCGGCGGACATAGCCCGCAACAGGACGTTCGGGCCGCTGTATTCCCGTAACGCCAGGGCGGTGATTTCCCGCGGCCTGCTGGCTACGAAGAGCACCAACTGGCTGGTGATGCTTTCCGGCTTCTTTGAACCGGTCCTGTTCCTGATCTCGATGGGAGTGGGGCTCGGCGCCATTGTGGGTTCCGTCCAGGGTCCGGGTGGCGGGGAGATCAGCTACGCAGCGTACATTGCCCCGGCCCTGCTGGCAGTCTCCGCCATGAACGGCGCCGTCTACGACTCAACCTGGAACGTGTTCTTCAAGATGAACTTCGCGAAGCTGTACCAGGGCATGCTGTACACGTCTCTGGGGCCGCTGGATGTTGCACTGGGTGAGATCTTCCTGGCCCTTCTGCGCGGACTTCTCTACGCGATGGGGTTCACCGCGGTGATGGGCGTGATGGGGCTGATTACCACGCCGTGGGCGCTGCTAATGGTTCCGGCCTCTGTGCTGATTGCCTTCGGGTTCGCCAGCATCGGTATGGGGATCACCAGCTTCCTGAAAACGTTCCAGCAGATGGATTGGATCAACTTCATCATGCTGCCCATGTTCCTGTTCAGCGCCACGTTCTACCCGCTCAGCGTCTACCCGCAGGTGGTTCAATGGCTGATCCAGGCCATGCCGCTGTGGCACGGGGTGGAACTGCTGCGCCAGATCAGCGTTGGCATCTTCACCCCGGCGACGCCCCTCCACATCGGCTACTACCTGGTGATGACCGCCGTCGGAATGCTGCTGACCACCGTGCGGCTGCGGGCGCTGTTCCTGAAGTAGCTGGGCCTAACCAGGTAGCAGTAACTGTCGTTTTCAGCCCTCAAAACGACAGTTACTGCTACTTGGATGGGGGTGTTCGCCGGGGGTGGAAGGCGGCGGAAGCATACTCCGGTGTTTGAGAGAATGGGTGCATGCAATCTCTGGGCAGCTCCACATCATCCTCCAAACCCGCCAGGGGCGGGTTTTCCATGTTCCGGATCAGCGGACCGGGGCTGATGGTCCTCGTCACCGCGTTCGTTGTGGCAGTGATCTTCGCCGCCAACCAGAACGACGTCGTGGGCTGGGTTGTTGCCATCATCGCCGCCTTCTGGCTCGCGCTCGCATGCTTTGTTGTCTTCAGTATCCAGAAGGCCGCCAAGAAAGCCGGAGCCAAGCTGACCGAAGCCCAGAACGCGTTCACCACAGCCGCCGGACGCGGACCGTCCTCCTACGTGGACCAGGGCGGGACCCGGGTTGTTGCCGAGCGGAGCCAGGCCGAAGAGGTCCGGGACCTCAAGCTGGACCACTCCTTCAAAATCGTCCAGGTGCAGATCCGCGTGGTGGAGGAGGAGCGTGCCAAGGGTGCGGCCGCCAACCAGGACACCATCAACCGGGCCCTTGAAACCATTGAGATCACAGCCACGAATGCCAGGGACATGATCAAGTCCTCCGGCGGAGGCGGAGAGCCGGTCACCGGAACCATCATCGACTAGAGTGGAGCGGGTGATCTCGGCATTGAAGAAGGACCACCTTCGCATCGCATCCGTTAACGTCAACGGCCTTCGTGCCGCTTACAAAAACGGCATGGCGGCGTGGCTTGAGCCGCGCGAAGTGGACATCCTCTGCCTGCAGGAAGTCCGCGCGCCCGACGCCATCGTCCGGCAGCTGCTGGGTGACGGCTGGCACATCCTGCATGCCGAGGCTGAAGCCAAAGGCCGTGCCGGCGTCGCAATCGCTTCCCGCGAAGAGCCCCTCGACACTCGGAACGGCATCGGTGACGATTATTTCGCCGCCGCCGGCCGCTGGGTAGAGGCTGACTTCCGGTTCGCTGATGCCGCCGGGCGCCCGGTCCAGCTCACGGTTGCAAGCGCCTACGTCCACTCCGGCGAGGTGGGCACCGCCAAACAGGACGACAAGTTCCGGTTCCTGGATGCCATGAGCACCCGCCTGCCGGAACTGACCAAGCACAGCGACCACGCCCTGGTGGTGGGGGACCTCAACGTGGCCCACACGCCTTTGGACATCCGGAACTCCAAGGGCAACGTCAAGAAGGCGGGCCACCTGCCCGAAGAACGCGCCTACTTTGACCGGTTCTTCGGCGAGGAGATCGGCTGGCAGGACGTCCACCGCAACCTGGCCGGCGAGGTTGACGGACCCTATACCTGGTGGTCGCAGCGCGGAAAGGCGTTCGACAACGACACCGGCTGGCGCATCGACTACCACCTGGCCACCCCTGCACTGGCTTCGGCCGCCATCTCGGCGGTTGTGGACCGGGCCGCTTCGTGGGACACCCGCTTCTCCGACCATGCCCCGCTGGTAGTCGATTACCAGCTCTGAGCCCGAAGGTTTCCTCCCCATGACTAGCCAGACTTCCCCGGCAACCAAAAAGCGCATCCTTTCCGGCGCCAAGCCCACCGCGGATTCGCTGCATCTTGGCAACTACATCGGCGCGGTCCGCAACTGGGTGGACATGCAGGCGGAGTACGACGCCGTGTTCTTCATCCCGGACCTGCACGCCATCACCGTGGACTTCGACCCCGCTGAGCTGGCCAGGCGCACCCGCATTGTCGCTGCCCAGTACATTGCCGCCGGCATTGATCCGGACAAGAGCATCTTCTTTGTCCAGTCGCATGTGCCCGAGCACGCCCAGCTGGCCTGGGCGTTGAACTGCATCACCGGTTTCGGTGAAGCCTCCCGCATGACCCAGTTCAAGGACAAAACGCAGAAGTCCGGCGCCGACGCCGCAACCCTGGGACTGTTCGCCTATCCCACCCTCATGGCCGCGGATATCCTGCTGTACCAGACTGACCTGGTGCCGGTGGGGGAGGACCAGCGCCAGCACCTGGAGCTGACCCGGAACCTGGCCCAGCGCTTCAACACAAGGTTCGGTCCCACGTTCACAGTGCCGGAGGCCACGATCGTCAAGGAACGCGCCAAGATCTACGACCTCCAGAACCCCAGCGCCAAGATGTCCAAGACCGGGGAGTCGCCCAACGGAGCAATCCAGCTGCTGGAGGATCCAAAGATCGCCGCCAAACGCATAAAGTCCGCAGTGACCGACGCCGGGACGGAGATCCGGTTCGACACCGAAGAAAAGCCCGGTGTCTCGAACCTGCTGACCATCTACTCGTCCCTGACGGGCAAGTCCGTTGCGGAACTCGAGACCGAGTACCAGGGGAAGATGTACGGCCACCTGAAGGTGGACCTCGCAGAGGTGGTGGTGGAGTTCGTTACCCCGCTCCGTGACCGGACCAACGAGCTGATGTCAGACCCGGCGGAACTGGACCGGCTGTTGGCGCTCGGGGCCGAGCGCGCCCGCGAAATTGCGTCGGTAACCCTCGGCCAGGTTTACGAGCGCATGGGGTTCCTCCCGTCCTTCTCCCTCGCAGGAGTCCGCTAGCGCCATGCCGTCCAGCAAAGTCACCGCAAGGGAAGGATCCCGCTCCGCCAAGGCGGCGGGAATGTCCGCTAACCCTCAAGGCGACCCAGCGGAGGCCCCCGGTGGGAGGATTGCCACCACCAACCGCACGGAAGACGTCAGCGTGGGCGTCATCCTGGGTTTCCCTCCGGAGGTGGCTGAAGAGCTGCAGCGCTGGCGCGCTTCCTTCGGGGACCCGCTCGCGGACGTGGTCCCGGCCCACATCACGCTGGTCACCACCACTCCGACGCAGGACTGGGAAGCCACGCGGGAGCATGTCCGGGAAGTGGCCCGGAACCAAAGCCCCTTCATGGTCACCATCGCCGGCACCGGGTCGTTCCGTCCGGTTTCACCCGTGGTGTACATCAACGTGGAAGACGGTTTCTCGGACTGCGTGGACCTGCACGAAAAGCTCCAGCAGGGCCCGCTCCAGCGGGATCTGCCCTTCGCCTACCACCCGCACGTCACCATCGCCCACGACGTCGCCCCGGAAAGCCTCGACGAAGCCGAAACGGTGCTGAAGAGCTACAGGGCCACCTTCCCCGTAGTTAGCATGGGACTTTACGAGCATGATGCTGACGGCATCTGGCAGCTACGGGAAGAGCTGGACTTTGGGACCGAAACTGACAACGACGCCGGCACCGGACCCGCGGACGACGCCCCGGGCGCAGCAGCCCAAGCAAGCGGAAGAACAGCCACTTCCCACTGAACAGGCCAGGCTGAAGCTCGCCGTCATCCGGAAGCGGATGGAATGGGGCAAGGCCCGCAGGGCAGGCGGGGGCTCCTTCCCGGCACTGATGGCCATGTTCCAATGGATCCTTGCCAGGCTCAACGCCCTCCGGCCGATGCGCGCGTTCCGGCACTACAGCCTGCAGCGCGGGCCGCTGATGAGCGCCGGAATCGGCTTCAACATGTTTTTTTCCATCACCGGACTTCTCACCACAGGCTTCTCCATTGCCGGACTGGTGCTGCGCGGACAGCCCGCGCTCCTGGACATAGTCATCAGCAGTGCCGCCTCCAGCGCTCCCGGGCTCCTGAAGCTGAACGGCGGCCCGGGACTGGTGGATCCGCAGGAAATGCTGAATCCGGACGGACTGGGCTGGACAGCGGTAATCGGCTCGCTGGTCACCGTCATCACCTCGTTGCGCTGGATCTCCGGTATCCGTGACGGCCTGCGCGGCGTGCTGGAACTGCCGCCGCTGCTGGTCAACCCCATCCTCCTGAAGCTGCGGGACGCCGGGACGCTGCTGTTGCTGGGGGTGGCGCTGGTGATCAGTGCCGGCGCCTCCCTGGTGTTCGGAACCGCTGCAGGATGGGTCTCCGATGTCCTGCGGCTCGGCGACGCCTTGGCCGGGCCCCTGGCCACGTCTGTCAAAATCTCCGTGCCGCTGGTGCTGAGCTGGGCAACAGCTGTCATCATGTACAGGTTCGCCGCCGGACTGAAGCTCTCACGCCGTGCGCTGCTGGAAGGGACCATCCTGGCGGCAGTCGGCACCGGGGTGCTTCAGATTTTCAGCACCGAACTGCTGGCCGGCGCCAGCCGCAATCCCATCCTGGCGCCGTTCGCCATCATCATCGGCCTGCTGATCTGGTTCAACCTGGTGAGCCAGGTCTACCTCGTCTCGGCGGGCTGGGCCGCCGTCCGGGAAGCCGACCTCAGGCACCAGCCTTCGGCGCAGGAGAAGGGCATCTGGGGATCCCGCCAGGTCCAGCCCGGGAAGGTGCCTGTCCCGCCCGGCAAGGCACTTGTGCAGGCTGACAGTGCGGTCCCGGCTACTGGCCGGCGTCGAGGTACTGGTCGGCCCAGGCAGCGATGATCCGGGCGGCCCGTGCCGCCTGTCCCTTCCCTGTCAAGAGGTGGTCGCTGCCTTCAAGGGACACGAAGTTCCGGGGGTGCCGGGCGGTCTGGAAGATGGTGCTCGCATTTTCGATGCCCACGGTGTTGTCCGTGGGGGAGTGCAGCACCATCAGCGGCTTGTGAAGCTGCTTGATGCAGTCAGTCAGATCGGCGTTCTCCAGGTCATCCACAAAATGCTTGCGGATCTCCACGCGCTTTCCGCCGAGGTCCACTTCCGCGCTGCCTTCGTTCAGGATCTTATCCAGGGCGACGTCGAAAACGTGCGCCACGTGCTTGGGCGAGAAGGGGGCGCCAACGGTAGCGACGGCGTCGAGCTCGGGGATTTCCCGCGCAGCAGCCAGTACGGCGGCGCCGCCAAAGGAGTGCCCCACCAGCAGGGAGATTTGCTTCCCCTCGCTGCGCATGAATTCCGCCGCCTTCACCGTGTCGGCCACCTTGTGGCTGAAGGAACCCGCGGACCATTCGCCGGCTGAGCCGCCCAGGCCCAGGTTGTCGAACCGCAGCATGCCCACCCCGCTGTCTGCCAGCGCCTTGCACATTCGTGAAGCGGAGGGCGCGTCCTTGCCCAGCGTGAAACCGTGGGAGAAGACGCCCCACCCTTTCACCGGTCCGTCGGGGACGTCGATGATGCCGGAGAGCATTTCGCCGGTGGAACCTGCAAAGGTAACTTTTTCAGAGCGGGACACTCCCGTCCCCTTTCGGTTTGGTACGAATGGCTGTGGGCCCACGCCACCGGGTTCCCTGGCCGAGCTTGCGGGGTCAGGGAGCGGGTGGGGAGAAACGACGACGGCGCTGACCCCTCAGGTGGGGGACAGCGCCGTCGTCTGCTGGATCCTAAGTCAGATCTTGCGGGAGAGGATGGCCTGCTTAACTTCCTGGATGGCCTGGGTCACCTGGATGCCGCGGGGGCATGCTTCCGAGCAGTTGAAGGTGGTGCGGCAGCGCCACACGCCTTCCTTGTCATTGAGGATCTCAAGGCGCATGTCGCCGGCATCGTCGCGCGAATCGAAGATGAAGCGGTGCGCGTTGACGATCGCCGCCGGTCCGAAGTACTGGCCGTCGGTCCAGAACACGGGACAGGAGGACGTGCACGCGGCGCAAAGGATGCACTTGGTGGTGTCATCGAAGCGTTCCCGGTCCTCGGCGGACTGAAGGCGTTCCTTGGTGGGCTCGTGGCCCTTGTTGATGAGGAACGGCATGACCTCCCGGTAGGACTGGAAGAACGGCTCCATGTCCACAATGAGGTCCTTCTCAACCGGCAGGCCCTTGATGGGCTCCACGGTGATGGGCTTGGACGTGTCCAGGTCCTTCAGGAGCGTCTTGCAGGCGAGACGGTTGCGGCCGTTGATGCGCATGGCATCCGAACCGCAAACGCCGTGCGCGCAGGAGCGGCGGAAGGACAGGCTGCCGTCCATTTCCCACTTGACCTTGTGAAGGGCGTCGAGGACTCGGTCAGTGCCGTACATGGTGAGGTGGAAGTCATCCCACGTGGCTTCCCCGGAAACTTCCGGGTTGTAGCGGCGCACGCGCATGTGCACATCGAACGTGGGGATCTCCCCGCCACCGCCAACGCCGGCAGGCAGTTCAATTTTTGAGGCTGGCTCAGCGGTTTCAGCGGTCATCTTAGTACTTCCTCACCATCGGCTCGTAGCGGGTAAAGACAACCGGCTTGGTGTCCAGGCGGATGCCGGCCGTTACTGCAGCGTCTGCTGCAACCGTTCCGTCCGCCGGGGCGAGGTCGTCCTTGTACGCCATGGAGTGCTTCATGAATTTCTCGTCGTTGCGTTCCGGGAAGTCCTCGCGGAAATGTCCGCCGCGGGACTCCTCGCGGTGCAGGGCCGCCACGGTCATCACCTTGGCGAGCTCCAGCAGGAAGCCGAGTTCAACGGCCTCAAGCAGGTCAAGGTTGAAGCGCTTGCCCTTGTCCTGGACGTTAATGCGCTTGTACCGCTCCTCGAAGGAGGCGATATCGCGCAGCACCTGGTTCAGGGTCTCCGCGGTGCGGAACACCTGCATGTTGGCGTCCATGGTGTCCTGGAGTTCCTTGCGGATCACGGCCACCTTTTCTTCGCCGACGCCGTTGCGGGCAATGTCCAGCAGTTCGGTGGTGTAAGCCACCGGGTTCTCCGGCAGTTCCACAAAATCGGCCGTCCTGGCGTATTCAGCCGCGGCGATACCGGCACGCTTGCCGAACACGTTGATGTCCAGCAGCGAGTTGGTGCCCAAACGGTTGGAGCCGTGGACGGAGACGCACGCAACCTCGCCGGCTGCGTACAGGCCGGGAACCACGGTGTCGTTGTCCTGCAGGACTTCGGTGGTGATGTTGGTGGGGATGCCGCCCATGGCGTAGTGCGCGGTGGGGAACACGGGAACTGGCTCCGTGTAGGGCTCCACGCCGAGGTAGGTGCGGGCAAACTCGGTGATGTCCGGAAGCTTGGCATCGATGTGCGCCGGTTCCAGGTGCGTGAGGTCCAGGAGGACGTAGTCCTTGTTCGGGCCGCAGCCGCGGCCTTCGCGGACCTCGTTGGCCATGGAACGGGCCACGATGTCACGGGGCGCCAGGTCCTTGATGGTGGGGGCGTAGCGCTCCATGAAGCGCTCACCCTCGGAGTTGCGCAGGATTGCCCCTTCACCGCGGGCGGCTTCGGACAGGAGGATGCCCAGGCCGGCGAGGCCGGTCGGGTGGAACTGGAAGAACTCCATGTCCTCCAGGGGGATGCCGCGGCGGAACGCGATGCCCATGCCGTCACCGGTGAGGGTGTGGGCGTTGGAGGTGGTCTTGAAGACCTTGCCGGCGCCGCCGGAAGCAAAGACCACGGACTTGGCCTGGAAGACGTGGAGCTCGCCTGATGCGAGGTCGTAGGAGACCACACCGGCAACGCGCTTCTGCTTGTACGGCGTGCCGTCCGCGCGGACTGCGTCCTCGTCCACCGTCAGCAGGTCCAGGACGTAGTACTCGTTGTAGAACTCGACGTTGTGCTTGACGCAGTTTTGGTACAGCGTCTGCAGGATCATGTGGCCGGTGCGGTCCGCGGCGTAGCACGCCCTGCGGACAGGAGCCTTTCCGTGGTCGCGGGTGTGGCCGCCGAACCGGCGCTGGTCGATCCGTCCCTCCGGCGTGCGGTTGAACGGCAGGCCCATCTTTTCCAGGTCCAGCACAGCGTCGATGGCTTCCTTGGCCATGACCTCTGCCGCGTCCTGGTCCACCAGGTAATCGCCGCCCTTGACGGTGTCGAACGTGTGCCACTCCCAGTTGTCTTCCTCGACATTTGCAAGGGCTGCACACATGCCACCCTGCGCCGCACCAGTGTGCGAGCGGGTGGGGTAGAGCTTGGTCAGTACTGCTGTGCGGGCGCGTTGACCGGATTCGATCGCGGCGCGCATGCCAGCGCCGCCGGCACCGACGATGACGACGTCGTACTTATGGACCTGCATACCAGACGCTCTTTCTCTCAAAATTCGCAATAAAACAAGGGGCGGGCGTTGCCCGCTCCGCAAAACAGGGCCCGCGGTTAAACCCGCGGGCCCGGGATGCCGCCGATACTAGGCAGGGCAGAATCCGCCCGGCAGGGGAACGCCGTCAACCACGGGACACGGGTCGAAGGTGAAGATCACCAGGGTGCCCAGCACGATGATGACCACAGTGGCCGAGTAGAGGACGGTCTTCAGCCAGCGGCGGGTTGAATCCTTTTCCGCGTAATCGTTGATGATGGTGCGGACACCGTTGGTGCCGTGCAGCATGGCCAACCAGAGCATGGTGAGGTCCCAGAACTGCCAGAACGGGTCGGCCCACTTGCCGGCAACAAAACCGAAGTCGATGGCGTGGATGCCTTCACCCACCAGGAGGTTCACGAAGAGGTGGCCGAAGATGAGGACTACAAGCACTACCCCGGAGAGCCGCATGAACAGCCAGGCGATCATTTCGAAGTTGCCCCGGCTGCCGCCGGTGCGGCGGTACTGGGGGGCAATGCGCCCGCTGCGCGGGCTCTCGATGGTTGCGGACATGGCTTAGTGACCTCCGAGCGCGAGGGACAGGTGGCGGATGGAGAAGGCGACCATGGTGACTACCCAGAGGCCAAGGACTGCCCAGAGCATCTGGCGCTGGTACTTGGCGCCCTTCTTCCAGAAGTCCACCGCGATGATGCGCAGGCCGTTGAAAGCGTGGAAAACGATGGCGGCAACCAGGCCAGTTTCACCCAGGGCCATCAGCGGGTTCTTGTAAGCACCGATCACCGCGGTGTAGGCCTCCGGAGACACCCGCACCAGGGAGGTGTCCAGGACATGGACCAACAAGAAGAAAAAGATCACTACACCGGTGATTCGGTGTCCTACCCAGGACCACATGCCTTCACGGCCGCGGTACAAGGTGCCAGCTGGTTTTGTCGGCACTGATAAACCTCCCTGCAACACAGCGGCGCTGGCATGGGATCCACGCGGGGGGAACGCCTGCTGCGAGAGCACTCGTAGCTCGGAGCCTAAATTTAGGCTCAGGCACCAGCTTATTCAATTTAGGGAGGCCTTGGTGCCCGCTGGCGGCAAGGAATCCCCCAATTTATGAGACAAATACCACATTCACCTCCCCGCCGTGCTTAAGTGGGGCGGGCTGTGGAGCCGGACGGGCCGCCGGAAGCGGGTCGGCTAAAGTAGGCCTTGATGAGTACAGACAAAGTGACAAGCCCGGTTTCACCCCTTGACCGCTTCATCGCGGTGATCCCGGCAGGCGGAGTGGGGACCCGCCTTTGGCCCCTGTCGCGAGCCGCAGCTCCCAAGTTCCTGCACGATCTCACCGGTTCAGGCAGCACACTGCTGCGCGCCACCTACGACCGGCTGCACCCGCTTGCGGGCCACCGGGTCCTGGTGGTTACCGGCCAGGCCCACCGTGAAGCGGTATGCCGGCAGCTTCCCGAGGTCCAGGATGCCGACCTTGTCCTGGAGTCGGAGCCAAAGGATTCAGGGGCGGCGATCGGCCTTGCTGCTGCCATCCTCCATGAGCGCGATCCGGACACCATCATGGGCTCCTTTGCCGCGGACCAGGTGATCAGCCCGGACAGCCTGTTCCAGCAGGCGGTGCAAGAGGCGATCCACACTGCCGCCGCAGGCAAGATTGTGACCATCGGCATCAAACCCACCCACCCGTCCACCGGGTTCGGCTACATCCGCTCCGGCCAGGACCTGCGCATCGAGGGTGCACCCAGCGCCCAGGACGTCGTGGAGTTCGTTGAAAAGCCGAACGAGGAAGTGGCCCAGCAGTACGTGGACAGCGGCAACTACGTATGGAATGCCGGCATGTTCGTCGCTCCGGTTGCTTTGCTGCTCAAGCACCTCGAAGCGAACCAGCCCGAACTGTTCCAGGGACTGCAGGAAATTGCGCGCGCCTGGGACACTCCTGCCCGGGATGAGGTCACGGCCCGCGTGTGGCCCACGCTGCCCAAGATCGCCATTGACTACGCCGTTGCCGAACCTGCCGCCGAGGCCGGGGACGTCGCCGTCGTGCCCGGTTCCTTCCGCTGGGACGACGTCGGTGACTTTGCATCCGTGGGCCGGCTGAACAGCGCACGGGAAGTGGACGATGTCACGGTGCTGGGGGAGGGCGCCCGCGTCTTCACCGAGAACTCCAGCGGTGTGGTGGTCAGCGACACTAAGCGCGTGATTGCCCTCATCGGCATTGAGGACGTTGTCATCGTGGACACCCCGGATGCCCTGCTTGTGACCACCATGGCCAACTCGCAGCGGGTCAAGGCGGCGGTCGACGCCCTCAAGGCCAGCGGGGATACCGACGTTCTCTAAGGCGGTTGTTGCGGCATCGCGGTTCCCGGATGTAACGCGGGGACCGCGATAACCCGTATTCCGGTGTCCCTCGCTAGAGTGAACCAGTGCGCAATTACACTACGGAAGCCGAGCCCACCGCACTGGTGGCTCCATGGCTTGAGCCGCTCCTGCCGGAACTGATCGACTTCCGCAGGGACCTGCATGCGCACCCGGAACTGTCCTTCAAGGAGTTCCGGACCACGGACAAGCTGGCAGACCGGCTCGAGGCCGCCGGCCTGAACCCGCGCCGCCTGGAGGGCACCGGACTCACCGTGGACGTGGGCGAAGGCCCTATCGCCACTGCGCTGCGGGGCGATATCGATGCCTTGCCCATCATCGAGGAAACGGGCCTGCCCTTTGCCTCGAAAAACCATGGTGTCACGCACGCGTGCGGCCATGACGTCCACACCACCACCATGCTGGGCATCGCCCTGGTGCTGCACCGGATGCACCTGGAGGAGCCCCTCGGCGCCACCGTCCGCATCATCTTCCAGCCCGCGGAGGAAACCATGCCTGGAGGTGCCCACTCGTGCATCGAGCAGGGCGTCCTGGACGGCGTACCCAGGATCCTGGCCCTGCACTGCGATCCCCGCATCGAAGCGGGCAAGATCGGTACCCGCATCGGTGCCATCACCTCGGCGTCGGACACCATCCGTATTGAACTTTCCGGCCGCGGGGGCCACACGTCCCGTCCGCACCTGACCGAGGACCTTGTGTTCGCCCTGGCCCAGATCGCCGTCAATGTTCCCGCCGTCCTGTCCCGCCGCGTGGATGTCCGAAGCGGGGTCTCGGTGGTGTGGGGCCAGATTTCCGCCGGCTCGGCGCCCAATGCCATCCCGGGGACCGGCTATATGGCCGGGACAATGCGCTGCCTGGACCGCGAGGCGTGGCACGCCGCCGGGGAGCTGCTGGATGAGGTGGTGCACCAGGTAGCTGCCCCCTACGGTGTTGACGTGCGCCTGGAGCACACCAGGGGAGTGCCTCCGGTAGTCAACTCCGAACACGAGACGGCCATCATCGAAGCATCGGCGCGGGCGGAAATTGGCGAAAGCGCCGTAGTGCTTACCCCGCAGTCCATGGGCGGGGAGGACTTCGCCTGGTTCCTCGCCGAACTGCCCGGCGCCATGATGCGCCTTGGCACCAAGACGCCCGGCGGCGAGGAATATGACCTCCACCGCGGCGACTACATCCTGGACGAGCGTGCGCTGGGCCTCGGCATCCGCGTTCTCACGGCTGCCGCGCTGCGCACTATCCGCGACCTCTAAAAACCAAGGCGCAGGCGCAAGCGCAGTCGCAATCCGCGCACTTAGCCCGGCCGCCCGGCACTTGCCATGTCGCCCGCTACTAAGTTGTGCACAATTCAATTGCCCACTAGGCTGTTACCATGACTGATGCTCCACGGCTGGACCGCCAAGTGTGTTTTGCGCTCTACTCGGCGTCCCGCGCAGCAACCGCGGTCTACCGGCCCGTCCTGGAAGAGCTCGGCCTGACCTATCCCCAGTACCTGGTCATGCTGGTGCTCTGGGAGGACGAACCGCGCGGCGTGAAGGAACTGGGCCAGGAGCTCGGCCTGGATTCCGGTACTCTCTCGCCCCTGCTGAAGCGCCTGGAGTCACTGGGCCTGGTGGAGCGCCGCAGGTCCGGGGAAGATGAGCGCCGTGTCGCCATCCACCTGACGGCCGCCGGGCGGGAGCTCAGCGGCAAGGCCGGTGCCATCCCCAAGCGCCTGGCCGAGGCTGCAGGTCTTACGCCCGCGGAACTGGATCAGCTCCACAACACCCTGGGCCGTTTGACGGCCGCCCTCCAGCGCAGCCGCTGACAGCATCAGCCGCCACGTTTTTCAACCACCAAAACAGGACGGATCACCGTGAAACCTCTCTACACTGCAGAAGCACTCGCCTCGGGCGAAGGGCGCGACGGGAATGCCCGGACCAACGACGGCAAGCTGGACGTCACATTGTCCAGCCCCGTGGAGCTGGGCGGAAACGGCCAGGGCACCAATCCCGAGCAACTCTTCGCAGCCGGCTACGCAGCCTGCTTCCACTCCGCACTCCGCCTGGTGGGCCGCCAGGAACGGGCCGACCTGACAGACTCTGCGGTGGCTGCCAAGGTCCACCTCGGCAAGCTGGACGACGCCGGCTTCGGCCTCGCCGCGGAGCTGGAGATTGCGCTGCCGGCGCTGGATCTTGCCACCGCAGAGGCGTTGGTGGCCAAGGCCCATGAGATCTGCCCGTACTCCAATGCCACGCGGGGAAACATCAGCGTGGACATCAGGATCATGGAATTCGCTGCATGAGCCTCGGAACCCTTCCGGCAACGACCCGCGAAATCCGCCTGGCTTCCCGTCCCGTGGGCCGCCCCGACGCCGGCAACTTCGAACTTGCCGAGTCGCCGCTGCCCGGGCTCCAGGAGGGCCAGATCCTGGTCCGGAATCTCTACATGTCTGTCGACCCCTACATGCGGGGACGCATGAACGACGTTAAGTCCTACTCTGCGCCCTTCGCGCTGGACAAAGCGCTCGACGGCGGCGCCGTAGGTGAGGTGGTCGCGTCCCGTTCCACCGAACACCAGGAAGGGGATGTTGTGGTGCACAACCTGGGCTGGCGCGAGTATGCAGTGGTGGACGCAGGTACGGCGCAGCAGGTCCGCACAGACCTTGCTCCGGCGTCCGCCTTTCTGGGTGCCCTGGGCATGACAGGGCTGACCGCCTACGCCGGATTGCTGAAGGTGGCCGAATTTAAAGCGGGTGACGCGGTGTTTGTCTCTGGTGCCGCGGGAGCTGTGGGTTCACTGGTTGGCCAGATTGCCAAAGCGATGGGCGCCTCGCGGGTGGTCGGATCCGCGGGCTCGCCAGCCAAAGTGGCCCGGCTCCTTGAGCTCGGCTTTGACGCCGCCTTCGACTACCACAACGGCCCAGTGCGAGGGCAGTTGAACGAAGCAGCCGGCCCCGGCGGCATCGACGTCTATTTCGATAACGTCGGCGGTGAGCACCTTGAGGCAGCCTTGGCCGCCCTCAACGTTGGCGGCCGCGTGGCAATGTGCGGAGCCATCGCCCAGTACAACTCAACCAAGCCGACTCCTGCTCCGCACAACCTGATGCTGGCCATCGGCAAGCAGCTCACACTCAAGGGCTTCCTGGTGGGCGGCCAGCGCGAGCACGCGGCTGAGTTCGCCGGGAGGATGGCCGGCTGGCTGGCTGACGGCACCGTGCAGTACGACGAAACCATCGTTGACGGGCTGGAAAATGCGCCGCAGGCTTTTATGGACCTGCTTGACGGAGCCAACACCGGCAAGATGCTGGTCCGCCTCCAGCCCGCGCTGTAACAGGCCGGGCTTCAGCGAGGGGTGCCGCGCCGGAGGCGGCGCCCCTACTGGTTGGTAACAACTTGTCAACAATCTCCGCGATCCGGAGCCACTGTGCTATTGGGACGTGGCGCAGGCCACTAAAGTAGTGGCATCAGTGCGCTCCGGCGCAGTGCTGCGGACCTCAGTGAAAACAGAATTTCAGTGCAGAAACGGACACTCATTGAATTCGAGCCGTAGCGCCACTCTCTTCATCCTGGAGGAAAATTGAAGACATCACTGCGTGCACAATTCAAGCGCGGTTCAATGGCCGGCCTGGCTACCGTCAGCGCCTCCGCCCTTCTGTTGACCGCCTGCGGCGCAGCCCCCGAAGCCGGAAGCACCTCGACCGCCGGGGCCAGCGACTACACCGGCTGCATCGTCTCCGACTCCGGCGGATTTGATGACCAGTCCTTCAACCAGTCCTCCTACGAGGGCCTGAAGAAGGCCGAAACCGACCTCGGCATCAAGGTCAACCAGGTGGAGTCCAAGACCAACAACGACTTTGAGCCCAACCTGCGCGCCATGGTCACGGCCGGATGCGACCTCACCGTCACCGTTGGCTTCCTGCTCGGCGACGCCACCAAGGCGCAGGCTGAGGCCAACCCGGACAGCCACTTCGCGATTGTCGACTTCGGCTACGAGACGCCGATTGCCAACGTCAAGCCAATCATCTACGACACCGCCCAGGCTGCGTTCCTCGCCGGCTACCTTGCCGCCGGAACCACCAAGACCGGAACGGTGGCCACCTTCGGCGGCATCAAGATCCCCACCGTGACCATCTTCATGGACGGCTATGCCGACGGCGTGAAGTACTACAACGAGCAGAAGGGCAAGGACGTCAAGCTCCTTGGCTGGAACAAGGACGCCCAGGACGGCAGCTTCACCGGCGACTTCGAGAAACAGGATGTGGGCAAGCAGCTCACCCAGAACTTCCTGGACCAGGGTGCCGACATCGTGATGCCGGTGGCCGGGCCCGTCGGCAAGGGCGCCGGTGCTGCCTTGAAGGAAGCCAAGGACGCCGGCAAGGACGTCAAGCTGATCTGGGTGGATTCCGACGGCTACCTCACGGCCCCTGACTACAAGGACATCATGCTGTCCTCTGTCATGAAGCAGATGGGCGACGCCGTGGAGACCGTGGTCAAGGAGGACAAGGAAGGCAGCTTCGACAACACCCCGTACGTGGGCACCCTCGCCAACGAAGGTGTGCAGCTGGCACCGTTCCACGACCTCGAATCCCAGGTTCCCGCCGAGCTGAAGAGCGAGCTGGACCAGATCAAGAAGGACATCGTTGACGGCAAGCTGAAGGTCGAGTCCGCCGCCAGCCCCAAGGCCTGACCTGCATCTGAAGCGCCACCCCCGGTTGGTCAATGACTGGCCGGGCGGTGGCGCTTTTTGCTGTGGCCTTCCGCTTTCGGGCCACCGCCCGCTCATCCCAGGACTGCACCCACTAGGCTGGTGCTGCAGCCACATATCCCGTCCGGTCGATCACTGGACGCTTCGAGATTGGTCAGAGTTTTGAAACTTGAACTCAGAGGGATCACTAAACGCTTCGGAACCCTGCTCGCCAACGACCACATCGACGTGGTGGTTGAACCCGGACAAATACACTGTCTGCTGGGCGAAAACGGGGCCGGAAAATCCACCCTGATGAACGTGCTGTACGGCCTTTATGAGCCGTCCGAAGGCGAAATCCTCATTGATGGCAAGGCCGTGTCCTTCCGCGGACCCGGCGATGCGATGGCGGCGGGGATCGGGATGGTTCACCAGCACTTCATGCTTGTCCCCGTCTTCACTGTGGCCGAGAACGTGGCGCTCGGTGCCGAACCGACCAAGGCTGCCGGCTTCCTCAACCTGGAGGAGACGCGCCGCCGGATCAAGGAAATCTCGGATCAGTACGGCTTCGACGTCGATCCGGACGCCCTGGTGGAGGACCTGCCGGTGGGTGTCCAGCAGCGCGTCGAAATCATCAAGGCCCTGGTCCGCAACGCCAAGGTCCTGATCCTCGACGAACCCACTGCCGTTCTGACACCCCAGGAAACCGACGAGCTGCTGGATATCATGCGCCAGCTAAGGGCCGCGGGCACGTCCATCGTGTTCATCTCCCACAAGCTGCGGGAGGTGAAGGAAGTTTCGGACACCATCACCGTGATCAGGCGCGGCAAGGTGGTGGGGACCGCGGACCCCGCCGCCCCCACAACCGAGCTTGCCTCAATGATGGTGGGACGCGCCGTCAGCCTGAACCTGGACAAGGCACCCGCCCAGCCGAAGGAGACGACCTTCGAAGTCCGGGATTTGACGGTCATCGCCCCCAACGGCCACCACGTGGTGGACGGGCTCAGCTTCAGCATTGCCCGTGGGGAAATCCTGGCCGTGGCAGGCGTGCAGGGGAACGGCCAGACAGAACTCACCGAAGCCATCCTCGGCCTCCAGGACCGGGTCTTCGGCTCCATCAAGCTGGACGGCAAGGAGTTGCTGGGCAGGTCCGTCAAGGAAGTCCTGCACGCCGGCGTCGGATTCGTCCCGGAAGACCGCAAGGTGGACGGACTGGTGGGTACATTTTCGGTGGCCGAAAACCTGGTCCTGGACCTCTACGACAAGCCTCCCTTCGCCAAGGGCATCAGCATGAGCCCCGCGAAGATCCTGGAGAACGCCAAGGCCCGCATCGGCGAGTTCGACGTGCGGACGCCCTCAGCCGCGGCCGCGGCAGGCACGCTTTCCGGCGGCAACCAGCAGAAAGTGGTGATGGCGCGCGAACTCTCCCGGCCGCTGCGCCTGTTCATCGCCTCGCAGCCCACCCGCGGCGTGGACGTGGGCTCCATCGAGTTCCTCCACCGCAGAATCGTTGCCGAGCGGGACCAGGGCACACCGGTGATGATCATCTCCACCGAGCTTGACGAGGTCATGGAACTGGCGGACCGCATCGCGGTGCTCTACAAGGGCAAGCTGGTGGGCGTGGTCCCGGCCGGCACCAGCCGGGACGTCCTGGGCCTCATGATGGCAGGCATTCCGCCCGAGGAACACGCACACTCCGCGGGGCACCCGCCCACCGCCGCAACGGCCTCCACGTCCGACGCCGAAGGAGGCGACCTTGTCTGAGAAGCATCCCCCCAAACACGCTGCCGAAGCGGGCGGCAGCAAAGCCCACCCGGCCACCCCTGCCGAGGAGGAGACAGCCGCCGTCGTATCCGTAGATACCGCCGGCGGCGCCATGGAACCCTCGGCGGTTCCGGCCACTGCCCAAAGCGGACAGCTTCCCGGCGGTCCCGAGACGCTGCTCCGGAAGATCTTTACCGGCAGCGGCATGGTTTCGGTCCTCGCGGTCCTGCTGGCGCTCATCATCGGCGGGCTCCTTATCGCCAGCACTGACAAACAGGTGGCCACCACGTCCACCTACCTCTTCGCGCGTCCCACCGACTTCCTGACAGCCGTGTGGAACGCTGCCACCCGCTCCTACATTGCCCTGTTCCAGGGCTCGGTCTTCAACCCGCGCGGCAACAGCGTGGCGGCCCAGTTCGCACCGTTCATGGAAACACTCACCATTGCCACGCCGCTCATCACGGCCGGCCTGGGCGTGGCACTTGCGTTCCGTGCCGGACTCTTCAACATCGGCGGGCAGGGGCAGATCATCGTGGCCGGCATCCTGGCCGCCTGGGTGGGCTTCGCGCTGCACCTGCCCCTGGGGCTGCACCTGCTGCTGGTCCTGGTGGCCGGCATCATCGGCGGTGCCTTCTGGGGAGGCCTGGTGGGGCTGCTGAAAGCCCGGACGGGCGCCCATGAGGTCATCCTCACCATCATGTTCAACTACATCGCGCTGTACTTCCTGCGGTACCTGCTGAACACCCCGGCCTTCCAGCGGCCAGGGGAGACGAACCCCATCTCGCCCATCCTGGATCCCACGGCCGTATACCCGCAGATTTTCGGCACCCAGTACCGGCTGCACCTTGGTTTCCTCCTGGCCATCGCCGCCACCGTCCTGGTGTGGTGGCTGCTGAACCGGTCCACCGTGGGCTTCGAGTTCCGTGCCGTGGGCGCCAACCCCAAGGCTGCCCAGACGGCCGGCATCAACGTCTCCCGCTCCACCATCCTGGTGATGGCGATTGCGGGCGGGCTGGCGGGAATGTCCGGCGTCGCCCAGGTGGCGGGAACGGAAAAAGTCCTTACCGACGGCGTGGCCGCCACCTATGGGTTCGACGCCATCACCGTGGCCCTCCTGGGGCGTTCGACGCCGTGGGGAACCTTTGCCGCCGGCCTGCTGTTCGGCGCCTTCCGCGCCGGGGCGGTCCAAATGCAGATCCAGACCGGAACCCCCATCGACATCGTCCTGGTGGTCCAGTCCCTGATCGTCCTCTTTATTGCGGCCCCGCCGCTGGTCCGGGCAATCTTTGGCCTGAACCCCCGCCGCAGGAAGCCTGCCCGCGCGGCCAAGTCCCGCCAGGCAGCCACAACCGGAGGTGCCGCATGAGCACAAAAGTATCGTCACCCCGCCCGGGACAACCGCAGCCGGATCACACTCCGAAAGACACCGGCCCCAGCGCCGTCTCCGCCAAGCCGGTGACTTGGCGGACGCCCGTCCTGCTCACGGTCTTCGGCCTGATCGCCCTGGTTTTCTTCGGTTTGATGGCGCCAAACCAGACCGCGAGTTTCGGCATCTCCACCGGAGAGGACTTTTTCCAGCTGCCGGCCCTGGCGGTGAACGCGTTCACTGGCGGCATGGTGTTGTCCGTCCTCCTGCTGGGCCTGGCAGCCTACGCGGTCTACCTCAAGACCAAGGACCGGCCCGCGCCCGGCTGGCTGACCGTCACCTTCATCGTCCTGTTCGTGGCCGCTTTCCTCATCTGGGTGGTGGGCGGTGCGCGTACCCCGAGCATCTCGCTGGCAGGTCTCATCGCCGGGTCCGTCACCCTCGCCGTCCCGCTGGTGTTCGGTTCCCTGTCCGGCGTCCTGTGTGAGCGGGTGGGCGTGGTCAACATCGCCATCGAGGGCCAGCTCCTGGGCGGCGCGTTCACTGCCGCCATCGTGGCCAGCATGACCCAGAACCCCTTCATCGGGCTGCTTGCCGCCGCCGTGGCCGGGGCAGCGGTTTCCATGGTGCTGGCGCTGTTCAGCATCAAGTACCTCGTGAACCAGATCATCGTGGGCGTGGTGCTCAACGTCCTGGTCTCCGGCGTCACGGGCTTCCTGTTCAGCACCGTTATGCAGGCCAACAAGGCGCAGTTCAACTCACCTCCCGGGCTGGACATCATCGAGATCCCCGTCCTGTCCAGCATCCCCATCATCGGGCCCATCCTTTTCCGCCAGTCCGTGGTGGGATACCTGATGTACGTTGCGGTCCTGGTGGTCTGGGTAGGCCTCTTCAAGACCCGCTGGGGCCTGCGGGTCCGTGCTGTGGGCGAGCACCCGCAGGCGGCCGACACCCTGGGCATCAACGTAAATGCCACCCGCTTCTGGAACGTCACGCTTGGCGGGGCAGTTGCCGGCATCGGCGGATCCTTCTTCACCCTCGTCGCGATCGACAGCTTCACCAAGGAAATCTCCGGCGGACGCGGCTTCATCGCCCTGGCCGCGCTGATCTTTGGCCGGTGGAACCCCATCGGCGCGTTCTTCGCCGCGCTCCTGTTCGGCTTCGCAGACAACCTGCAGAGTATCGTCACGATTATCGGCACCCCGGTGCCCAGCCAGTTCATGGCCATGCTGCCCTACCTGGTAACGGTCCTCGCCGTCGCCGGACTGGTAGGCAAATCCCGGGGCCCGGCAGCGAGCGGTATTCCCTATGTCAAGGGTTGACGGCGGCGTGGGATCCGGAAGCGGCGTGGACTGGGCTGCACTGGAGGCTGCCGCCGTCGACGCCATGGCCAAGGCGTACACGCCTTACTCGAAGTTCCCGGTGGGCGCGGCAGCTCTTACCGAGGACGGCAGGATCGTCAGCGGCTGCAACGTGGAAAACGCCAGCTACGGCCTGACGCTCTGCGCTGAATGTGCGCTGGTGGGCAACCTGCACATGACCGGCGGCGGCCTGCTGCGCGCCTTTTATTGTGTGGACGGCGGGGGCAACGTCCTGATGCCGTGCGGGCGCTGCCGCCAGCTGTTGTACGAATTCCGCGCCCCCGGCATGGAGCTCATGACCACCCAAGGCATCAAGACCATGGACCAGGTGCTGCCAGACGCCTTTGGTCCCGAACACCTGGAGGAAACCCGGTGACAGACAACCGCGCAGCGATCAACAAGGCCGAGGCGTTCGACGCCGTCGACATCATCCGGACAAAGCGGGACAAGGGCACACTGAGCCCGGAACAGATCGATTGGACCATCGACGCTTACACCCGGGGAGTCATCGCGGATGAGCAGATGGCCGCCCTCAACATGGCCATCCTGCTCAACGGCATGAACCGCAGTGAAATCGCGCGGTGGACGGCCGCAATGATCGCTTCAGGCGAGCGGATGGACTTCTCCAGCCTGCGCCGCCCTGACGGCGGGCTGAAGTACACCTCCGACAAGCATTCCACCGGAGGCGTCGGGGACAAGATCACCCTGCCCCTGGCGCCACTGGTGGCAGTCTTCGGCGTGGCCGTCCCGCAGCTCTCCGGCCGCGGACTCGGCCACACCGGCGGCACGCTGGACAAGCTGGAAGCGATCCCGGGCTGGCGGGCCTCGCTCACCAATGAGGAAATGCTCGCCCAGCTGCAGGACGTCGGCGCCGTCATCTGCGCGGCCGGCGCGGGCCTGGCCCCGGCGGACAAGAAGCTTTACGCCCTCCGCGACGTCACCGGCACCGTTGAGGCCATCCCGCTCATCGCCTCGTCCATCATGAGCAAGAAAATTGCCGAGGGGACCGGAGCCCTGGTTTTGGACGTGAAGGTGGGAAGCGGCGCCTTCATGAAGGATGAGGCCACTGCCCGCGAACTTGCCGAAACCATGGTGGCGCTCGGCAAGGATGCAGGGGTCAACACCGTTGCCCTTCTCACCAACATGAGCACCCCCCTGGGCCTGACCGCGGGCAACGCCATCGAGGTGGAGGAATCCGTCGAGGTGCTGGCGGGCGGGGGTCCCGACGACGTGGTGGAGTTGACGGTCCGGCTCGCCGAGGAGATGCTCGCCGCTGCAGGGGTCCACGACGCCGATCCCGCAGCTGCCCTGAAAGACGGCCGCGCCATGGACGTCTGGAACCGGATGATCGAGGCCCAGGGCGGCGACCCCCGCGCGAAGCTTCCGGTGGCCCGGGAATCCGAGGTGGTCTACGCGCCGGCCGACGGAGTGCTGGTGGAACTCGATGCCCTTGCGGTGGGCATGGCAGCCTGGCGCCTGGGCGCCGGGAGGGCCCGCAAGGAGGACGTGGTGCAGGCAGGCGCCGGCGTCCGGATGCACGCCAAGCCGGGCGCCATGGTCCGGGCGGGCGAGCCCCTGATGACACTGCTCACCGACACCCCGGAAAGGTTCGCCCGCGCCAAGGAAGCGCTGGAGAACGCAGTAGCCATTGCGCCCGAGGGATCACGGCCGGCACAGCGCCTGATCATCGACCGCATAGCATAGGGACCCATGCAGGCCATCAATGACTTCATTCTCGCCGCGGCCGGACAGCCTTGGGTGCTGCTCCTCGTCCTGGCATGCTGCATCATTGACGGCTTCTTCCCGCCCATCCCCAGCGAGTCCGTGGTGGTTGGCCTGTCCGCGGTCGCTGCCACCGCAGATGTTCCCAATCCCTGGCTCCTGATGATGGTGGCTGCCCTGGGGGCCTTTTCGGGGGACAACATCGCCTACCTGATCGGGCGCAGGGTGGGCACACGGCGCTGGGCCTGGATGCGGGGTCCACGCATGCAAAGTGCCTTCCGGTGGGCGGGCCGGGAGCTGCGCAAGCGCCCCGCCTCACTCATCCTCGTGGCACGGTTCGTCCCCATCGGGCGGGTTGCGGTAAACCTCACCGCCGGCGTCACACGCTATCCGCACCTGCGCTTCGTAGGACTGACCGTCCTGTCGGCCAGCCTCTGGGCTGCCTATTCGGTGGGAATCGGCCTGTTCTTTGGCCAATGGTTTGAAGACAACCACCTCCTGGGTGCCGTCATCGCCATCATCTGTGCGGTGGCGCTCGGGATCGTGGTGGACATCATCATCAACAGGGTCCGGCGCAGGTCTCCCATGATGGAACGGATGAAGGAACCGGAAGCGTAGTTGAACCGTTGTCCGGGCAGGACGGGGCGTAGCGAAGTGCGCCGCGGCCGTGGGACACTTAGGAACGATTTCCGCTTCGGCTGCGCCACTTCCGGCCGGTGCCATTTTGCATAGGAGCAAGACCGCGTGGAGTTTATTAATGAGGCCGTGCTCCATGCAGCTGGTCAGTGGTGGATATACCCAATCCTGCTCCTGTTTTTCTTTGTGGACGGCTTCGCCATGGTGGTCCCCAGCGAGACCCTCATCGTGGCCCTCGCCGCATTCTCCCGGCACAGCGGGGAACCCAATCTCTGGATCCTCGGCCTCACCGCACTGATAGGGGCCATTGCCGGGGACAACATGGCCTTTATGCTCGGACGCAAGATCGGGCTGAACCGGTGGAAGTGGATGCGCCGGCCCAGGGTGCAGAAGGCCTTCGGCTGGGCGCGCTACGAGCTGGACAAGCGTGGTGCCGTGCTGGTCTTCACTGCCCGTTACATTCCCTGGGGCCGGGTAGCCGTCAACTATGTCGCCGGAAGCACCGGCTTCTCCCACCGCCGCTTCTTCCTGCTGGACGCCTTTGCCTGCATCACCTGGGTTGGGTATTCCATCGGCATCGGCCTGCTGGCCAGCTCCTTCCCCTGGCTGCACCACAACCCCCTGCTCAGCGCGGGCATCGCGGTGGTGTTCGCGATTCTGCTGGGGATCCTCATCGACCACCTGCTCAGGTTGTGGCACAGGCACCTCGCCCGTAACGACGCCCAGGAAGTGGACGGGTGGCTCGACGGCGGTCCCAACGGGGCACGGGACAACCAGGCCGGCGGCACCGCCGCCCTGGCACCGGCAGCAGGAGAGGGCGAACCGGCGGCCACCTAGCCGCTGGCAATGAACTGCCGCCCACCCTAAGGTGGGGTACGTGACTGAGCCTATTGTTGACGCTGCCCCTGCCATCGATTTTGACCTGAAGAACCTGCCCAAGGTTTCACTTCACGACCACATGGACGGAGGACTCCGTCCGGCCACCATCATCGAACTGGCCGAGGCAGTCGGCCACACCCTCCCGTCGACTGACCCCGTCGCGCTCGGCCAATGGTTCCGGGAGTCCGCGGACTCCGGATCCCTGGTCCGTTATCTTGAGACCTTTGACCACACTGTTGCCGTCATGCAGACCGCGGAAGGGCTCTTCCGCGTGGCCAAGGAGTTCGTCGAGGACCTCGCTGACGACGGCGTGGTGTACGGCGAAGTGCGGTGGGCGCCCGAACAGCACCTGCAGAAGGGCCTCACCCTGGACGAAGCCGTTGAAGCGGTGCAGGAAGGCCTTGAGGCAGGAGTCGAGGCCGTGGGGGAGACGGGCCGCGAAATCCAGGTGGGCCAGCTGATCACCGCCATGCGCCACGCGGACCGCGGCCAGGAAATCGCCGAACTCGCCGTCCGCCACCGCAACAAGGGCGCAGTGGGCTTCGACATCGCCGGAGCCGAAGACGGCTTCCTGCCCTCCCGCTTCAAGGACGCCTTCACCTACCTCGCCCAGCAGAACTTCCCGGCCACGGTGCACGCCGGGGAGGCGGCCGGACTGGAGAGCATCCAGTCCGCCCTGGTGGACGGCCGGGCGCTGCGGCTGGGACACGGCGTCAGGATCGCCGAGGACATCACCGTGGAGTTCGACGACGATGACGGGACCGAGGACACCATCGGACTGGTGACCCTCGGGGACCTGTCCAGCTGGGTCCGTGACCGTGGCATCGCCCTCGAGGTCTGCCCGTCGTCCAACCTTCAAACCGGTGCCATCGCCGGGTTCGGCGAGGGCATCGAGAGCCACCCGCTGGACATGCTCTACCAGCTCGGCTTCAACGTCACCATCAACACCGACAACCGGCTGATGAGCGGTGTCACCCTGACCGACGAGTTCGACCTCCTGGTGGAAACCTTCGACTACGACCTCGATGACCTGCTGGAGCTGACCCTGAACGCCGCCGAAGCATCCTTCCTGCCCCTTGAGGAAAAGGAAGCATTGGTGGAGTACATCAACGACGCCTACGCAAACCTTGGCTGACAGCCCGGATTCGGGCAGCGCCCCGACCGGGGAGCCACTGGGGAAGCTGCTGGGGCAGATTGCCGCCCTGCGCGAGCACTGCCCGTGGATGGGCGCGCTGACCCATGAATCCCTGGTGGAGTACCTCCTTGAGGAGGCCTACGAGGTGGCGGAAACCATTGAAGCCGGGACGGGCAAAGACATTGACGACGCCGAACTCCGCGGCGAGCTGGGCGACGTACTGCTTCAGGTGGTCCTGCACGCCCGGCTTGCCGAGGAGCGCGGATCCTTCACCTTCGAGGACGTCGCACGCGGCCTGAGCGCCAAGATGATCCGCCGGAACCCGCATGTCTTCCGCCCCGACGGCTCCCTGCAGGACAGCTTTCCGGCCACGGTTGAAGAGATCGTGCAGAAGTGGGACGCGGTGAAGCGGGCAGAGCGGCCGGACCGGCATGACCCGTTCGAGGGCATCCCGTTGGCGCTCCCCGCGCTGGCCCGGACGCAAAAGTCCATCGACCGGGCCGCGCGGGCAGGGCTTCCACAGGCTCAACCATCCGTGGAAGTTCCCGCCTTCGCGTCCGAGGACGAGCTGGGCGAGCTGCTGCTCGCCGTCGTACAGTCCGCCCATGCCGGCGGGTTGGACGCCGAGCGTGCCCTGCGCGGTGCGGTGCGGAACTACCAGCAACGCGTCCCCGGGCAGCAGCAGGAGTTATAACCGCACCATCATGACGTCCGGGGGCTGGATAGGTTTCCGTAACCCGGAGCACTCTCGACTACGCTGGTCCGTGACGAGTACGTCGAGTTTTCAGCTGCATTTTCCCCGTTAATCGCCCATAAGGAGCAAATTCATGGCGCTTATCGATGCCATCCACGCCCGCGAAATCCTCGATTCCCGCGGCAACCCCACAGTAGAAGTTGAAGTACTGCTCTCAGACGGCCAGATCGGCCGCGCAGCAGTTCCCTCCGGTGCTTCCACCGGCGAGCACGAAGCCGTTGAGCTGCGTGACGGTGACAAGGGCCGTTACCTTGGCAAGGGCGTCCAGAAGGCTGTTGACGCCATCATCGACCAGATCGCACCGGCCCTGACCGGCTTCGACGCCACGGACCAGCGCAGCATCGACCAGGCCATGCTGGACCTGGACGGCACGCCGAACAAGGGCAAGCTGGGCGCCAACGCCATCCTGGGCGTCTCCCTCGCCGTCGCCAACGCAGCCGCCGCCTCCGCTGACCTGCCGCTGTACAAGTACCTGGGCGGCCCGAACGCTCACGTACTGCCGGTCCCGCTGATGAACATCCTCAACGGCGGCTCGCACGCCGATTCCGACGTCGACATCCAGGAATTCATGGTTGTCCCGCTGGGTGCCGAAACCTTCTCCGAGGGCCTGCGCTGGGGCGTTGAGGTCTACCACGCCCTCAAGGCCGTCCTGAAGGAAAAGGGCCTCGCCACCGGCCTGGGCGACGAAGGCGGCTTCGCCCCGAACCTGCCCTCCAACCGGGCAGCACTTGACCTGATCCAGGAAGCCATCAAGAACGCCGGCTACACCCCGGGCAAGGACATCGCACTGGCCCTGGACGTCGCCTCCTCCGAGTTCTTCACCGACGGCGCCTACCAGTTCGAAGGCAAGGCACTGACCTCCGCCGAGATGAGCGCCTACTACACCGAACTCGTGGCCGACTACCCGCTGGTTTCCATCGAAGACCCGCTGGACGAAAACGACTGGGACGGCTGGAAGACCCTCACCGACTCCATCGGCGACAAGGTCCAGCTGGTGGGTGATGACCTCTTCGTCACCAACCCGGCCATCCTGCAGCGCGGCATCGACACCAAGACCGCCAACTCCCTGCTGGTCAAGGTGAACCAGATCGGTTCGCTCACCGAAACGCTCGACGCCGTCAGCCTGGCCCAGCGCGCCGGCTACACCACCATCACCTCGCACCGCTCCGGCGAAACCGAGGACACCACCATCGCCGACATCTCGGTGGCCACCAACGCCGGCCAGATCAAGACCGGCGCCCCGGCCCGCTCCGAGCGTGTTGCCAAGTACAACCAGCTGCTGCGCATCGAAGAGGAACTCGATGACGCCGCACGCTACGCCGGCCGCAGCGCCTTCCCGCGTTTCAAGGGCTAGTAGCCGCATAACCGACGAGGCGGTGGCTATGGTTGAAAGACCATAGCCACCGTTGTTGTTTCGGCAGTATTAGTTTCAGCCCAGCTAGTGGCGGCCCCGGCAGGCTGCGCGTTTCAGGAGTGTCATGGCTACCCGCCGTCCCAAAGTTCCAAAGGTCGCCTCTTCCCGCCCGGGAGCGCTGTCGAGCCAGGAAATGGCCGACGCCGACGTCATTCGGGCGCCCTTCGGTTCCGCCAAGGAAAAGCCTGCCACCGGCGCCGCCGGGCCGAAAGCCGCAACCCCTGGACCAGGCAAGGCAGCGGCCGGCCATACATCCGGCTCCAGGGATGCCCCGGGGCCACACGGCGGAACTGCGCCTGCGGGCGGCGGGAAGGGCAGCAGCGCCCGAAGCAAGTCCCCGGCTGCCGGCACTGAAACAGGTGAAGACCAGCAGCCAGTACCAGCGAAGGCGTTTTCCGGACGGATGCTCGCGCTGGCAGTGGTCATGATTGCCATCACCATCATGCTGGCGCCCACCGTCAAGATCTTCTTCGACAAAAGGGCTGAGATCGAAGCCCTCAATGCGGACATCGCCGCCCGTGAGGCCGAAGGCGACAGCCTGCGGCAGCAGGTTTCCCGCTGGAAGGACCCCAACTACGTGAAACAGCAGGCCCGCGACCGCATTAACATGGTTATGCCGGGCGAAACCGGCTACTGGGTCTTCGGCAGCGATTTGCCGGCCGGAGACAACAGCGGCCACACCGGTGCAGCAGCACAAGACCCCGCCGATCTGCCGTGGGTGGATTCCCTGTGGGAGTCGATCACGCGCGCGGCCACAGACTGAACCGCAAAAGGAAGGACGGCCCGCGACAGTGGAACTTAACACGGCAGCCGCCCGGGACGAATCCCGCCAGCCATCAGCACGAGACCTGGAAGTACTGAGCCGCCAGCTGGGCCGGCCGGTCCGGGACGTCGTCGAGATTCCCGCCCGCTGCGTCTGCGGCAACCCCCTGGTGGCCGCCACCGCTCCACGGCTCGGCAACGGGACCCCGTTTCCCACCACCTTCTACTTGACCCATCCGGTCATTACCTCTGCGGTTTCCCGTCTGGAAGCAGCCGGAGTGATGAACGAAATGAATGAGCAACTGGCAGGTGACGAGGACCTGGCCGCTGCCTACCGCTCAGCCCACGAGGCCTACCTGGCTGCGCGTGCGGCCATCGGTGAACGCTCCGGCATCGGAGCTGTCCCCGAGATCGACGGGATATCCGCCGGCGGCATGCCCACCCGCGTCAAGTGCCTGCATGTTCTGGTGGGCCAGTCCCTCGCGGCCGGTCCGGGAGTGAATCCGCTGGGGGACCGCGCCATCAATGCAATCAGCGAGTGGTGGACCGCGGACAGGTGCTACTGCGACGGCGCCTGGGACACCACAGGGGAAGCCCCGTCCAGGGACCTCAGCCGGCACGGACCGCAGGGCCTGCCGGACATCGTGGGCCGGCCCGCACCCGTCCGGAAGACCTCCGGGACCGCAGGAGCTGGGAAATGACGCGCGTTGCCGCCATCGATTGCGGTACTAACTCCATCCGCCTCCTGATCGCGGATATCGACCGCAGCAACCCAACTGCCGGGCTCAAAGACATCGTGCGCGAGATGCGGGTGGTTCGGCTGGGCCAGGGGGTGGACGCCACCGGTGAGTTGGCCCCGGAAGCCCTGGAACGCACGTTTGCGGCCACCGCTGACTACGCCCGCCTCATCCAGGAACACTGCGCCGGGAAGGTGCGCTTTGTTGCCACCTCCGCGAGCCGGGACGCGAAGAACCGGGACGTCTTCGTGGACGGCGTCCGGGACCTGCTGGGCGTGGAACCTGAGGTGATCTCCGGCGACGAGGAAGCCGCGCTGTCTTTTGCCGGAGCCAGCAGCGTGCTGCCTGTCCTTGATGGCCAGGAGGTGTTGGTGATTGACCTGGGCGGCGGAAGCACCGAGTTCGTCCTCGGCACGGCCGCCGGCGTGACCGCAGCCAGGTCAGTGGACATCGGGTGCGTGCGCCTGACCGAACGGCACCTGCGGCAGGACCCGCCCACCGCTGAACAGATAGCCGCCGCGATAGCCGACGTGGACTCAGCCATCGCCCGCGCCCGCCAGGACGTGCCCCTGGAACGGGCCACCGCCGTCGTCGGCGTTGCTGGTTCCATCACCACCATCACCGCCCATGCCCTCCGCCTGCCGGAATATTCGCCGGACGCCATCCACGGCACCGAGCTGTCCCTGGACACCGTCCGCGCGGCTTCGGCCGACCTCCTGAATATGACGCGTTCGGACCGCGCCGCCCTGCCCTACATGCACCCGGGCCGGGTGGACGTCATCGGCGCAGGGGGACTGGTTTGGGGCCGGATTCTCGAACAGCTGGCCGGGCTAACCGGCGGACGCATTGCAACAGCCACAGCAAGCGAACACGACATCCTCGACGGCATAGCCCTGAGCATTGGCTGACGGCCCATGCGGATCCACACTGCCGTAATGAGGCTGCCGCTCGGACGGGCCGGGGCAGCCCTGCTCGCCCTGGTCCTTGCCGGCGGTTGCCTCGCCGCCGGCCTCGCCACTGCCCCAGCCGCACAAGCCGACGAATGGCGCGACAAACAGTACTGGCTCGCCGAGTCCGGCATCACCAAGGCCTGGGAGGTCTCCAAGGGCGCCGGGGTCAAGGTGGCGGTGATCGACAGCGGGGTTGACGCCCAGCATCCGGACCTCAAGGGAGCCGTCGCTAGCGGCTATGACGCCTCCGGTTCCGGACAGCCCAACGGCCAGAAAGGCGTGGGCTCCAAGACGGAACACGGCACACTGGTGGCCACCATGCTTGCAGGACGCGGCCACCAGCCTGCCGACGCCACCGCCTCGCCGTCGCCCGGTCCCGCAGCCCTTCCCCCGGATGGAATCGTGGGTGTGGCCCCCGAAGCCCAAATCCTCGCTGTCTCCACCTGGCTGGGCTCGCCGAACCCTTCGGGCAAAAGCGACCAGGACCAGATCCCTGAAGCCGTCCGCTGGGCGGTAGACAACGGGGCGAGGGTCATCAACATCTCCCTGGGCAGCACCACTCCGCAGTGGCCGCAAAGCTGGGACGCGGCCTTCCTCTACGCCGAGCAGAAAGACGTGGTCATTGTGGCCGCCGCCGGCAACCGGGTGGGCGGCAACATTCAAGTGGGCGCGCCGGCTACCATCCCTGGCGTCCTGACGGTCGCAGGCCTGGACCGCAAGGGTGCGGCCAGCGTTGACGCATCCTCCCAGGGCATCAGCATCGGCGTCGCGGCGCCGGCGGAAAACCTGCTGGGCGGGGTGCCCGGAGGCAGCTACGCCGAGTGGGCGGGAACCTCGGGCTCGACGCCCATCGTTGCCGGCGTTGCGGCACTGATCCGTTCCAAATGGCCGGCTATGAGCGCCGAACAGGTCATCAACCGGATTGTTACCACCGCAAAGGACGCCGGAGCACCGGGCAGAGACCCGCTCTACGGCTACGGGGTGCTCAACGCGGAGGCGGCCCTGAAGGACGACGTGCCCGAGGCGGAGGCAAACCCGCTCGGCTCCATCGCCGAATGGATCCGTGTCCACCGGCGTGGCAACTTTGCCACCCCCGCGCCGCTTCCCACCACTGAAGCACCAAGTGCAGTGCCCACCTTGCCGGAGGCAACTGTACCTGCGGCCGAGCCGCCTTCCCGGCGGGACAGTGCACTCGGCGGCGCCGTCGTGATCGGTTTCAGCCTGTTGTTCGTGGCGATCATCGCGGCGGCGGTCATCCAGCTTCGCCGGGCGGCGGGAAGGCCGGCGGGGCCGGCGGAGGAACCGGACACAGATGCGATGGACACGGTGGACTCCGGCCGGAAAACCTGAACATTGCAACGTCCGGGCAGTTAGTGAAGATTTTCACAAACTGCTGTATCCTTGTGCTATGGCAACCACCCCAGAGCTCCAGGACCGTCCCAGGGTACTCGTCGTCGGCGGCGGGTACGTCGGCCTGTACGTAGCACTCAAACTGCAGAAGAAGATCGCGAATGCCGGTGGCATCGTCACCCTCGTGGATCCACTGCCCTACATGACCTACCAGCCGTTCCTGCCCGAGGTGGCCGGCGGCAACATCGAGGCGCGCCACGCTGTGGTCTCCCACCGCCAGCACCTCAAGCAGACCGAACTGATCCAGGGCCGCGTGACCTCGATCGACCACACCAACCGCACGGCCGTGGTGGCTCCCGCGGGCGGCGGCGCGCACTTTGAGGTGCCCTACTTCGACGTCGTCATGGCCGCAGGTGCCATCACCCGTACGTTCCCCATCAAGGGCCTCGCGGACAAGGGCATCGGCCTGAAGACCATCGAGGAAGCTGTTGCCCTCCGCAACAAGGTCCTGGAGCGCATTGAAGTTGCCTCCACCATGACCGATCCCGCTGCCCGCGCCAAGGCCCTCACCTTCGTAGTGGTGGGTGGCGGATTCGCCGGCATCGAGTGCATCACGGAGATGGAAGACCTCGCCCGCGCCGCAGTCCGGGACAACCCGCGCATCAAGCAGGAGGAAGTCCGCTTCGTCCTGGTTGAAGCCATGGGCCGGATCATGCCCGAAGTCACCGCCAAGCAGGCGGAGTGGGTTGTGGAGCACCTCCGCAGCCGCGGCATCGAGGTACTCCTCAACACCTCCCTGGACAACGCCGAGGGCAGCCTTAAGCTCATCAACCTGCCGGACAAGACCCCTGCCCAGGAGTTCGAAACGGACACCCTCGTGTGGACCGCCGGCGTGCAGGCCAACCCCATTGTCCGCTCCACCGACTTCCCGCTGGAGCCCCGCGGCCGCGTCCGCGTCCTCCCGGACCTCCGCGTGGCCGGCGATGAAGGCATCATCGACAATGCCTGGGCAGCCGGCGACATCGCCGCGGTGCCGGACCTCACCGGCAAGGGCCTGCCGGACGGTACCTGCGTCCCCAACGCCCAGCACGCGCTCCGCCAGGCCAAGCGCCTCGCCAAGAACCTGTGGGCCTCCCGCTGGGACAAGCCGCTGAAGGACTACAAGCACAAGAACCTCGGTGCTGTTGCAGGCTTCGGTCAGTGGAAGGGTGTTGCCAACATCAACCTTGTTGGCAGCATCGGACTCAAGGGCGGTCTCGCCTGGCTGGCGCACCGCGGCTACCACGGCCTGGCGATGCCCACGTTCGAGCGCAAGTTCCGCGTGATCCTTAACTGGATTTTGAGCTTCTTCGCAGGCCGCGACACCACGCAGCTGATGGACCTGGACAACCCGCGCGGTGCCTTCGTGGCAGCGGCCACCCCGGCCCCCAAGCCAGCTGCCGCGCCCGCTGCGGACGCTCCTGCCCCGGTAACCCGCGGCTCGGGTTCCACCGCCACCACCAAGACGGAAGCGGTCCCGGCCAGCATCAAGTAGGCCGGCCCTGCCCTAGCGCGCACGACGGCGGCTGTCCCTTTGGGGGATGGCCGCCGTTGGCGTTTTCCCGGCAGCGTCAGCCTCGAGCGCCAGCCCGGCGGACGCCTGCAGCGCCGGAGGTGGGCTTCTAGACTGGGCAGCATGACTGGCGAGAAGAATCTCCAGGCCCTGTTGTCCGGGATGCAGCCAAACCAGCGCCCGGGTGAGTATGTCTACGTGCTGTGGCCGCACAACCGGCCGCTCGTGCCCGCGATCGAAGCTGCGGTGCGGGAAGCTGAAGGCCTCGCCGTGGTTCTGCCCCGGGAGCTGGCGGACCGTGAAGGCTTGTCCTACGGGTTCGTGGCCGCCTGGATCACCTTGCAGATCCACTCCTCACTGGAAGCCGTGGGACTCACTGCCGCCGTCAGTAAGGCCCTCACGGATGCCAGGATCAGCTGCAATGTCCTTGCCGGCCTGCACCATGACCACCTGCTCGTGCCGGTTGGCGATGCGCCCCGCGCCCTTGAGGTGCTGTCGGAACTCGCCGGGCAAAGCGCCCAAGTGGGGGAGGGCGGGCAGATGCCGCGTCCCGAACTCCTGCTGCGCGGGGAGACACCGGAGGACCGGGATGCGATCCTTGCACTGACAGCGGAGGCGTTCGCCGTCCCGCCTGCCACCGGCCTGCCGGCGGAAGGGGAGCCGGTTGAGGTCAGTGTGCTCCGGGCGCTTTTTGACGCCGAAGAGTACCTCCCGGCTCTTAGTGTGGTGGCGGTGCTTGACGGCGAGGTGGTGGGGCACGTCATCAGCACCCGCGGATGGGTGGGCCGCCAGGAACTCCTGGGCCTTGGCCCCATCGGAGTCACTCCGCGGCTCCAGAGGCACGGCATTGGTTCGGCCCTGATCACGGAGAGCATCGTCAGGGCAAACGCAGCGGGGGAGGTCGGCATCGCCTTGCTCGGAAGCCCTGACTACTACTCCCGCTTCGGCTTTGTCCCGGCCGCATCGCTGGGCGTGCTTCCGCCCGAGGACGAATGGGGCGACAACTTCCAGCTGCTGCCGCTCGCGCTGTGGCCGGGCGGCGTCCGCGGGACGTTCCGGTATGCCGCACCGTTCTCGCGCCTCTGACGGGATACCATTGAGCCGTTGCCCCAGTAGCCCAATTGGCAGAGGCAGCGGACTTAAAATCCGCGTGTTGTGGGTTCGAGTCCCACCTGGGGTACGTGGCGAAACCGGCCGCAGCAGCCGTCAGAAGAAGAAGCCGTCCGCACTGCGGGCGGCTTCTTCCGTTTAATTCCACATATGCAACGACTGTTATAAGGATGTGACCTCTCTCACTTATCTTCCCTGTGCATATGCATTAGCTTGAAAACTAAATCAGGAACACCTGATTTTTCGTGTCAAAGGCCGTTTGCACCTTTAGATCGAGGAGCTTGTAAATGACTTCATTCCCCCAGGCGGGAACCCGTGTTGCCAAGCTGACAGCGCTTGGCATCGGCGTCGCCTTTATGGCAACGGCTTGCGGCGGTTCGTCCACACCCACGGCGTCCGAGACCGCCACCGGGTCAGCGGCAGGAATTGCGTGCCCGGCACCCGGCTCCACCGGCGGAAGCACCGCCCAGGCCACCGGCGCCGGTGGCGCCGTCCCGCCGTCCAAAGGCACAACCGAAACCCCACTCAAACTCGGTTCCCTGCTGCCCACCACCGGTTCGCTGGCGTACCTTGGCCCACCTGAAATTGCCGGTGTCAACCTCGGCGTCAAGGAAGTCAATGATGCCGGCGGCGTCCTCGGCAAGCCTGTGGAAGTGATCCACCGCGACTCGGGCGACACCAAGACGGATATCGCAACCCAGTCCACCTCCGCCTTGCTCGGCCAAGGGGTCAACGCCATCATCGGTGCAGCCTCCTCCGGTGTTTCCAAGACGGTCATCAACCAGATCACGGGCGCCGGCGTGCTCCAGTTCTCACCCGCCAACACTTCACCGGACTTCACCACCTGGGACGACAAGGGCCTGTACTGGCGCACCGCACCCTCGGATGTCCTCCAAGGCAAGGTCCTGGGCAATTACATGGCCACCTGCGGTGCCCAGACCGTGGGCATGATCGTCCTGAACGACGCCTACGGCACAGGGCTGGCGACCAACATCAAGGCAGCTTTCGAGTCGGCCGGCGGCAAGGTGGTGGCGGAGGAGCTCTTCAACGAGGGCGACACCCAGTTCAGCAGCCAGGTGGACAAAGTTATTGCGGCAAAGCCGGATGCCATCGCCCTGATCACCTTTGACCAGGCCAAGAGCATCGTGCCGCTAATGACGGGCAAGGGTGTGAAGGCCAACCAGATGTTCCTGGTGGACGGCAACACCTCGGACTACAGCAAGGACTTCCAGCCCGGCACCATGGAAGGCGCCCATGGCACCTTCCCGGGAACCTTCGCCAATGAAAGCTTCACCAAGAAGCTGCTCGAAATCGATCCGGCGCTGAAGGACTTCACCTACGGCGGCGAATCCTATGACGCCGTGAACCTGATCGCACTGGCATCCGAGGCAGCAGGCAGCACCAGTGGTGTTGAAATTTCCAAGCAGCTCAAGGCAGTTTCGGAGTCGGGTGAGAAATGCACCAGCTTCGCCTCCTGCGTTACCCTGCTTCGCGAAGGCAAGGATATCGATTACGACGGCCAGTCCGGCCCCGTAACGTTCTCGGACGCCGGTGACCCCACCGAGGCCTACATCGGCATCTACGAGTACACCAATGAGAACAAGCTCAAGCCCCTCCAGTCGGAGTTCGGCAAGCTGTAATGCCCCACTCGTAAACACCAAAGAGCCCCTGTCCTGCCGGACAGGGGCTCTTTGTTGGCTTGCTGTTATTCGACGGTATCGGCCAGCGTGCCCAGGTAGAGCTGGATGACCTTCGGGTCCTTCATCAGTTCACGGCCGGTGCCGGTGTAGGCATCCCGGCCTTGGTCCAGGACGTAGCCGCGGTCGCAGATCTGAAGGCAACGGCGGGCGTTCTGTTCCACCATGATTACGGAGACTCCGGCCCGGTTAATCTCGTGGACGCGCAGGAAGGTTTCATCCTGCTTGACGGGGGAAAGTCCCGCGGACGGCTCGTCAAGCAACAGCACCGCCGGATCCATCATCAGTGCCCGTCCCATCGCCACCATCTGCCGCTCGCCGCCCGAGAGGGATCCGGCGCGCTGGGCGCGGCGCTTCCCGAGCTCAGGAAAAAGGCTGGTGACGAAGTCGAACCGCTGGGCGAAGTCCTTGGGTCGCTGGAACATGCCCATCTGCAGGTTTTCCTCGATGGTAAGGGTGGCGAACACGTTGTTGGTTTGCGGGACGAAACCAACACCACGGCTCACCAGCTTGTTCGCCTTCAGCCCGGTGATGTCCTGGCCTCGGACAACCACGGTGCCCGAATGGACCTTGACCAGCCCAAACATTGCTTTCAGCAGCGTGGACTTGCCGGCTCCGTTGGGGCCGATGATGCCGATCAGTTCGCCTTTGCGGGCCTCGATGCTGCAGCCGTTCAGGATGTTGACCCCGGGGAGGTAACCGGCCACCAGGTCGGTGACCTTGACCACCGAGTCGCCTTCCGTCACGGGCTGGGCGGCCGGTGCCGCGCTGGTGCTGCTCATTGGGTGTCCTTCTCTGTGGTGCCGGTCTCGGTGCTTCCGTGGCGGCCGTGGGGTTCGTCGCGCTGGGGCTGGCCTTCCCCGCTGCGGGCAGGGTTGCTGCCCTCGGCGGCCAGAACGTCGACGGAGATGATGCCCGCGTTCTCTGTTCCGACAATGGATTCTTCGTCGGCCACCAGTTCGGCCGCGAGTTCCTTGAAGCCTTCGGAGTCACCCAGGTCCACGTCATGGTGCGCACCGAGGTAAGCGTCGATGACCGCGGGGTTCTTCATCACTTCCCCTGGCGGTCCTTCCGCAACCACCTTGCCCTCGGCCATGACCACTACCCAGTCGGCAATGTGCCGGACCATGTGCATGTCGTGTTCAACGAACAATACCGTCATGCCCTCGGCTTTGAGGTTCTTGATGTGATCGAGCAGGGACTGCGTCAACGCCGGGTTGACGCCGGCCATGGGTTCATCAAGCATCACCAGTTTGGGTCGCACCATCAGGGACCGGGCCATCTCCAGGAGCTTGCGCTGGCCTCCGGAAAGGGAAGCGGCGTAGTCGTCCTTCTTGGCGTCGAGCTTGAATTTCTCCAGCAGGACGTTCGCCTCCTGGGTGATCTGTTTCTCCCGGCCGCCCCAGATGCCTTTGAAGAGTGCCTTGGCGAGGCTCTCACCGGGCTGGTTCGCCGCTCCCAACCGCATGTTCTCCATGACCGTGAGTTTGCCCATGACCTTGGTGAGCTGGAACGTGCGCACCATCCCCATCCGGGCAACCTTGTAGGGGGACACCCCGGCCAGGCTTTGGCCTTCGAACTGCCATTTGCCGCTGTTCGGCGAATCGAAACCGGTCAGCAGGTTGAACAAAGTGGTCTTGCCGGCTCCGTTGGGACCGATCAGGGCCGTGATCTTATGGCGGGGAATCTCCAGGTAGTCGACGTCCACTGCATTGATGCCGCCAAAGCTCCGGGTCACGTTCTCGGCGACGACGATAGGGTCCCGCTTCTTGCAGCCGGGGCCGGTTTCACCGGCGGCTATGGGACGGGTATCGGTCATGTAGTCATGTTCACCGGCACCGGTGGTGGTGGTTTTTTCGCTGTGCTTGCTCATGCGAACGCCAGCTCCTTTTTGTTTCCGAAGACGCCCTGCGGCCTGAAGATCATCAACAGCATGAGGGCTATGCCAACCAGGATGTACCGCAGCTGCCCCGCCTGAACAGTGTTCAGCCACGTGACGGCTCCTGACTCGATCAGGCCGTACAGGATGCCCTGGGTCAGGGAAAGGACCACCCAGAAAATCATGGCGCCAATCACAGGCCCGAGGACGGTGGCCATGCCGCCGAGCAGGAGGCAGGTGTAGAGGAAGAACGTCAGTTCCGTTCCGTAGTTTGCCGGCTGCACCGATCCGCGGGGGAGGGTGAAGACCATGCCGGCGAGGGCGCCCAGCACACCACCGATAATGAGGGCCTGCATCTTGTAGGCGTAGACGTTCTTGCCCAGTGAGCGTACGGCGTTTTCGTCTTCGCGGATGCCTTTGAGTACCCGGCCCCAGGGGCTGCGCATGAGCAGCCATACGAGCGTGCAGCACAGGATGACCAGCGCCCATGCCACCACGCGGATGAAGAAGTCGCGGCTGTTCATCCCGAAATAGGAGCCTTCAGGGAAGGGGTTCATGGAGTAGAACCCTCCTTCGAAGGCTGCCAGGCCGTTGGCGGACCCGGTGACCGAAGTGAGCTGGTTGGTGGTCACGATGTACCGGACAATTTCTGCCGCTGCAATGGTGACGATGGCGAGGTAGTCGGCCCGCAGCCGCAGCGTGGGGATGCCCAGCAGCAGCGCGAAGATGGCGGAGGCGACGACGGCGATCAGCAGGCCCACAAAAAACGGGACGCCAAAGGTAAGGGTTGAGATCGCGAAGCCGTAGGCCCCGACGGCCATGAAACCCGCTTGGCCGAAGTTAAGCAGCCCGGAGTAGCCGAAGTGGACGGCGAGGCCGAGCGCGGCCAGGGCGTAGGCCGCCGTCGTCGGGCTGAAAATCTCCGCGGCGGCGCTGGCAAGAATAAATCCAAAGTCCATGGCTGTCTCCTAACCCACGCGCTCGCGTCGGCCCAGGATTCCCTGCGGCCGGAACAAGAGGACAACGATCATAATGAACAGGGCTCCCACGTACTTGAGGTCGGCAGCGAGGCCAAACACGGTGGTCAGCTCCACGAAGATGCCCACAATGATCGAACCGATCAGGGCACCAAAGACGGTCCCAAGGCCGCCGAGGGTGACGCCGGCGAAGATCAGCAGCAGGATCGCCGAGCCCATGTCGAAAGTGACGCCCGGGCGGTAGTAGGCCCAGAGGATGCCGCCAAGAGCGGCAAGCATGCCGCCGGTGATCCAGACGAGCCGGATCACGCCGTCGACGTCGATGCCTGAAGCAGCTGCGAGGGCGGGGTTGTCCGCTACTGCACGGGTGGCTTTGCCCAGCCGCGTTTTCAGCAGGACGATGCCGATCAAGGCGATCACCACGGCGCTGATCCCGAGAGACCACAGGTTATTGGGCGAGATGGACACCGGGCCGAGCTGGATTTCCGGGCTCTGGGCGTACGGCAGCTGCTGGGTGGCGCCGCCGAAGAAGAACTGGATGACGTACCGGACAGCAAGGGCGAGACCGATGCTGACGATCATCATCGGCACCAGGCTCGTGCCACGGCGGCGCAGCGGCCGCCACAGGCCGCGGTCCTGGACATAGCCGAACAACGCGCCGCCCAGCAGTGAGAGGATGACGGCCAGCCAGAAGGGAAGTCCGATTGCGTTGAAGGCAAACACCAGCACGGCGCCGAGGGTGACCATCTCACCGTGGGCGAAGTTTGTCAGGCCCGTCGTGCCGAAGATGAGTGACAGTCCTACGGATGCCAGTGCCAGGAGCAGGCCAAAGCTCAGGCCGGCGACGAGGCGGTTGAGGAGGTTCTGCCCGAAGTCCTGCTCCTGGACCACAATGCCTTTGCCGAACGCAAAGATCACCGAGAGGTTGGAAGTCTGGCTGAAGGTGACCTCGCGGGGATTTTCCTGGCCCTCGGCAAGAGTGATGCCCTCCGGCAGGGTGGATTCGTCCAGTTCCACGGTGTAGGTGCCCTGCTCCGGCACGCCGATGCTCCAGGACCCGTTCGCGGACGACTTGGCGGTGCCGGTGAAGTCACCGCTCTTGGCGGTGATGGTTACGTCAGCCAGGGGAGCGCGGGTATCATCCCGGAGGAAGCCGCTGATGTTGTTTTGGAAGGTTTGATTCGACGGGGATGGTGTCGGCGAGGGGGAAGTGGCCTGGGATGCCGGGGCCGCCACGAGGAGGATTGCCAGGATGGATGCGCTGATGGCTCCCATCAGTCTCAGCAACCTGCGGCGTCCTCGGCCGGGCAGGCCTTGGGATGTACTTCTCAAATTATAAACCTCCACTTGGGGGGCGGTCTCGGCTGCGCCATTGCAGCCGCTGCGAACGGATGCAGGGCTGGGATGATGCCATAAGGCCTTGCACCCGTCACGTATGTGAGGTCCGTCACCCTGCTTGGCTTATGCTACAGCCCGAAAGTACCTGTAAATGCCGTGATCAGCGGCGTCAGGATAGCGATCAGGTAACAACTGGGCTTTGTTGGGGAGCCCGAGCGGTGGGGAAGCGTTGGAAAACCTTTGTTGAGCAGAGGTGTGTCCTTGCCGGCAGCACGGAGGCAGAACACGCCGGTGCGGCACCATGGGCGGCGGATGACGTCACGGTTGGGTTGCACCCGCCGGTCGAGGGAACTTTTAGCGGTGCGAACACGTGAAAATTGGTAGCGTAAACCATAAGGTTCACAACACATCCCTATTGGAGGAATCCCGCAATGGCACTTGGCGGCAACCCGATCTTCAACGGAAAAAGCTTCCGTGGAGCCACCCAGGCACCGCCTGTCCCGCAGGCTCCCTATGGCCAGGCTCCCTACGGCCGGCAGCCGTATGGCCAGGCTCCCTACGGCCAGCAGCCGTACGGCCAGGCTCCCTATGGTCAGCAGGGCTGGAACGCACAGCAGCCCATGACTGACGCACAGCTGCAGCAGATGTACAACCAGCCTGCAGCCGGTCCGGCAGACACCGGCCGGATGACCTTCGACGACGTCATCGTCAAGACCGCTGCCTGCCTTGGCGTCGTGGTAGCCGGCGCTGCCGTTACCATGTTCGTCAGCATGGGGCTTGCGGCGCTCCTGATGATTGTCGGGGCACTCGGCGGCTTCGTTCTTGCCCTGGTGAACACTTTCAAAAAGCAGCCCTCGCCGGCGCTTATCCTGGCCTATGCAGGACTGGAGGGCCTCTTCCTCGGCGGCCTCACCCGTATTCTCGACGCGCAGTTCCCGGGCGTCGGCCTGCAGGCAGTGATCGGCACACTGTCCGTGTTCGCGGTGACCCTTGTGCTGTTCAAGAGCGGCAAGGTCCGGGCCACACCCAAGGCCATGCGGTTCTTTATGATCGCGATCATCGGCTACGCGGTCTTTGCGCTGATCAACATGGTCATGATGATGACCGGTGCGGTGCAGGAGCCCTTCGGCCTGCGCACCAGCGTAGAGATCTTCGGTATCCCGCTGGGTGTCCTGATCGGCCTGCTCGCCATCGGCCTGGCTGCCTTCTCGTTGATCATGGACTTCACCAGCATCGAGGCGGGCGTCCGCAGCGGCGCCCCGCAGCGCTTCTCCTGGACCGCCGCGTTCGGCCTCACCGTCACCCTCGTGTGGCTGTATGTGGAAATCATCCGCCTGCTGGCCATCCTCCGCGGGGACGACTAACCGCCTAAGCGGCAATCTGCCGCTTGATCCGGTGCATTAGCCCGAAACCAGTTGGGGGCCCTACCGAAAGGTGGGGCCCCCAACTGTTTGTACGAGGTTTAAGCGATCCGCAGGGCGCCGTCTGCCGGGGTCACCGTGAAGATGTCCGGCACAGCGAAACCGGCGCCAGCGAAGGCTTTGACCACGGCGTCGCGCACCTTTTGTTCCGCCCCCGCCGGAGTCAGGGCAATGGCAGCGCCGCCGAACCCGCCGCCGGTCATCCGGGCGCCAAGGGCCCCATTGGCGCGGGAGGCCTCTACCGCCAGGTCCAGTTCGGGGCAGGAGATTTCGAAGTCGTCGCGCATTGAAGCGTGGCTTGCGTCCAGGAGGGATCCGATGGCCGCCGGCCCCTGGTCCGAAAGGAGGTCCACAGTCTGGAGGACACGGTCATTCTCGGTGACCACGTGGCGCACCCGGCGGAACGTCACTTCGTCCATAAGTCCCGCTGCTTCCTCGAGTCTGCCCACCTGCACGTCGCGCAACGCCTTGACGCCGAGGGCCTCGGCGCCCAGCTCGCAGGACGCACGGCGCGAGGCGTATCCGCCGTCGGCGTGCGAATGCGACACCTTGGTGTCGATGACCAGCATGACCAGGTCCGCCGGTTCCGTCTCGAACGGAACCAGGCTGACGGTCTGGTCCCTGCAGTCCAGGAAGACGGCGTGGCCCTTCGACCCGCGCAACGAGGCGGACTGGTCCATGATCCCGGTGGGCGCCCCAACGAAGTCGTTCTCGGCCCGCTGGGTGGCCAGGACCATGTCCTCCGCCTGCAGCCCTGCCCCCGTCAGGTCGTTCAGGGCAGAGATGACGGCGCATTCGATCGCGTGGGAGGAGGACAGTCCGGCGCCGAGCGGGACATTTGAGTCCAGCAGCAGGTCAACGCCGGGCACATCGATGCCCCGCTGGCGAAGCGCCCACATGACGCCCAGCGGATACTTGGTCCAGCCCTTGGCCGAACCGGGCTGCAGGGCATCCAGCGAGGTGGTCACCACGCCCTGGTCGCCGTAGGTGGACAACAGACGCACGGAACTGTCGCGGCGGACCGCGACCGCCACGCGGGCGGTCCGGTCAATCGCGAAGGGCAGGACAAACCCCTCGTTGTAGTCCGTATGCTCCCCGATCAGGTTCACGCGTCCCGGCGCCTGCCAGACGCCGTCGGGAACCCCGCCGAACTCCCGGCCGAAACGGGCGGCCAGCTCCCCGGCTCCGGCGGCTTCCGGAGTGGACAAGGGGTCAGATGCGGCGCTCAAGCGGACGCTCCTTCGGGCAGGGCAGCCTGGAAGGCAGCGGGGGAGGGTGGTGAAGCTGGAACAGTAACGCCGCGAAGGCGCTCGGCCACGCTTTCCGGGGTGGTGTCATTGATGAAGGCGCCCATGGCAGCCTCAGAACCGGCGAGGAACTTCAGCTTGTCGGCGGCGCGCCGCGGCGAGGTCAGCTGGAGGTGAAGATAGCTGGCGGGACGCAACAGTGAGTCCAGCGGGGCCTGATGCCACGCGGAAATGTAGGGAGTGGGTGTGGGGTACAGCGCGTCCAGCCGTTTGAGCAGGTCAAGGTAGACGTGGGCCAGTTCATCCCTTTCCTCCCCGCTCAGCGCCGCCAGGTCGGGCACCTGGCGGTGGGGAACCAGATGGATTTCAAGCGGCCAGCGGGCAGCGAAGGGAACGTAGGCGCTGAAGTTCTCTCCTTCCACGACCATCCGGCTGCCGTCCTCGCGTTCGGAGCGCAGCAGCGAGCCCGTGAGGGTCTTTCGGCCGTCCGCCGCATCATAGAACCTGCGGGCAGCGGCTCCCAGGACACCCGCGCGCGGAGTGACAAACGGGTAAGCATAAATTTGGCCGTGGGGATGGTGGAGGGTTACACCGATGTCGGCGCCCCGGTTTTCGAAGGGGAAAACCTGTCTGATTCCGGGAAGCGTGCTCAGGGCTTCAGTGCGCTGCGCCCATGCCTCAATGACAGTGCGGGAGCGCGCTTCGCTCAGGCCGCTGAAGGACCCGGCATGGGCCGGGGTGAACGCCACCACTTCGCAGCGGCCGTAAGCCGGTCCCGTTGTTCCCCAGGCCCCTTCCGCCGGGACCGCCCCCAGAGCCGGGCCCAACGATGGAAAACGGTTTTCAAACACCACGACGTCGTAGTCGTCAGCCGGTATCTCCGAAGGATTGCCGGCGGTTGTGGGGCAAATCGGGCACTGGTCCGCGGGCGGCAAATGGGTCCGGCTTTGTCGGTGGGCGGCAATCGCGACCCATTCGCCGGTGAGCGCATCGAAACGGACCTCGCCCGGCTCGCCCCGCGGAGGCAGACCGCGGTGGTCCATGATGGTGTCCGCGGTCCGCGCTTTGGGAGCGTGCGCGTCGTCAAAGTAGATCAGCTCCCTCCCATCGGAGAGCCTGGTGCTGGTGATTCCCGTCATGGATCCCGTCCTTATGGCGTAGCTGCAACTGGTTTCATTCTGTCATAGGACGCTCAAAAAAGAATAGAAGCAAACAAAACAGAACATTTCTCGCGGGTGCGGGAGCAACGGACGAGCTGTACGGTATTGCACATGACTACCGAATCACCCCTCGAAACCAGTGCCGCTTCAGGCTACCGGGCATATGCCACCGGCCGGCAGTATGAACTCCGGCGGGGAGACGCCCTCGCAGTGGTTACCGAACTGGCCGCCGGGCTTCGCCTGTTCAGCAGGGCGGGGGTCCAGCTCACGGAGTCTTACGGCGACGATGAGATCCCGCCCGGGGGATGCGGGATTACGCTGGCTCCCTGGGCCAACCGGGTGGAAGACGGGCAATGGTTCCTTGACGGCAAAAAGCAGCAGCTGGCCATCACGGAAGTGGCCCGCCACAACGCCAGCCACGGCCTCCTTCGCAACGCCTCCTATGCACTGGTTGACGAGGCCGAGCATTCGGTAACCCTTGAAGCCACCATTTTTCCCCAGCATGGTTATCCGTTCCTGGCGCGGCACCGTGTGCAGTACTTTCTCACCGAGGATCTCGGCCTGGTGGTCCGCCAGACCCTGGCTAATGATGCCAAGGCACCTGCGCCGTTCGTCCTGGGGGCACACCCGTACCTGCGTCTGGGGGACGCCGATATCGAGGAGTTGGTGCTGACCGTCTCCGCTGACACGCAACTGCTGGCCGACGAGCGCCTCATTCCGCGCAGCAGCGCTCCCGTCCAGGGCGAGACCGATTTCCGGGACGGCCGGCGCATTGCGCCGCTCAGCGTGGACGTTGCCCTTACCGGACTGCGCTTCGAGGACGGCAAGGCCCGGCATGTCCTGGCGGCGCCCGATGGCCGTGAGGTGAGCCTCTGGCAGGACGAGTCCTGCCAGTACGTCCACATCTATGTCAGCACCCAGTACCCGGGGCGCAGGCGGGCGGTGGCAGTTGAACCGATGACCGGTCCGGCCAACGCCTTTAACTCCGGCGACGGCCTCCGTTGGGTTCAGCCGGGCGAATCCTTCACTATGTCCTGGGGCATCGACTACCGCCCGGCCGCCGGCGGCTAAGTTTCCCATTAGCCCGCGGCTGGTGAATTATTAGGCTATGACGCCAGCCGAGGATCCCGTTTCGCCCGACCCTCAAACCCCGCTGCGGCAACCACTTGCTGCACCGGCAACCGGAACTACGCCACTGCGGGTCCTCACGGACCGCGAACTGGACCAGGACATTCCCTATGGGGTGCGCATCGCCGCGTCCTGGGCGTGGCGTGTGGGGCTCATCCTCCTTGTCGGTGGTGTGCTGGTATGGCTGCTGCGGGGGATCAGTTTCCTCATCATCCCGGTGATGGTGGCCGCTCTCCTGGCCGGGCTCCTGAGCCCGGTTGTGAGCTGGCTGAAACTGAGCAAAGTGCCCGCCGGCGCTGCCGTGGCCATCACTGTGGTTGGTTTCCTCGGCCTGATCGGCGGATCACTGGCGCTGGTGGGCAGGCAGCTCGTTGCCGGCTTCGGTGAGCTTTGGTCCGAAGCGCTGACCGGCATCAGGCAGATCCAGAACTGGTTGTCCGAAGGACCCCTCCACCTGACGGCCGACCAGATCGACAAGTACCTGCAGGAAGCCAGTACCGCTCTCCAGGACAACACCAGCAGCATCCTCAGCGGTGCCCTGTCCTTTGGCAGTACCGCCGGGCATTTCGCGGCCGGACTGGTGCTCGCTCTCTTCGTCCTCATCTTTTTCCTGCTCGAAGGCGACCGGATCTGGGCCTTCCTCGTCCGGCTGCTGCCGCGGAAGGCGCGGGCGGCGACCTTCGGTGCGGGGCGGAAGGGCTGGACGTCAATGGTGAGCTATGCGCGCATCCAGATGTTCGTCGCCTTTGTCGATGCAGTGGGCATCGGCGTGGGTGCGGCCATCATCGGCGTCCCCCTTGCCCTGCCCCTGAGTGTGCTGGTGTTCATCGGTTCGTTTATCCCCATCGTGGGTGCACTGGTTACCGGCGCCATCGCAGTACTGCTGGCTTTGGTCGCCAACGGCCCCATCAACGCCCTGATCATGCTCGGCATAGTGCTGCTGGTGCAGCAACTGGAAAGCCACATCCTCCAGCCCCTGGTGATGGGCAAGGCCGTTGCCTTGCATCCAGTAGCTGTGATCCTGTCCGTAGCGGCCGGCTCCTACCTCGCAGGAATTCCTGGCGCGCTGTTCTCAGTGCCGGTCCTCGCCGTCGCAAATTCTGCCGTTCGCTACATAGCAGCCAGAACGTGGGAACATGAACAGGTGCTGGCAACGCCTGAAAGCCTGGTGACTGCCGGCGCCGGCCCGGACAACACCATTACGCGTGTTGACCCGCCGGACGCCCTTAAGGGCGGCAAGGACGCCGCAGCCAGCACCGAAGCAGAACAACCTGACGCCCGTCCCAAGGACGCGGCGCCGGGACCGAAATCCAGAGGAGATTAGTCCGTGAACATCCTTGAAACCCTTCCCGTCACGCTGGACGATGTCCTGGAGGCGCAGAAGTTGCTCGATGGGATTATTGCGCGGACGCCGGTGGAATCATCCCGGGCACTGGGCGCCATTATTGGCGGCGATGTCTACCTCAAGTGCGAAAACCTGCAGCGGGCAGGGTCGTTCAAGGTCCGCGGCGCCTACGTGCGCATGGCTCGTTTGTCCGGGGAAGAAAAACAGCGGGGCGTTGTGGCTGCCTCCGCAGGCAACCACGCCCAGGGTGTCGCCGTAGCTGCCAAGAGCCTGGGCATCAAAGCCAGGATCTACATGCCGCTGGGCGTGGCACTGCCCAAACTCGCTGCCACCCGCGGACACGGGGCAGAAGTCATCCTGCACGGGCACAACGTCGACGAAGCGCTCGCAGAAGCACAGCGGTACAGCGACGAGACCGGCACCGTCTTCGTCCACCCGTTCGACAATGTGGACGTCGTCGCGGGCCAAGGCACGCTGGGGCTCGAAATCCTGGAACAGGTGCCCAACGTTGACACCGTCCTCATGGGCGTTGGGGGCGGCGGACTCCTGGCGGGTGTCGCCGTCGCCATCAAAGCCCGGGCCAGGGAACTGGGCCGGGAGATCCGCATCATCGGCGTGCAGGCGGAGAACGCCGCGGCGTACCCGCCCTCATTAGCTGCTGATGCGCTCGTGCCGTTGAAGAAGGTGTCCACCATGGCCGACGGCATTGCCGTGGGCCGCCCGGGGCAGCTTCCCTTCAGCATCATCCGCGAGCTCGTGGATGACGTCGTCACGGTCAGCGAAGATTCCCTGGCACGGGCGCTGATTTTCCTGCTGGAGCGGGCAAAGATGGTGGTTGAGCCTGCCGGCGCTGTGGGTGTGGCTGCCCTCATGGACGGCAAGATCGAAAATCCGGGGACTACCGCCGTGGTCCTCTCCGGCGGCAACATCGACCCGATGCTGATGCTCAAAGTCATCCAGCGTGGCCTCTCCGCTGCGGGGCGCTACATGACCGTCCGCATGATGCTGGACGACCGTCCGGGTTCCCTTGCAACCATTGCCCGGATCATTGCCGAGAACGACGCCAACGTCACAGGTCTGGACCACACGCGGGTGGGCGGGTCCATCAGCATGGGTGACGTCTCGATCACCGTGAACCTGGAAACTAAGGGCCACCAGCACGGGGAGCAGGTCCTCAGCGCACTCCGCGCCGAGGGTTTCCAGCCCATCGTGGTGCATTAGGAGAAACATGGCCGGACTGATGGGCAGCGGAGGCTATGGGGAACGGCAGACCATTGCCGCCCGGGCAAAAGGCGGCTTGCTGGTGCTCGGCGGCTTCGTTGCCTTGTTGTTCGCCATCGAACTGTTCAACGCTCTGATGCTGCGCTCGCTTAACCGGACGTTCGGCCTGCGCCCACGGAGCGCGGACGGGCTGCTGGACATCTTCACGTTCCCGCTCCTGCATGCCAACCTGAACCACCTGCTGTCCAACAGCCTGCCGCTGATCATTTTCGGCTTCCTGGTGTTTCTTTCCGGGCTCCGGGTCTTCCTGACAGCACTGGCCTTCAGTTGGCTCGGGTCCGGGGTCACGGTCTGGCTGATCGGGAACGGCGGCATCACCGTGGGGGCATCCGGCCTGGTATTCGGACTGTTCGCCTTCCTGCTGGTTCGTGGGTTCTTCAACCACAGCTGGCGGCAGATCCTGCTTGCCGTTGTCCTGTTCATGGGCTACGGCAGCATCCTGTTGGGACTGCTGCCCTTCGTTGCGGGATACGTCTCCTGGCAGGCCCACCTTGGCGGTGCTGCCGGCGGGGTGGTGGCCGCCCTGCTGCTAAGACCGCGCAAAGGATCAGCAGGCAGCCGGGCTTGAAGCCGGGGCCTTAAAACAAAATGCTGGCCGCCCGTTTGGGGCGGCCAGCATTCATGTCAGGCTGACGACTACGCGGCGTATGGCTTGGCCGAAAGGATCTCGACTTTGATGTCCTTGCCGTTAGGTGCTGTATAGCTCAGGCTGTCGCCTTCCTTGTGGCCCAGGATGGCCGCACCCAGCGGCGACTTCTCGCTGAACACATCAAGATCGGAATCGCCTGCGATTTCCCGGGAGCCGAGGAGGAAGGTCTCTTCGTCCCCGGCAATCCTGGCCACAACAATCATTCCGGGCTCCACAATTCCGTCGTCGGCCGGGGCCTCGCCGACGTGGGCGTCCCGAAGCAGGGCGGTGAGCTGGCGGATGCGGGCCTCGATCTTGCCCTGCTCTTCCTTTGCCGCGTGGTAGCCGCCGTTTTCCTTGAGGTCACCCTCTTGCCGGGCTGCCTCGATCTTCTGGACGATCTCCGCCCGGCCAGCGCCGGAAAGGTGGTCCAGCTCTGCCTTCAGGCGGTCAAAAGCTTCCCGGGTAAGCCAGGCTGCAGCTGCGCTGTTGGTGGTAGACACGGACTTCTCCTCTAATGGTCCTACATGCAAAAGACCCCGCCACGGTGGCCACTTGTGGAACAGCAACCAGCTCAGCGGGGTAAAGGTATTGCTCCATTGTAGTCAACCCAGTGGATTTAACCCAACGAGCAAGCGGCGCGCATCACATCTTCGCGCCGGACTCCCCGGGAATCCAGCAGCTGTCCACCACGCCGGACACGGACAGTGACTCAGTCCTGACCGGCACCCGCTGCGAAACTGTACGTCCGCCGTCGGCTGTTCCATCAGGTTCCGAGGGAGGAATGTCCACGACCTTCCACCCCACCACGGCGTATTTCGAATCCAGGGCCTTGACGGCGCACTTCACGGATATCCCGTGTTCCCGGGTCACCTGGAAGTCCACTTCGGCGAGCGTGGCGTCCGTGGTGACGTAGCCGATGTCCTTGAAGCTGATGTCATTCAAGGAATTCGACGTGGAAACCCAGGCCATAAAACCGATGCCGGCGGCCAGTGCAACGCCTCCGCCAATGCGCTTGGCGACAGGGGAGAGCCGCCGCTTCTTAGCACCATAACGATTGGCTAGGCTAGTGTTCGCGGGCTCGGAATGGGCCGACTGTTCCGGAGAAGTCACCAGACCAGTTTAGTGCCCCTTCCGCCGGAGCTTTCCCGGCCAACCGGGGCAACAGGATCCCAAGCGCCCGCCCGTACAGTGAACCGTTCAGCAGCGATCAAGCCGCAAGTAAGAATAAGGAGCCGTCCTTTCAATGACAGCGTCCAGCAACTCCCACGCGCCGCTCCGGCTGCTCGCCGTCCATGCCCACCCCGACGACGAGTCCAGCAAGGGTGCCGCGACCATGGCCATGTACGCAGCGTCGGGGGTGGACGTTATGGTTGCCACCTGCACGGACGGTTCACGGGGGGACATCCAGAACCCGGCAGTGGAAGGTGAGCCCCATCCCAAACGGGACATGGCCGGCGCCCGGCGCCTGGAAATGGAAAGCGCTGCCCGGATTTTGGGCATCAAGCAGCAGTGGCTGGGCTTCGTGGATTCGGGCCTGCCCGAAGGGGAACCCCTTCCGCCGCTGCCGGCCGGGTCCTTCGCCACCCTGCCGCTTCATCAGGCAGCCGCCCCGCTGGTCCGGCTGGTGCGCTCCTTCAAGCCACACGTCATCCTCAGCTATGACGAAAATGGCGGATATCCGCATCCAGACCACATCATGGCCCACCGGGTTGCCGTTGAGGCCTTCGAGGCTGCCGGTGATCCAGCGCGTTATCCGGAAGCCGGCGAGCCCTGGGAACCGGGCAAGCTGTACTACGACCGGGCTTTCAGCCCGGAGCGGTTCCGTGCCCTGCACTTCGCCCTGGAGGAAGCGGGACTGCAGTCCCCTTACGCCGAGCGGCTCGCCGCGTGGCTGGAGTCGGACGCCGAGGGCCACACCCCACCGCCGGCACCCCACCCCACCACCACGCAGATTGACTGCGGGGACTTTTTTGAAGTGCGCGACGACGCGTTGCGGGCCCACCGCACGCAGGTGGACCCGTTGGGGTTCTTCTTTGCCGTATCCCCTGAAATGCAGCGCCGGGCGTGGCCTTGGGAGGACTACTCGCTGATCAAGTCCAGGGTGCCCTCAGAGCTCCCCGAGAAGGACCTCTTCGCAGGGCTAAGATAGAACCGGCAGGCAATTTCTATGCCGCGTAGAAGAGGTGCCCGGACTCGGGCCGCCGTATCTGCTGCCTGCTGACACCGCTCCACAGAAGGTATTCAACGTGCAACGTCTGCTCCTCAGCCTGGCTACCACCCCCTCGCCCCTGCCCACACCTTCCCTGCGTGAGGGGATCTCCGAGGACCAGGTCACACCGGGTCTGCTGGGATTTATCATGACGGCGTTTTTTGTGGTGGCCACTGCTTTGCTGATTGTGGACATGGTCCGCCGGATCAGGCGGGTCCGCTACCGGGCCCAGGTGGAGGAGGAGCGCATTGCCGCAGCAGCGGCCGCTGACGTTGAAGCGGCCGAAGCCGCAGAGGCAGGCCCGGGGGTGGCAGGTCCTGCTGCAGGGAGGTCTTACCCGGGCCCGACCGACGGCGGAGCGGAAGCCGACCCGGGAAAACGCCGGCACTAGAGGCAGCAGGGGCTGCCCGCTTCCTAGCTCAGCACCGCCAGGGCTATGGCTGTGAAGTGCGCAGCGAAGGCCACCACGGTCAAGGCGTGGAAGAGCTCGTGGAAGCCAAAGTGGTGGTAGCTGAAGTTGGGCTTCTTCATGGCGTAGAAGACGGCGCCGGTGATGTAGAGGACGCCGCCCGCGCAGATGAGGACGGCGGCGGGGGCGCTGGCCTGGAAGAACTGCGGGAGGTAGAAGAGCGCACCGCAGCCCAGCGCGATGTAGATCGGAACGTAGAGCCAGCGGGGCGCCTCAGTCCACAGCAGCCGGAACAGCACGCCCAGGATGGCGCCTGACCAGATGACCCACAGCAGCAGGACCGCCTGGGGCCGTTCCAGGAGGGTCCACGCCAGCGGGGTGTAGGTGCCGGCGATGACCAGCATGATGTTTGTGTGGTCCAGCCGCTTGAGTACCATCTTCACCCGCGGGGACCAGTTGCCACGGTGGTACACAGCACTGACGCCGAACAGCAGAACGCCGGTGGCCGCGTAGATGGCCGAAGTCAGCTTCCGGTCGACCGTCGGAGCCAGCAGCACCAGGACCATCCCCGCCGCAAGTGCCAGTGGTGCAGTCACCGTGTGGATCCAGCCGCGCCACTTCGGCTTGATCATCAGGAGCTCGGCAAGGCGCACGGCCGCATCGTCCATGGCACCCGTATCGGCGCTCGTTCCCGCGCCGGTTTCCGCTCCGGGTTTGTCCTGGGGCTGCGGGGTCCGGAAAGCGTCCGGGGTGTCGCTGTTCATGGCTCCAGAATAACTTACGGGCCAGTAAGTTACTGCCCAGTAACAGCGTATTGGCCTGAGCCCCGGGCGGGGAGGAGCTTCACCATCCGCGGCTGACGGTAGCCTAGGATGTGCAAGCTGAACGTACAGCAAGGAAGTCAGGTGAGAGACCGCGTGGAGTTGCCCGGGTTCCTCTACGGCTTTTATGAGCGACGGCTGCTCAGGGATCTCGCGCGCGACCGCATTCCCCGCCATATCGGCGTCATGGTGGACGGCAACCGGCGCTGGGCGAAGCAGTTCAACGCGCCCACCAGCCAGGGCCACCAGGCCGGAGCGGACAAAATCCATGAATTCCTTGGCTGGTGCCAGGAACTCGGCGTCAAGGTAGTCACGCTGTACATGCTCTCCACGGACAACATGAACAGGTCCAGTGAAGAACTCGACCTCCTCATGGGCATCATTGCCAACACCCTGGACCGGCTGGACGAGGACGCCAACATCTCGGTGCACGCCATGGGCGCGCCCGAGCTGCTGCCGGACTACCTTGCGGAGCGGCTCAACAAGCTCACGGCGCGGACGCCGGTCCGCGAAAAAATCCACGTCAACGTGGCGGTGGGTTACGGTGGGCGGCGGGAAATCGTGGACGCCGTCCGTGAACTCCTGCACGATGCCGTCGCCAAGGGCACGGACATCGGCAAGCTCGCGGATGATCTTTGCGTGGACGACATCTCCCGGTTCCTCTACACCCGGGGCCAGCCGGATCCGGACCTGGTAATCCGCACCTCCGGCGAACAGCGGCTCTCCGGGTTCCTGATGTGGCAGAGCGCTTACAGCGAGTTCTACTTCTGTGAGGCCCTGTGGCCGGCCTTCCGCAAAGTGGATTTCCTGCGCGCCCTCCGGGACTACGCCGGCCGGCAGCGGCGCTTCGGCTCCTGACCGTCCGGGTTCACCGACAGTTCACGCGGCGGCAACAGGAATCGCCGTGTAATGGTTGCGGAAATTACTTCCGATGGATTTACGTTATATCCATCAGCAGGCAAACCGCCGGCTGATCGGGGAGGCCAGTACATGGAGCGATACATCGCACCGGTTGTATGGGAGGCCGGACCCGGCCTCGTGGCCGAGCCGCCTCACCACTAACAATTCCGGGCATGTGCCCGGGGCTGGAGTCGATGTGGCTACTTCTGAACAACTGCCCGCGGTCCCTTCGGACCAGGGACAGAAAGCTGCCTCTCGCGCCGTGCGAGCCAATCCAGAGACCGGCAGAGCAAAAGATGCTGCGGCCGGTTTTGCTGTCTCCGGAAGGAAAGCCGCCATCCACACGTTCGTGATCGACACCTCCGTCCTGCTGTCCGACCCCCGTGCGCTGCTGCGCTTCGCGGAACATGAGGTCATTGTGCCGGTGGTGGTCATCACCGAACTCGAGGCCAAGCGGCACGACCCCGAGCTTGGCTACTTCGCGCGGAAAGCGCTCCGGCTCCTCGATGACCTCCGGGTCAAACACGGCGGCCTCAGCAAATCCATTCCCATCGGCGACGACGGCGGCAGCCTCATGGTGGAACTGAACCACATCTCCGCCGAGGTGCTGCCGCTGGGGTTCCGAAGCGGCGACAATGACAGCCGCATCCTCGCCGTCGCCAAGAACCTCGCCAACGAGGGACGGGACGTCACCGTGGTGTCGAAGGACCTTCCCATGCGGGTCAAGGCGTCCGCCATGGGGCTGACGGCCGACGAATACCGCAACGAGCTGGTCAAAGACTCCGGCTGGACGGGTGTCGCCGAAGTGGAAGCCGGCGAGCAGGAGATCACTGCCCTGTACGGGCACGAACCTGTGTTCATTCCGGCAGCGGCGGAAATGCCGGTGAACACCGGACTGGTCCTGCTTTCCAACCGCGGGTCCGCGCTGGGCCGGGTGGGGCCGGACAAGCAGGTCCGCCTGGTCAGGGGTGACCGCGATGTGTTCGGCCTGCATGGGCGGTCCGCGGAACAACGGCTCGCCATTGACATGCTGATGGATCCCGCCGTCGGCATCGTCTCCATCGGCGGCCGGGCGGGCACGGGCAAGTCGGCCCTGGCCTTGTGCGCGGGCCTTGAAGCGGTCCTGGAGCGTCGTGAGCACCGCAAAGTGATAGTGTTCCGGCCCCTCTACGCAGTGGGTGGACAGGAACTGGGCTACCTCCCCGGGTCCGAGTCCGAGAAGATGAATCCCTGGGCACAGGCAGTCTTCGACACCCTCGGGGCACTGGTAAGCCAGGAAGTGGTGGAAGAGGTCATGGACCGCGGCATGCTCGAAGTCATGCCCCTCACCCACATCCGCGGACGCTCCCTGCACGACGCCTTCGTCATCGTTGATGAGGCCCAGTCGCTGGAAAAGAACGTCCTGCTGACGGTCATGAGCCGCATCGGCCAGAACTCGAAGATCGTCCTCACGCACGACGTCGCCCAGCGCGACAACCTCCGCGTCGGGCGCCACGACGGAATTGCCGCCGTCGTCGAAACATTGAAAGGACACCCGCTCTTCGGCCACATCACCCTGACCCGCTCAGAACGTTCACCGATCGCAGCCCTGGTGACGGAACTGCTCGAAGGCTAAGCCGGAGTGCGCTTGAAGGGCCGTGGTTCCGTTCGGCGGGCCACGGCCCTTTGCCGTCGCTTAGACACCTCCCGGCGCGCCGCTGCGGTCGCTGGGCGACCTGCGCATCGCTGGTCGGCGATGCGCTCCTACGCAAAGGACCGTAACCCGCCTCGTGGTCAGGTCACCTTCAGGAAGTCCGCTGCTGCTTGGTGGCCCTCAACCTGCAGCTCCCAGTCCGGCCTCTTGAAGGTTTCGGGGGTGAGGCGGACGTGCTGGACTGTTTCGACTTTGGTGCCCCAGGCATTCCTGGTGGTGCCATTCAGTTCGTAGCCCAGGGAGCGGGAGACGCCGAGCGAGGCTTTGTTCCAGCCGGCTGCTTCTGACTCGGCTACTTCTGCGCCCAGCCAGTCGAACGCATACAGGGCGACGGCGGCGCGCATCTCCTTGCCCAGGCCGCGGCCCTGCGCGGACTGCCGAAGCCAGGACCCGGTGGTGACGGTCCTGAGCTTGACGAAATCCTTGGCTCCCACATCCTGGCAACCGATCAAGTTGCCCTCGTACCAGATGCCCAGGAGCAGGGTCCAGGCCTCCGGGGAGCACTCGGCGCGGCAGTGCCAGTACCAGCGGGCCATGTTTGGTCCCAGTTCGCCTGCCGGGAGCTCCGTCCAGGGAGTGCTGAACGGGCTTTTGCCGGCCTCGTGGATCCCGCTTTGGGCGGCAGCAACAGCTGCCGGGATGTCCTGGTCCTGGATGAGGCGGAGTTCCAGCCGGGGCGTGGCGAGCCGAAGACCGAAAAGTGGCCACACGTCGATCAGTGAAGTCATTTGCGAAGCCTAGCGGACGGGCATCGTTGCGGTGTGCCAACGTCAGGCCGGGACATACCAGGGGATGTGCTGCCGGACGTCGGTCAGGCTCATTGACTGGGCCAGGAACAGGTCGTCCAGCATGTACTCATCCACGGCGATGATGCGGAGCCAGTGGCCGTACTCTTTAGTTCCCGCTTCCAGTGACTGGCTGGCCACGCACACGCCGGTGCCGAGGTCCACGCGGATCCGGGATCTGCCGGGCAGGCACAGCGGCGCTGACGGATGCAGGGGACGGTAGGCAGTTGTGGGCGCCACAACTGCTTCAAGAACAGGGCGTCCCTCGTGCTCCTGCTGCCGGACCTCCTGGATGTCCACCGTGTTGCTGCTGGGAAACTCCAGGGGCACGGGGGCGTTTCCAGCCAGTTCCACCGGGTCGAGGGCCGCGGAGAACCGCCCGTTGCCGAACCCGGGCTCGCCATAGGCCGCCTCAGGCCGCCGCCGCACCAGGCCATGGCCGTCGTAGACGGGGGTTACCAGGTGCGGGGGGAGCAGCCACGATGTACGCGTGGCACTGACGTAGAGGCCGTCCTTGGAATCGTTGATCCCCGTTGTGCTGTGCAGGACACGACCATCGGCGGTCTCAAGGCGCAGGGCGCCGGGGCGTCGCAACCACGCACGGACTAGGGGTGTTGCCGGGCTGGGGGCAGTGCTGAAGGGCTCGTCCCAGTACTCGAAACGCAGGGACTGCCATTTCCAGGGGGAGGACCTGCAAAGGTTGCGGAACAGCGCCGGATCGGCAGCGGCTGGATCGCTTTCCGGGTTCAACCGGTGCCGGGAGCCCCACGTCGACATATCCACAGTTTACGCGCGGGCGGTGGGTCGTCGAGCGGGATTCCAGTAGCATCCGAGGGTGATCCAACGACTGGGCGAACTCTGGCAGCATTCCCCGCCGGCCTTCTGGCTGGTGCTTGCGGCCTGCGCCTACTTCGCCGTGATGGCCGTACGTCTCACCGTAATCGACGTCCGGCATCACCTCCTGCCCAACCGGATCGTATTTCCGTCCTATGCCGTGGCCGGCCTATTGCTCCTTACTGCCGCAGTCATTGCCGGCGCCGTTCCCGGCGCCCTGCAGCGTCATGACGGTGCCATCCCCGGCCTGCTGGCTGTGCCGGCGCTGCGCGTGGTGGCAGGGGCCGCGATCCTGTGGCTCTTCTACTTCATACTGCGGTTTGCGTACCCGCCGGGCATGGGCTTTGGGGACGTAAAACTCGCAGGTGTGCTGGGGATCTACCTCGGCTATCTTGGGTGGGGACACCTCTTTGCCGGCACCTTCCTGGCCTTCCTCCTGGGCGGCCTGTGGTCCATCGCGCTCCTGGCCGCCCGCAGGGGGACACTGAAATCATCCATCCCGTTCGGCCCGTTCATGCTCGCCGGGGCAGCGGCTGCAATGCTGCTGCCTGCCTGATCCCGGATATCCGGCCGTGGCAGCCAGTTCGGTAGCTGGCGGAATGCCTGCCCCTGACTATGTCCTGAAACTCCGCAAGAAAATCGGCAACGATCCGCTCTGGGTTCCCGGGGTCCGCGGTGTGGTGCTTGATGACGCGGGAAGGGTGCTGCTCGCCCAGAGGGCCGACAACAGGCAATGGGCGCTGGTCAGCGGAATGCTTGAGCCAGGGGAGCAGCCGGCGCGCGGCCTGGTGCGGGAAATTTTCGAGGAAACGGCGGTAGTGGCTGAACCGGAACGCGTTGTCTCCGTGGGGGCAGTAGGTCCGTTTACGTATCCCAACGGCGACGTCTGCGAGTTCCTGGACGTCATATTCCGCTGCCGCTATGTCTCCGGCGATGCCAGGGTTAACGACAACGAATCACTGGCCGTCGGCTGGTTCGCCCTCGACGAACTCCCTGAGCTGATGCCCGGTCACCTCACCAGCATCCACCGCGCCCTGGCGCCGGCCGACGCCGCCCACTTCGAACCCTGACCCCCGCTCCGGACACCCGTACCCTCCCAGGTCGGTCAACGGCGCACCCGGCAGCGCAGGTGAAGCACCCGGTTGCCCTGGATCACCACGTCAGGATCCTCCAACAGTTGCTGGGTGTAAACCGACCCGAAGTAGCGCTTGCCGGACCCAAACACGACGGGCACGACGTCCATGCGCACCTCGTCGACCAGGCCCGCGGCAAACACCTGGCCACCGACGTCGCCAGCAGCAACCTCCACCAGGCGGTCACCCGCAAGCTCCTGCGCCTTGGTCACGGCTGCCTCCACGCCGTCGACGAAGTGAAACGGTGTTTCGGGGTTCCAGCCCTCAGGCTCCGGCCGGTGCGTTACGACCACCACGTGGTCGACCCCGCCCGGAGGCTTCCCGTCCCAGCCGTCCGTCATGTCGAAGACGTGGCGCCCGACGATGGTCGCTCCAATCTGGTCCCAGTACGGCCTGGTGTAGTCATAGGAAGTCTGTGACACCTTCAACTCGCCGCTGTCGTCCAACGGCACCTCACCGCTGGACAACCAGTCGAACAGGGGCCTGCCCATGGGGCTCCCCTTTGCTTCAGGTGCCCCAGAGTAGCTCAGGCTCAATCCTTCCTGCAGAACGACGGCGGCCGCCCACCTTCGCTGGAAGGTGAGCGGCCGCCGTCGTGCTGGGAAGTGTTATGCCTTGTGCGGCGGGCGCGTCATGGACATGACGTCCAGTGCCGTGTCCAGCTGTTCTTCGGTGACCTCGCCGCGCTCCAGGAAGCCCATGGCGACGACGGTCTCACGGATGGTAAGCCCCTCGGCCACTGCCTTCTTTGCGATCTTTGCGGCGTTTTCATAGCCGATGTACTTGTTCAGCGGGGTCACGATGGACGGCGAAGCCTCAGCGAGGAAACGGGCGCGCTCCACGTTGGCGGTGATGCCGTCGATCATTTTGTCCGCCATCACGCGGCTGGTGTTGGCCAGCAGGCGCACAGACTCCAGCAGGTTCGCGGCCATCACGGGGATGCCGACGTTCAGCTCGAAGGCGCCGTTGGTTCCGGACCAGGCAATGGCGGTGTCATTGCCGATGACCTGCGCGGCCACCATGATGGACGCCTCACAGATGACCGGGTTGACCTTGCCGGGCATGATCGATGACCCGGGCTGCAGGTCCGGAATGGCGATCTCGCCGAGGCCGGTGTTGGGACCGGAGCCCATCCAGCGGAGGTCGTTGTTGATCTTCATGAACGAGATCGCGATATTGCGCAGCTGGCTGGACGCCTCGATGAGGCCGTCGCGGTTGGCCTGCGCTTCGAAGTGGTCACGGGCTTCGGTCAGGGGAAGCCCGGTGTCCGTGGCCAGGAGTTCGATAACGCGCTCCGGGAAGCCGGCCGGGGTGTTGATGCCCGTGCCCACAGCGGTGCCGCCCAGGGGAACTTCGGCGACGCGGGGGAGTGAGGCGTTGATGCGCTCGATGCCGTAGCGGACCTGCGCTGCGTAACCGCCAAATTCCTGGCCGAGCGTTACCGGCGTCGCGTCCATGAGGTGGGTGCGGCCGGACTTGACCACGTCCTTGAACTCCACGGCCTTGCGCTCCAGGGATTCGGCCAGGTAGCCGAGGGCCGGGATGAGGTCGTTGATCAGGGCTGATGTGGCAGCAACGTGCACCGACGTGGGGAAGACGTCGTTGGACGACTGGGAGGCGTTGACGTGGTCGTTCGGGTGGACAACCTTCTCGCTGCCGGCAGCCTTCAAGGCCCGCGAAGCAAGTTCGGCGATGACCTCGTTGGTGTTCATGTTCGAGGACGTGCCGGAGCCGGTTTGGAAGACGTCGATGGGGAAGTCGCCGTCGTACTTGCCGGCGGCCACCTCATCTGCCGCGTCAGCAATGGCCTTGGCAAGCTCGCCGTCGAGCACACCCAGTTCAGCGTTGGCCTGGGCCGCAGCCTTCTTGACCCGGGCCAGCGCTTCGATGTGGGCGCGTTCCAGTGTCTTGCCGGAAATGGGGAAGTTCTCCACTGCCCGCTGCGTCTGCGCGCGGTACAGTGCGTTCACGGGGACGCGGACTTCGCCCATCGTGTCATGTTCAATGCGGAACTCTTCAGTGGAAGTCATGGGGCTAGCTTAGGGCGATCCGGCGCCCCATCGAAAACCGTGAAGAGCATGCTACGGGCGGCCTCCCGCGCCGGTCTCTAGAGCTCGCCGATCCCCGAAACCACGTTGGCGCGCCCCTCCGCCAGGCTGTAGGAAAGGCCAATGACGGCAGTGCGTCCGCTTTCAATTGCGTCGGAAATCACACGGGAGCTGTCCGCCAGTCGCTGGGCCGTCTGCTTGACGTGCTCCACCACCATGTCGTTGACCTCATGCTTGTCCTGGCGGATGGAGGTCAGCACCGAAGGGGTGATGCGCTCCACCAGGTCGCGGATGAAGCCCGGCGGCATCTCTCCGGTGTCCACGGCTGCCTTGGTTGCGCTGACGGCGCCGCAGCTGTCATGCCCGAGGACAGCGATCAGCGGCACCCCGAGGACACCGACGCTGTACTCCAGAGATCCCAGGACGGCGTCGTCGATGACTTGCCCTGCGGTGCGCACCACAAAAACATCGCCCAGTCCGACGTCGAAAATAATCTCGGCGGCCAGCCGTGAGTCGGAACAACCGAAAATCACGGCGAAGGGGTGCTGGTTTTCCACCAGGGAGGACCTGCGCGAGGCGTCCTGGTTGGGGTGCGACGTCTCGCCGCTGACAAAACGTTCGTTTCCTTCGCGCAGACGGCGCCAGGCAAGTGCAGGAGTCAGGTAAGTAGCCACGCGACTACGTTACGGTGCAGTAGCCGCCGATGGTGAAACTGTGACGGCGGGGCTGCTTTCCATGGACTTCACGACGGCGTCTGCCAGGGTGGCGAATTCGTCCAGTTGGGCAGCCCCGGCGAGGATGACGGTGGTCCCGCGGTACTCAAGCACCATCGACTTTTCGCCCTTTCCCGTGTCCCGCAGCTGCCATTGCTGGCCGCCTGCGTTCCGGGAACCGGTGACCGGGGCGTTCCCGGTCTCCTGAAGGAGCCAGGTGGGGTTGGCGGCACGGGTCTGGACCAGTCCGATGAAGGACTCCTTGGGCGTAATGTAACCCACCTCCCAGGCCGGCACACCGCTGGCCGTGCCGGCTTCCCACCGGGCGTAGTTGGCCCGGAAGGAGTTGCCGGTATCGGGCGCCGCCGGTGTGAATCCTGCCACGTCTGTGGCGTTCCGGGCCGCTGCACTGACATCGACGTTCGGGCGGTAGCCGTCGCTCTTGGGGGAGGGGTTCATCAGGACGATGGGCAGGAAGGCCGCAATGCTCACCACCAGGGCAATGATCATGCCGATCACCGAAGCGTTGGCCCGCTTGGCTGCTGCCGCCGGAATAACAGGCTTAACCGGGCCCTGTCCGTGAGCCCCGCCCGGCCCGCTGTTGCTTCCGGATCCTGCTGGTGCGGGGGAAGGGGTGGTCTTTTCCTGCGATTCTTTCACCCCTCTATAGTCGCCCATTCCGGTGTGCAACTCACACCCGGCCCGGGCGGAGCAGGCCCGCCAATGAACGTCACCTTCGCGTACATTGCGCGGTGGCGTCATCCCGCCGCCGGAAAGCGGTGCCGCGACTATGATCGGTATCAGAGGAATCACCGCCCGGCTGTTCCGGCCGGCGGGTTCAATGATCGCCACTCGAAGAAGAGGTTCACGTGTCACAAGCGTCCATGACCCAGAAGTACTCCACGATCTCCCCGTCCCTGGCGGTGGGCAACGATGAGCCGGACCGCAACCTTGCCCTCGAGCTAGTCCGCGTTACCGAAGCAGCAGCAATCGCCGGCGGGCACTGGGTTGGTTTCGGCGACAAGAACACGGCCGACGGTGCTGCCGTAGACGCCATGCGCTCCTTCCTCCAGACCGTCCACTTCAATGGCGTTGTGGTCATCGGCGAAGGCGAAAAAGACGAAGCGCCCATGCTGTTCAACGGCGAACGCGTCGGCGACGGTACCGGCCCGGAGTGCGATGTGGCGGTTGACCCCATCGACGGAACCCGGCTCACCGCCCTGGGCATCAACAACGCCCTGGCCGTGCTGGCTGTGGCTGAGCGCGGCTCCATGTTCGACCCTTCCGCGGTGTTTTACATGGAGAAGCTTGTCACCGGCCCGGAAGCGGCGGACATGGTGGACCTCCGCCTTCCCGTGAAGCAGAACCTGCACCTGATTGCCAAGGCCAAGGGCGTCAAGGTCAACCAGCTCAACGTCATGATCCTGGACCGCGACCGCCACCGCCCGCTGGTGGAGGAAATCCGCGAGGCCGGCGCGCGCACCAAGTTCATCATGGACGGAGACGTTGCCGGCGCCATCGCTGCTGCCCGCTCCGGTACCGGGGTGGACGCGCTGATGGGCATCGGCGGAACCCCCGAAGGCATCGTTGCTGCCTGCGCCATCAAGTCCCTGGGCGGCGTTATCCAGGGCCGGCTGTGGCCCACCAGCGATGACGAGAAGCAGAAGGCGCTCGACGCCGGCCACGACCTGGATCGCGTCCTGTCCACCAACGATCTCGTCTCCAGCGACAACTGCTACTTCGCAGCAACAGGTATTACTGACGGCGACCTTCTCAAGGGCGTCAGGTACTCCAAGGACAAGGTCCTGACCCAGTCAATCGTGATGCGCTCCAAGTCCGGCACCATCCGCTTTGTGGACGGGGAGCACCAGGCCAGCAAGTGGGAAGGGTACGCCCGCAAAAGCTGATTTCCTTCCTGCTTGAGCCAGATCCCCGGAGCCCTGAACGGCTGCTCCGGGGATCTGCCGTCTGAGGCGTTGGTATAGGGTTGAAGCCATGATTCCTGCTGTTGTGCCCTGTACTGACCGCGCCCTTTGGGACGAACACGTTGACCAGTTCCAGGGACATCCGCAGCAGCTGTGGGGCTGGGGCGAAACCAAGGCCATGCACGGCTGGTCCGTGGACCGGGTGCTGGTCAACGACGGCGGCAAAACGGCAGGCTGCGCCCAGCTGCTCATCCGCCGGCTGCCGTTCCCCTTCCGCGCCCTGGTCTACATTCCACGGGGTCCGATGTGTTCGGTGGAGAACGCCCCTGCCGTGCTTGGCCACCTGGCAGAGTATGCGGCCGTCCGCTACCGCGGCGTTGCCTTGAGCATTGAACCGGACTGGGACCAGGACTCGGACTTCGCCGGTGCCGTCGCCTCGGCCGGCTTCCGGGCAACCACCAACACCGTCCTGATTCCGCGGACGCTCATCCTGGACCTCACCCGCACTGACGACGAACTGATGTCGGACATGTCCAAGTCCACCAGGGCGAACATCCGCAAGGCGATGCGCAGCGATGTGGAGTTCCGCAAGGTCAAGAATGACGCCGAGCTTGAGCAGGTTTTGGCGATCTACCACGAGACCGCCGATCGTGCCGGGTTTGGCATCCACGAAGACCAGTATTACCGGGACATCTTCAAAAACATGGGCGACGGCTCGCCTATTGTTGCCGCGTTTGACGGCGAGGAGATGCTTGCTTTCGTCTGGCTCGCAAGGAGCGGCTCCACCGCCTTTGAGCTGTACGGCGGGGTCTCCGCCGAAGGGCAAAAGCAGCGCGTGAATTATGGCGTGAAATGGGCAGCGCTGCAGGCCATGCGGGAAGATGGCTGTTCCCGGTACGACTTCAACGGCCTGCTCAACGACGGCATCTCCGACTTCAAGAAGCAGTTCGCCAAGCACGAAAACATGCTCCTGGGCACGTGGGAAAAGCCGCTGTCGCCGTTCTACCCCGCCTACGCACAGGCCATGCCGCTGGCCCGCCGGGGGCTCCAGACAGGTCGGCGCCTGCTGAAGACCGCAGCCGGCCGGGTCCGGCCCCTGATTCGGAAGCTGCGCCCGGGCAACTGACCCTGCATGGACGCCTCCTGTTACAACAAAGGGCGACGGCGGCACCCGCGCGGGTGCCGCCGTCGCCCTTTGGGGTTGTCGGTCAGCTGCGCACAGCAGTATGCTGCAGTCCTGTGGTGACGGCAAATGCCAGCGCCGGCCCGGTGCTGGCTGCCACCGCGTGAACGTTGACCGGGGCTTCGGCGGCCGCCAGGAAGGCGCTGCCGCCGCGGGAAAGCTGAAGATCGCCCTTGGGCGAGTCCAGATAGACATCTCCGGCAACCACGATCACCACAGCGGCGCCGGACTGGGCCAGCGGGACGGGCCCGGCGCCGGGGGCGAGTTCGATGCGCTGCAGTTGGAATTCTTCAAAGGGCGGGCGGAAAAGCTCCTGGTCCATCACGGTCCGCTCAGCCTCGAGCATCGGCACTGCCACGGGCTGGAAGTCGATGGTTTTCAGCAGTTCGGGGACGTCCACGTACTTGGGGGTGAGCCCTCCGCGCAGGACGTTGTCGGAGGACGCCATGACCTCAACACCGAGGCCGTGCAGGTAGGCGTGGACGTTGCCGGCAGGAAGGTAGACCGCCTCACCGGGCTCAAGGGAGATGCGGTTCAGCAGCAGCGAGATCAGCACGCCGGGATCGCCGGGGTACTTCTCGTTGAGGCTGATCGCGGTTGAGAATTCGGCGTCGAAGGGAGCCAGCGAAGCTCCGGAATGCAAGGCCGCCACCACCAGCGCTGTACCCTCAGCCACGGCCTGGCCGCCGGAGATCAGCCGCTCAAAGGCCGTACGCAGGGCGGCGCGTTCATCCTTGTCGTCAAGATCCGCCAGCAGGGCGGTGATCAGTGCCGGCACCCCGCGCCCGCCTGCATCACAGGCGGCGGCCACGTGCTGCAGGACTGCCCGGCTGGCGGCGGCCGGCCGGAAACCACACAGCGCCTCAAACGGTGTCAGGGCAAAAATCATCTCGGGTTTGTGGTTATCGTCCCGGTAGTTCCTGTCGGGGGCATCGGCTGCGACGCCCTCGGCGTTTTCCCGGGCAAAGCCCGCCTTCGCCTGCTCAAGGCTTGGGTGCACCTGGAGGGACAGCGGCTGGGCAGCCGCCAGGATCTTGGTGAGGAAGGGCAGCCGGGGACCGAAACGCGCCACGGAGTCCACACCCAGGAAATGTTCCGGGTCCCTTTTGATCAGGGCGTCCAGGGGAGCCGTGGAGCCGTCCTCGGGCAGGTGGGCCAGGGACGGTGAGTCCGGGTGCGCTCCGATCCACAACTCGGCTTCCGGGCCGCCCGACTCTGGACGCCCCAGCAGGGCGGCGATCGCCGTCGTCGATCCCCAGGCATAGTCCCGGAGGACGTTCTCAATCTCGTACAAGGCGGTGTCCGTTCCGTAGGTGAATGTGGTGGCGGCGGCTACAACGGGGCGCACTGGCCGTTGGTTGCCACAAGTTCCCGGATGGCCTGCTCTTCGCCCTGGCTCTTGAGCTCGTTGAGCATCTCTTCGGTGATCGGCTCGCCGTCAGGAGTGGTGGTCACAGGAGTGAAGTCCGCAGCCGGGGGAGACTGCTGGGTCCGGATTCCGCCGGCAACGGGCAGCGCGGTGTCCAAACGTGCCGGTGCAGCCTGCAGCCCTCCGCCGACAGTGCGCGGCACCACCATGGCGTCATCCGGCAGCCCGGCGGACTGGGCTTCCGGAGCGGGAGCCAAGAGCTGGTCCACCCGCTCATGGATGACGTCGAAGTCGGGCACGGTGGAGAATGACGCGTCAAAATCCGGCGGGCCGATGGTGAGGCGTTTGATCTCCTGGCCTTTTGCCTTCATGGCCAGGTCCACAAAGCTTCCCAGCTGCGAGGAGGAGATATTGGAGTCCACCACCTTTGTTCCGGCGTTGGCGATTTCCTCGAACTTGCTCAGCAGGGTAGCGGGGTCCAACTGCTTGAGCATCGCCTGCTGAACACACTGCTGGCGCTGGATACGGGCGTAGTCATCAACGAATTCGCGCGACCGCCCGTACCAGAGTGCATGGTAGCCATCCAGCGTCTGATCCCCGGCGGGGATCCAGCCCAGGGGCATCCCATGGATGCCGTTGGCCTCATCAATGGTTTCGCCGCTGATGGGCACCCAGCCGCCGGCCTTGATCCTGATGCCGCCCATGGCGTCAATCAGCTTGGAAAACCCCTCCATATCCACCAGCACGTACGCCTGCACCGTGATTCCCAGCGTTCCGGACACCGCCTCGAGCGTGGCCTGCGCCCCGGGATCTGCAACGCCGGGGTAGAGGTCGGCGTGCGAGTTGTTTACTTCGGTGTTGATGGCGTTGATCAGGCAGGCGTCACCGCAGTCGTACCCGTCAGGGTAGATCGCCCGCATGGGGGAGTCCTCGCTGAACTGGGCGTTTTGGAGGTTCCGGGGCACGGAGATGATGGCGGTTTGGCCGGTTTCGGCATCCACGCTCAGGACCGAGAGGCTGTCGGTGCGCCTGCCGGTGCGGTCGTCGCCGGCGTCACCGCCCATCATCAGGAAGTTGTAGCGGCCCTCCACGGGGTCGATAGCGGGGCCGGCGGAAAAGATGCTGCCGATCGCGTTGCGCCCCACGTTGAGCAGGTAGGCCGTGTAACCCAGGGTTCCGCTGCCCAGGACCATCGCCACAACCAGCGAGATCACGACGGCGGGCCGTGCCGGTGGTGCCAGCAGGACCGGGCGGATGAGCCGCAGCGTATTGATGAACAGGAGTGCCCACCCGGCGGCGAGTGCCGCCAGCAGGATCACGATGACCAGCGAGGCAATCGGGTGGGTCACGATGTTGATGAGCAGCGGCCGGTTGAACACCAGCAGGAGCACGGCCAGCACCAGGGCCGCCCAGACGCACAGCGTGACCCGAAGCGCAGCGCGCCCCAGTTTGCGGTCGCCCGCGACGAGCTGAGCGCTGCCCGGCACCAAAAGAGTCAGGAGCACAAGCACGAAGCCCCGCTTGGTCCTGACCGGGGAGGAGGCGCTCACCGGGTAGCGGACCGGATCGGTCAGCGTCGCGTCAGAAGCGGGCGGCGGGAGCTTTCTGCTGGACACGGCCGCCTTCCTAACGGCTGCCCCGGAGCGGGCCGTTGCCTTCGGCGAAGACCTCGCTGACCTTCTGCCGCAGGTTTGCCCCCTTGCGCGACGCTACGGCATTCAGGTCTGCGGCGAACTCCAGTAGGTCGGCGCGCAGCGACGCCGCGAGCTCGTCCGTGCCTGCTGCAAGCATCCGGACCGCCAGGAGGCCGGCATTGCGTGCACCGGCGATGGAAACGGTGGCCACGGGAACACCGGCGGGCATCTGCACAATGGAGAGCAGCGAGTCCATGCCATCCAGCGTCTTGAGCGGGACCGGCACTCCGATCACGGGGAGCGGAGTGACGCTGGCCAGCATCCCGGGCAGGTGGGCGGCACCGCCGGCGCCGGCAATAATCACCCGCAGCCCGCGCTCGTGCGCGGTCTGGCCGTAGCGGATCATCTCAGTGGGCATCCGGTGGGCGGACACAACGTCGGCTTCAAAGGGGATGCCGAACTCCGCGAGGGCGTCAGCGGCAGCCTCCATGACCGGCCAGTCCGAATCCGAACCCATCACTAGCCCTACCAGCGGGTTGCCGGCGGAACCCCGGGCGGGGCTGGTTTCGGCGCTCATGCCTTCTCCTCAAAAATTGCCGGGGGTTCTTCTGCGGGTACCCGCCCGTCGCGGATGATGCCTGCCACGGTTCCTGCACGGCGCCGGACGGCGTCAACCTCGTCCGTGGATGACCCCACCAGGTTCACATGGCCGATCTTCCGGCCCGGCCGTACCGATTTGCCGTAGCAGTGCACCTTGGCCGCCGGCTCGCTGGCCAGCGCCAGCGGGAAGGCGGAAAACAGGTCCTGGTTCTCGCCGCCCAGGAAGTTCTTCATCACCACTACCGGAGCCAGGACGTCCGTTGCCCCCAGCGGCAGGTTCAGGACCGCACGGAGGTGTTGTTCAAACTGGCTGGTGACGGACCCGTCCTGGGTCCAGTGCCCGGTGTTGTGGGGGCGCATGGCCAGTTCATTGATGAGGAACCCCGCACCTGTACCAGGAGTTTCGAAGAGCTCCACGGCAAGGACCCCTGTCACTCCAAGTTCATGGGCTATCCGCAGGGCGGCATCCTCGGCGGCCGCGGCAACCTCCACCGGGATGTCCAGGGCGGGGGCAATGACTTCGTCGCACACCCCGTCAACCTGGATGGTGTGGACCACGGGCCAGGCGCGGGCTTCGCCGTCGGGGGTCCTGGCCACAAGCGCGGAAAGTTCCCGGGTGAAGTCGACCTTCGCCTCCGCGAGAAGCGGGCTCATGGCCTCAAACCATTCTGTGGTTTCGGCAGCCTCTTCAGCTGAGGAGATGATCCGTACGCCCTTGCCGTCATAGCCGCCGCGGGGCGTTTTCAGGACTACCGGCCATCCCGTGTCCTCGCCAAAGTTGATGAGCCCGGCCACATCGGCAACCGAAGCCCACGCGGGGTTGGGAAGCTCCAGCCGCTCAATGGCGGCCCGCATCACCAGTTTGTCCTGGGCGTGGACCAAGGCGTCGGGGCCGGGCTGGACGTTGACCCCGGCCTCCTGCAGGGCCCGCAGATGGGCCGTGGGGACGTGCTCGTGATCGAAGGTCATGACGTCCAGGCCCCGGGAGAACTCCAAAAGGGTCTGCAGGTCCTTGTAATCACCCACTGGTGATAAGGCCACCGCCGAGACGGCGGAGACGTCGTCGCCTTCGGCAAGGACACGCAGTTCAAAGCCGAGCGCAGTTGCGGCTGGGGCCATCATTCTCGCGAGCTGGCCGCCGCCAACTACACCTATTACTGGAAAAGTCACATGTGCCAGCCTACCGAAGACCGCAGGGTATCCCGCTTTTTGGGACGCGGCGGGGAAGCAGTTTTGACTCCGCCGGTCCGTTCCTGCCCCACGTTAGGGGGCTGCCCTCCAGCTTCAGGGGCTAAAATGGGCCTCCGGCCGTGTGGCCCATTGTTTCAACGGCCATGGAGGGTCATGTTTAACACGCTTACAGATCGCATCCGGGGGCTCGCCTCACTTTTTTGGCGTGAGGTGGCCAAATTCGGAGCCGTAGGCGGTGTGGCATTCGTCATCGACAACGGCCTCACGTATTACCTCATGCACGGCCCCATGACGGACAGCGAGGCCAAAGCCAGGTTTGTTGGCGCCTCCGTAGCCACCATATTTTCCTGGATTGCCAACCGCCTCTGGACCTTCCGGCACCGCAGGCAGGACAACGTGCTCCGTGAATTCCTGATGTTCATCCTTATCAACGGCATCGGCATCGGCATCTCCACCGGCTTCACTGCCCTGGCGAAGTACGGACTCGGCATAACAGACAAGAACATGCTCTTCTTCGCGGGAGTGGCAGGAATCCTGGTGGCCACGGTGGTCCGCTTCTTCGCCTACCGGTTCCTGGTGTTCAACAAGGAACTGGACCAGGAGCCGGAGTTCTCCCACGACCACGAACTCATCGAACTCCACCACCATTCCGCGGATGCCGGCGCCGGCGTTCCGGAGCGGGAGCCTGTAACAGAAGACCCCGCCCGGCCCAAAAACTAGACCGGCCTGAAAGCGGGGCCGGCCCGGAAAGCCGGGCCAGCCCCCAATCAGGGATGTTGCTCAGAAGCCGATATCAGGTGCCGTGGATGCGTTCCGCGGCGAGCAGCTTCTCAGTGGGCTCCACGTCGGGATGTGTCATCACCACTGAGCCCCCGTGCCGCCACGCGCCCAAGGCATTGGCCAGCGCCGCCTCCAGCCCGTCCCGCCCCGGAATGTGCAGCCGCACGGCCTCCCCGTGGGACACTGCGAAGCCGTCCAGCAGATCCTGGTGGGAGTGCCGGCGGCCGTCCTGGGCAACGATCGCACAGGCCAGGGGGTCGGCTTCGGTGTGCTGCATAAAAACGTCACCGTGGGAGCGCACGTCCGCCGCGTAATCAAGGCAGCCGGCGGGCAGTTCACCGGCCCAGCGCATAGCCAGGGCCGGCAGTGCCACGGCCACGACGGCGCCGTACTTCCCTGCTGCCGCTTCCGGAGTGGCCGTGGCCAAAAGGTCCGCCGCATCACCGCTGAGGACCGTCTCCATGCCCAGCTGCCAGGCGGCCAGGGCCCAGACCAGGCCTTTCCAGTGCGCGGGCAGGTCCAGCGCCAGCCGCATGCCGGGTTCGGCGTCCAGCTCGTCCTGGAGCAGGTTGCTGGTTTTGGCCACCCAGTTGTCCAGCACCTTCCCGGAGAGCTCTACGCGCTCCGAGTCCGGGCCGTACCAGGTAAGGCGCGGGGCGGTGGAGTTGCCTGAGCGGAGGCTGGTCATCAGATCGATTGCCGGGGTAGTCATGCCCTAATCCTGCCACCGCAGAGGAGCGCGGTCACCGGTGCGTCACCCCGACAAAAACGTGAGGCCGCTCAGGTGATCTTCGTCTCGTCAGCAGATGGGGCACTTTGCCGTACAGGGGCCGGGAACCGGGCTTACGGCGGTGTTTCCGGAGCGGAAGCGCTGCATAAACGGTGCGGGAATGGGTAACCCGCCAAAAGTTCGGGCGTGGCGTGCACCATGTTGGGGGCTGTTGGTGATTATTATCCGGGCAGCGGCTTGACTCACCCAAGTTACACGCGTGTAATTAGATGTCTAAAGGCACCTGCGTAAATACCGGCACACAACCGAGTGTCCACGTATCCAGGCAAGGGTTGCAACATCAGGAGGGTCGCCGTGGGGCAAGCAGAGCGTATCCAGGAAGATGCCGTCGTGGCCGGTCAGGCAACGGCAAAGTACCGTGCGCGGGGCGTTCCCAGCGATTGGTATGTCGATCCGGCCGATCCTGACGCCGCGGAGCGGTACAACACAAGCAACAGGGACTCCCAGGAGGACCAGGCCACAGCTTTCCTTGCCGCACATGAGGCACTTCTGAATGGCGGGCAGGACCCCGAGGATGAGCTCGACCCGCCCATGGAGCTGGCTGCGGCCGGAACGGCACAGCCTGTATGGATTGGACTGCCCTTCCAGCAGGACCTGGGTGATGAAGGCGAACTTGGGTGGCAGACGGACGCCCTCTGCGCCCAAACCGACCCCGAGGCCTTTTTTCCTGAAAAGGGAGGGTCCACCCGGGATGCCAAGAAGGTTTGCGGTGCCTGCAACGTGCGGTCCCAGTGCCTCGAATACGCCCTGGCCAATGACGAACGGTTCGGCATCTGGGGAGGCCTTTCCGAGCGTGAGCGCCGGCGGCTAAGGAAGCGAGCAATCTAATTCTTCAGGATGTCCACGTCACTGCCGTTGTGGTTGCCCACAACGGCAGTGCCTATCTCCCCAGAACCCTGGCAGCTTTGGCGGATCAGACCCGGGCTGCTGACGCCGTCATCGGCGTCGACACCGGCTCCCGCGATAATTCCAAAGCCCTCCTTGAACAGGCCCTGGGCGCGGCGCGCGTAGTAAGCCATCGCGGAAAGAACGGCATGGGTGCTGCGGTATCCGCGGGCCTCGCCGAACTCGCCCCTTGGCGGGCCGATCACGGCAACGGCAGTTCTGAGTGGATCTGGCTGCTTCACGATGACGCCGCACCCGCGCCGCAGGCCCTCGCCGAACTGCTCCTCGCCGTCGAGCGCGCCCCCTCCGTAACAGTTGCCGGCTGCAAGCAGCTGGACTGGCACGCCGGACGCAAGCTGGTGGACGTGGGCCTCTCCACCAGCCGTTGGGCGGAGCGGCTGACCCTCATTGACGCCGATGAACTTGACCAGGGGCAATACGACGGCCGCAGCGATACCTTCGCCGTCAATTCCGCCGGCATGCTTATCCGCCGCGACGTCTGGGAGCAGCTTGGCGGCTTTGACCCCGCACTCCCCGGCAGCGGCGACGACGTCGATTTCTGCTGGCGCAACCGCTTGGCCGGGCACCGCGTGGTGGTCGTCCCCGCGGCCAGGATGTTCCACGTAGTGCACCGGCCCCATGCGCTGGGCAACGCCGCCGCGGCCCGTAAAGCGCAGGTCCATTTGAGGCTGAAGCACGCGACGCCGTGGATGGTCCCCGTCCACGGCGTCGCCGCCCTCCTGGGCAGCATCTTCAAACTGGTGCTGAGCATTGCCGTAAAGGATCCCGGGCACGGCATTACACAGCTGGCAGCAACGTTCGCAGCGCTCGGCCGCCCGCGCGCAGTGATGAGGGCAAGGGCGAACGCCAGGAACAGCCGCCGCATCCGCCGGTCGGTAATCCGTAAGCTTCAGACACCCCGCCGTGAGGTCTGGAGCCACCGGCGTTCCCTCATGGAGGCGCTTGGTTCGGACGGGAGCCCGGCGGATTACCTCGAACAGGACCCGCTGGCGAACCAGCCCACCGGCGACGCCGAGGACGACTTCGCAGCGCTTGCCACCAGCAAGCGCGGCTGGGTGGGCAACGGAGCCCTGGCCACGGTCATTATCGCGTCCATTACCTCGCTGCTGGGCTTAGCCGGACTTTTCGGCGCCCCTGCCGTTACCGGCGGGGCGCTGATTCCGGTCTCAGCCGGCCTTGACGACATCTGGCACCACGCGTCCAGCTGGTGGATTTCCCTGGGTGCCGGGCTTCCCGGACGCGGGGATCCCTTTGGGTATGTCCTCTGGGTCCTGGGTGTGCTGGGGGGCGGTGACGCCAATGCCGCCATGGCCTGGCTGCTGCTGCTCGGCATGCCGCTGTCCGGCCTCACCGCATGGTTTGCTGCAGGCGGCCTGACCGTCCGCCGCCGCCTGCGCCTGGCAGCAGCTTTATTCTGGGCCGCGGCCCCGGCCCTGCAGGTGGCCCTCAACCAGGGCCGGGTTGGAGCCCTTGTTGCGCACATCATGATTCCGCTGCTGGTCCTGGCCTTGCTGCGGGCGACTGGCTCCGCTGTGGGACAGGGACGATTCCAGCAGCCGGCTGCCGGTGACCGCCGCTTCACCGGGCCGACGCCGGTGAAGCCCGGAATCAATGGAGTGCCGTCGTGGACGGCTGCAGCGGCGGCCGGCCTGGTGCTGGCTGTTGTGACGGCGTCCGCGCCGTCACTGCTGATACCTGCGACAGTGGTCATAATTCTTTGCTGGCTTCTCCGCGGGCGCCGGGGCCGGACAGTATGGTGGGCATTGCTGCCCACTGCGGCCCTGTTTATCCCGTTCGGGCTTTCAGCGCTTGACAGGCCGCGGGCCCTGCTGGCCGATCCCGGCCTGCCGCTGGGTTTTGATGCCGCCCCGCTGTGGCAGCAACTGCTCGGCCAGCCGCTCGAGTTCGGTCCCAACAGCGGGCTGGCCGGACTGCCGTACTTCGCGGGCAGCACGGTGCCGTGGGCCCTGTTGCTGGCCCTCCTTGCTGGTGTCCCCGTGGTGCTCCTGGCAGTGGCTGCCACCGGCATGCCCGGTAAACGGGCCGGAATGGCCAGGTCCCTGTGGGTGGTTGCCACTATCGCGCTCGCCGGAGGCTGGTTGGCCGGGCATGTGGCTACCGGCATAAATGCCGACACCATGGTCACACCCTTCCCTGGAGCGGCGGTTTCCGCAGCGGCGTTTGCCCTGCTCGCTGCCGCGGTCCTGGGAGCCGAGCGGCTGCTGGACTTCGCGGACCGGGCAGCGGCGGGCACTGCGAAACCCAGGAGGGCACTGCAGTCCGCGGCGGCATGCGCCATGGTGCTTCTGCTTGCCGGCCCCCTGGCAGGAATGGCTGCATGGTCGGCGCAGAACCTTCTCCGTCCAGCTGCAGCCACGGCCCAAATGCCCACGGCCTCCACCGCATTGGGCACGCCCCGGCTTGTCGAGGCAACCGGCGTGCGCACCCTTCCGGCGACAGCCACGGACCGCGGAACCGGGCCTGAACAGACACGCACCCTGTCCATCAGCACCGGCGAGAACGGCACGTATGATGCTTCCCTCATGAGGGGCGCGGGCACAACCCTGGACAGCCTTTCAACCATCGCCTCAGTGCGTAACATCCTGGGCGCGCCGGGATCAGAAACAGTGCGCGACGACGACGACGTCACCTCCGCGGTCCGCCGCGTGGTGGCAACGCTGGTAGCTGGCAAAGGCGTGGACCCGCGGACCGACCTCGAACAGCTGGGGGCCGGATTTGTGGTTCTCCGGGCAGCAGATACGGCAGCCCAGCTCACCGCCAGCAGGATGGATGCCGTCCCCGGGCTCATCGCGGTGGGGCAGACAGACACCGGATGGCTGTGGCGGATCACTCCACTGAACCAGCCGGCCCTCCATGCGGCGGACGTGGCCCACCGGGTACGGGTTGTTGACGCAGAAGGCGCCACCACCGCCCTCGTCCCGTCAGGGTATGACGACGTCGATGCCGCTGTTCCCGAAGGGCCGGAGGGCCGTCTGTTGGTACTGGCGGAACGGGCGGATCCCGGCTGGAGTGCATGGCTGGACGGCCGCAGGCTGACCTCAACAACTTCCGGATGGTCGCAAGCCTTTACCCTCCCGGCTTCGGCTGGCCACCTCACGGTGCGGTACGAGAACCCGTGGGCCCTGTGGTCTGGAATCGCGCAGTGCACCGTTATTGGTCTGACCATCATGCTTGCCATCCCGATGCCTGCCCCGCGCCAGAGGACAGGTCTTTCACGGAACGAAGGATCGCTGCGTAAGGAACACCAGAATGCATAGAACCTCCACGTCCGCGGAAGCATCGGGGCCAGGCGGTGCGACGGCCGTCGAACCCGCGAAAAGCTCTGAACCTGCCCGGCGCCCGGCGGCCTGGCGCAGGAAGGCGCTGGTGACCAGCCTGGCGTCTGCCGCCGTCGTCATCGCCAGTGCCGGCGCCGTAGTGGCGGCCGGATCAATCCTTCCGCAGCCCGTGTCCAGCCGAGCCGTACCCGCGGGTGAATCGGCAGTGCCGGCGGGCACCAGTGTTGGGGTCTGTCCCGGTCCGGCCAGGCTGCTGGAAGGTACTGAAGCGGGCACCGATCCGCAATTCAGCCCGGAGTCGGCAACGGCCGCAAGCTCGGTCACCGGAGCAGTACTCAGCGCAGGAGGGGTGCTGCCGGCAAGCCGGCTGTCGGAACTCAGCGGAGCAACAGCGGTTGAGATCGGAAAAGAGCAGGCCCCGGCAGCTGCCATCGCAGGAGGTGCGCAGGAGCTCCTCGCCGGCGTGGTGGCCGGCCAACGGGTGGACCAAATCAGCGTGCTTAGCGCCGATGCCGTGGTAAACCAGCAGGCCTCGGCGGCAGCGGCCATGAAGTTCACGGCAACCGACGGCGACCTGCAGGGAATTGCTGCAGCCAACTGCCTGCAGCCGGCGAATGACCAATGGCTCGCGGGTGCCAGCACCACCGTGGGCCGAACGTCGGTGCTGGTCTTGACCAACGGGTCTTCCACTCCGGCCACCGTCAGCCTCGAACTTTTCGGGTCCTCGGGGCAGATCCAGGCACCCGGCAGCCGGGGGCTGCTCGTGGCACCAGGGACATCGCGGCCGGTAGTCCTCGCCGGGCTGGCTCCCGGAGAGGCGCAGCTCAGCGTGCACGTACGCAGCGCCGGAGGCCCCGTCGCAGCCATCATCCAGCAGAGCGCCCTGCGCGGGCTGACTCCTGGCGGCGTGGACTTCATAACCCCGGGAGCGGCGCCGGCGGTCCGGCAGGTGATGACCGGAGTCGATATCCAGGACCCTGGCCAATCAGCTGCGCTGACCGGAAGGCCAGGGTACGAGGACGCCGGGCCAGCCCTGCAGCTCACCGTCCCCGGCCCCTCAGACGCCGTGGTGGAGGTCAAGCTCTACGGGCGCGACGGCCAGAGGGCACTGCCCAATGGGGGAGTCATCACAGCCAAGGCGGGCACCGCCACGGAAATTCCGCTGGCCGGCGTCCCGGCAGGCCACTACACGGTGGAGGCATCGTCGGATGTCACCTTTGTCGCTGCCACCCGGGTGACCCGGGGCCTCCAGGACGGCAAGGCCGCAGACGTCGCGTGGGCAGCATCGGGAGTAAGACTCGGCAGCCAGCACGTGGTCCCCGTTCCCCAGGGAGGCCAGCGCCACCTTGTTTTCGGTGCCCTGGACAACCGGGCCACCATCACCTATTCCGCCATCACTGCCGACGGGAAGGTCCGGGCGCCGTCCACCGCAGACATTGCCGGCGGAACCACCGCCTCCATCGCCATTCCGGAAAATGCCGAGGATTCCGCCGTCGTCGGCTATGTGGTGTCGGCTTCCGGCGACGCTGTGTATGGAGCTCTGTTGCTGCAGCAGGACGGGCGTGACGATGTGTCGACGCTTGCCTTCCTGCCGGCAGCGGCGGGACAGGAAACGGTGCCTGTCACGCTGAGTTACTGAAGATCCGCCGATGCCTGTCAGAGCCGATGCCTGATAAAAGCAGTGACTGGTGCGGATGCAGCGGGATCAGTACCGGCGGCGGTAGACGGGGTCAAGGGTCTCCGGGGCAACACCCAGCATTTCAGCCGTATGCTCCACCACCACGTCATGGACCAGGTCGTGGAGTTCGTCCACACTCCCGCACGCCTGCTCAACCACCCGGCGGTACACCGTGATCATCGGCCCGTCCCCGTCGGTCGCCGGGGTGTAGGAACCCATGGGGGCGGTGGTGCCATTTGCCGCCAATTGCTCAAGGTCCGGCGGGATTTCATCGACGCCGAAACGGACACCGTCAAGGGTCTTGCCCCAGATGTCATGCAGGCGCTGCGCGGAGTCCAGCACCATGTCATCGAAGCGGTCCGAACGGGTGCGGTAACCGGGATGGGTCGGGAGCATCACTTCCCCGCGAAGGCCCCGTCCGTGGCGGTTGCGGCGGCGCATCATAAAGCTCTTGCCCGGCGCCGCGCTGCCTGGGTCAGTGTGGGCATCCGGATCAGCCAACCGGACCGAAAAGCCTGATTCATGGTTCGATGACTGCATATATCGACTGTAAACCCGGGGGCGGATTTACGCGACACATGGGCTGCATGCACCGGTGCGCGTCGACCCGGGGCGGCAATACCGTGTTTTACCGCCTGCACGGAGTAGTCTGTGATGTCGTGGGAGCTATCCGTCAGTGTTCAAGATCTGCGTGCCGCCAGTCAGCGGTAGCCACTCTGACGTACGTCTACGCGGATTCCACGGCGGTCCTTGGTCCGCTGGCCACCTACGCCGAACCCCATTGTTACGATCTGTGTGAGCAGCACGCTGATTCTCTGACTGTCCCGCGGGGCTGGGAGGTTCTGCGCCTGGCCATGCCCTCCACGCCGCAGCAGCCCGGCCCGGATGACCTCCTGGCACTGGCCAACGCGGTCCGGGACGCCGCTGCCCTGCCTGCCCAGGCGCCGCCGCCGTCCGGTCAGCGCGGCTCCCATTCGGCGCTTGAAGCCCCGGCCGGCGCTGAAGGAACCCGCAGGGGCCACCTCCGCGCCCTGCGGGAACCGTCCTGAGCGGCATCTGGCGGTAGGCTGGAAGTTGCACTTCCGTCCGCTACCGGCGCCGGCGCGCCCGCCAGGAGCATGAAAAAACAATGCCGAATATCAGTCCTGAACTCCTGTCCGTTCTGCGTTGCCCGGTAACAGGGTCCGCCCTGGTGCAGGAAGGCGGGGAACTTGTTGCAGCCGTCGCGGGCGAGTCCGGCGTGAGGCCCCGCTATGCCATCGAGGACGGGATTCCCCTCCTCCTGCCGCCCGAACTCCTGGCGGCAGCGGCGGCAGCTGGTTCGGACCAGCACGATTCGGACCAGCACGATTCAGCCGCCGGCAGACGCCGGGCCGTTTAACCCCCCGCCAGTACAAACCACCGGCGCACACGCCGCGGCTCCCCGGCCCGGCACCGCAGCAGCATCCGGCTCCTGGCCGGACAGAGTAAAGGATTCACCATGGCTTTTGATTACAGGGTTGCCGACATCTCGCTGGCAGAGGCAGGCAGGCACCAGATCCGCCTGGCGGAGCACGAGATGCCCGGCCTAATGTCCCTCCGCGAGGAATTCGGCCCCACCCAGCCGCTTAAGGGCGCGCGGATCGCCGGGTCGCTGCACATGACGGTGCAGACTGCGGTGCTGATCGAAACCCTTACCGCCCTGGGCGCCGAGGTCCGCTGGGCTTCCTGCAATATCTTCTCCACCCAGGATGAAGCCGCGGCTGCCGTGGTGGTGGGTAAGGGCACCGTGGAGGACCCACAGGGTGTCCCGGTGTTTGCATGGAAGGGCGAGACGCTCGAGGAATACTGGTGGACCGCGGAGCAGATCCTCACCTGGCCCGGCGCGGAGACCAACCCGGAGCTCGGCCCCAACATGATCCTTGACGACGGCGGAGACGCCACCATGCTGGTGCACAAGGGCGCCGAGTTAGAGGCCGTGGGTAACGTTCCGTCCAACGACCCCACGGATTCCGAAGAATACGGCATCTTCCTTGACGTGCTGCGCCGCTCCCTCGCCGCAGACCCGCAGAAGTGGACCCGCACGGCCGCCGCCATCAAGGGAGTCACCGAAGAAACCACCACCGGCGTCCACCGCCTGTACCAGCTGGCTGAACAGGGCAAGCTCCTCTTCCCCGCAATCAACGTCAACGACTCCGTCACCAAGAGCAAGTTCGACAACAAGTACGGCATCCGGCACTCCCTTCCGGACGGCATCAACCGCGCAACGGACGTCCTCATGGGCGGCAAGGTCGCCGTCGTCTGCGGCTATGGCGACGTCGGCAAGGGCGCCGCGGAAGCGCTGCGGGGCCAGGGTTCCCGCGTGATTGTCACGGAGATCGACCCCATTTGCGCCTTGCAAGCCGCCATGGACGGCTACCAGGTGGCCAAGCTGGAGTCCGTCCTGGCCCAGGGCGATATCTTCATCACCACCACCGGCAACAAGGACGTCATCATGGCCGAGCACATGGCCGGCATGAAGAACAAGGCGATTGTGGGCAACATTGGCCACTTCGATAACGAAATCGACATTGCCGGACTCGCCCGAATCCCGGGCATCAAAAAGGTGGAAATCAAGCCGCAGGTCCACGAATGGGTTTTCGAGGCCGGCACCGAAGCCGAGCGTTCCATCATCGTCCTGTCTGAAGGACGCCTGCTGAACCTGGGCAACGCCACCGGGCACCCGTCCTTTGTGATGAGCAACTCCTTCGCCAACCAGACCATCGCCCAGATCGAGCTGTGGACCAAGAAGGACCAGCCCGAGGGGGAGCGCGAGTACGAAAACCAGGTTTATGTCCTGCCCAAAGTCCTGGACGAAAAAGTTGCCCGCCTGCACCTGGGTGCGCTGGGCGTGGAGCTGACCGAATTGACCAAGGACCAGGCGGAGTACCTGGATCTGGACGTCGCCGGTCCGTACAAGCCCGAGCACTATCGTTACTAAGAAGTGAACTGCCCGGGTGCCCCGAGCACCCGGGCTGTTACTTTCTGCGCCTAGGATCAAAATATGGAGCCCGAAGTCCAGTCCCGCCGGCCGGGTCGTGTGAAGAAGATACTTGTGGTGGTGGCCGTCTGCCTCCTCGCCGCCGTCGGCGGGGTGTTCGCTGCAGTGGCACCGGGAATTGCCCGCGGAGCCATCGAGTCGGAGTCGGGGTCCGCTGCCAGGACATCACCCGGCATCGCAGCGCCGGTGATTGCCCCGGTCAAGTTCGACGCCGTGCCGGTTAACGGCGCCAAGCAGGTGAACCCGGCAGCCCCGGTGTCCCTGAAGGTGTCCAACGGCACCATAGAACGCGTCACCCTCACCAGCACCTCCGGAGAGACGGTGGAGGGCCGCATCGACGCCGCCGGCACAGGCTGGACGGCCTCCGGGCCGCTGAAATTCAATACGGACTACAGCTACACCTACGTCGTGAAGGACGGGGCCGGCCGCGAGACCAGCACCACCCAGGCCTTCAGCACCGTTTCCAGTTCCCACGAGGCCGATGCCGCTATCTACCCGCTGGATGGCATGAAGGTGGGTGTCGGGCAGCCGCTGCAGGTTATCTTCAGCGAACCCGTGCTTAACCGTGAGGCGGTGGAAAAGGCCATCAGCATCACCAGCAGCGCAGGCCAGGTGGGTGACTTCCACTGGCACAGCGACACCATGGTCCGGTACCGCGCGGAAAATTTCTGGGCGGCAAACTCCACGATCACCATGGACATGCAGCTGTTCGGCGTGGACCTCGGCAACGGCCAGATCGCCAACTTCAACAAGAAGGTGAACGTCGCCATTGGTGACAAGAAGGTGGCAGTGGCGGATGCAGCAGCCCACACCTTCACGCTCAGCGTCAACGACCAGGTGGTCAAGACGCTGCCGGTGAGCATGGGGGATAAGCGGTTCCCGTCCGCGCGCGGGTACGGGGTGCTGATGGAGAAGAAGCGCTATGACCACTTCCGGGCCTCGAGCATCGGGCTGAAGCCCGACGATCCGGCCTACTACGGGGACGTTGACGTCGAATACACCATCCGGCTCACCCTCAGCGGTGCTTATATCCACCAGGCACTGGAATCTGCTTACCCCTTTATCGGCAATACCAACGTCTCACACGGCTGCATTGGATTTGCCCCCGACGGTGCCGCGTGGGTCTTTGACAACATGGGCACCGGCGACGTTGTCCACATCGTCAACACCGAGGGCGATTACGCGGCCAACGACGACGGTTTTGGCGACTGGAATATTCCGTGGAGCGAATACGCCAACTAGGCGCTCAGCCGCTGAAAGGCAGCCGGTGCAGGCGCTCGGCTGTCTCAGCGCTCCGCCGTCGTGCCCCGGACAACCTCGCCAGGTCCCTGCTCCGCCGCTCGGCCACCACCGCGGCAAGGTAGTCACCGGGAGTTGTTCCGGCAGGCGGCGGCGGGGCCACGTGCGCCGCGAGTTCGGTGGCGATCGACCCGGCCATGCCGGCCCTGGACAGCGGGGCCATCCGGTTGGCCTGGCGGAGGAACTGGGAAGCCCGGCGGGCCGTCGCATCCGGAATCCTGCCGATATCCGCCGCCGAGGCCCAGGACTGGAGCCGGGGCGGAACGGGCACCGGCGAAACTTCTTCCAGCGGTACCCGGCGGCGGATGGCATATGTCCCGGCCATCAGGTCGCCCAGCCTGCGGGACCTGTGGTTGAACAGCGCCACGGCAATGGCCACCCCGCCCAGCGTCAGGTAGATCTCAAGGAATCCGGTCAGCCCGCGGATCAGGGCGTGGCGGAAGCGGATGGCACCGCCGTCCTCCCGCACCACCCTCAGCCCGGCTGCGAGCTTGCCCAGCGACAGCCCTCGGCTAAGAGTCTCAACAGCCACCGGAACAGCCACCAGGCAGAACACCACGCTGGACACCACCAAGGCCCGCACGGCGGCTTCGTCGAGTTCTTCAGCCGCGCCCGCTACTTGAATCAGGATCACCGCCAACAGGACAATGCTCAAGGCCATATCCAGCAGCAGGCCCAGCGCGCGCGCTGCAAACGATGCGGGGCGTAATTCCAGGACCACTGCCTCACCGGTGATGATCGAACTCACGCTGTTCCTGTCCTTGCTGCTGATGGGATATTCACAGTCTATTGCGGCCCGCTAGGCTGGTTCCGTGGATATGGACGCGTTCTCCGCCGTCAACGCGGACAAGTGGTCCCGGCTGCACGAACTCGCCCACAAACGCAGGCTCAGCGGGCCGGAAGCAGATGAACTGCTGGCCCTGTACCAGTCCGCGTCATCCCACCTTTCGCTCATCCGGTCGGTGGCTCCGGAGAGCGGCCTGTCCGCCTCCTTGTCCGCCACACTTGCCCAGGCGCGGACCCGTTTTACCGGTGCCCGCTCCAACGTGATGGAGGACCTGGCAAGGTTTTTTGTGGTGGCCCTTCCGGCCGCTTTCTACCGGCTCACGTGGCTTACCCTTGCCTGCGGGGCGGCCTTTGTCCTCATCGGCGCAGCCTACGCGTTCTGGATTGGCACATCCCCCGAAGCGTTGCGGGCGGTGGCTTCCGAGGCGGCGGCAGAACAATACGTCGAGGAAGACTTCATCAACTATTACTCGGAGAACCCCGCCGCGTCCTTCGCCGGTGCCGTCTGGACCAACAACGCCTGGATCAGCGCGCAGGCAGTGGCCTTGGGCATCACCGGAGTATGGGTGCCCATGATCCTGTTCAGCAATGCGCAGGGGGTGGGTATCGCGGCCGGCATTTTCGCGGCCGCGGGGAAGACAGACGTTTTTTACAGCTACATCCTGCCGCATGGCCTGATGGAACTCACTGCCGTGTTCATCGCCTGCGCAGCCGGTCTTCGGATCTTTTGGGCGATGGTATCGCCGGGACCGCGCACCCGGGGCCGGGCGGTAGCGGAGGAGGGCAGATCCCTCATTACGGTAGCCCTGGGCCTGGTTCTTGTGCTGTTTGTCTCCGGCCTGGTGGAAGGGTTTGTCACACCAAGCGCGCTTCCGGTCTGGGCAAAGATCACCATTGGGGCGGCGGTGCTCGCCGGCTACTGGCTGTATGTCCTCGCCTGCGGACGGCCAGCCTACCTGGCCGGGGAGCGCGGCGACCTGCGCCGCGAGGACGCAGGCTATTCGGAAGTCGCTGCCTGAACCGTTGCCTGAATCGTTGTAATCCTTCCGGGGTGGTTCCGCGCCCGCGGCGGAGCCATGACGGTAGGCTCGTCAACAGACCAAGCGCGCCGGGGGACCACAACCTGGCGCGGAAGCCCAAGGGAAGCGACGCTGCTGTGAAAGACGAAACTCCTGCCCGCGCCAGGCGCACCGAGCCCCGGCCGGAACCTGTCCTGGACACGTCAGGGGACTCCGACGAACCGGCCTTTTCCTGGATGACGTCCGCCGGTACAGGCGCCGGCAGTTCTGCAACGCACGGGTCTAATGACCCGGGCTATGAAACGTCCGGAGAGTCATCCGGCAGCTCCGGCGCGGACGACGTGGCAACAAGCGCGGGCTCAACCTTAACAGCCGCAGGCTCAACTGCAACAGGTACCGGTTCCTCCGTAACCGGCAGCGGTGCAGCCGCAGCAGTCGCCGGCGGTTCGTCCGCTACTGGTATCACCGATGCTGCCGCCGCCCCCGCGGACCGCAAAGCCGTCCAACCGGAGAGCCGGGCGGGCCGCAAAGCCGCGGAGGCCGCCGCTGACGATGCGGATCCTGCACCCGGGCGCGGCAGCTCGCCTGTTTTCAAGGAGCCGCTTCCCACCTCCGCACTGCAGGTCCGTCCTCCGGAGGAGGAGGTGGAGCGCCGCAACGCCCAACGCGAGAGCGCAGCCAACGCCAAGCCGGTGGCTCCGCGGGTGATGCAGGTCCTGCTTGCCATCTTCTTCCCCCTGATCCTGCTCATCCTTGCGGTACGTGCGGTGACCAGTCCGCTGTTCCTCTGGGTGGAGTACAACCGCCCCGGATTTCCGGGTGACGGCTACGGATTCAGCACCGACGACAGGATGACTTACGGCTCCTACGCGGTCGACTATCTCAGTAACTGGTCCGGACCGCGCTACCTGGGCGACCTGGTGCACCGCAGCGGCGACAAACTGTTCAAGGACGGCGAAGTCAGCCATATGGCGGACGTCAAGCTGGTGATCCTCTCCACCTATGGCGCCGGCGTGCTGCTGGCCCTGGTCAGCATCGTCGCTGTCCTCTACCTGCGGAAGAAAACCAACGGGGGAGTCCGCAGGGGATTGTTCGCCGGCTCCATCATCACCTTGGTCCTTATCCTGGGCCTGGGTTCCCTCGCAGTGCTGGGATGGCAGCAGTTCTTCACCGAGTTCCATCGGATCTTCTTTGCCGACGGCACGTGGACGTTCAGCCTTGATGACACCCTCATCCGGCTGTTTCCCGGCCAGTTCTGGGTCGACGCAGGAATTGTGATCGCAGCCCTGGTGCTGCTGACCGCGCTGATTACCCTGATCCTCACCTGGCCTACGCGCCGGCGCCGCGGCCTCGTCAAGGAACGGCCTGACGGCACCCGCCAGTCAGCCAACCACTCGGCCGAGCCGGCGGCGCGCCATGCGGCGGCTCAGGAATAGAGTCCGGCGATCTCGCTTTCATAGTCATGCACGACGGCGGCGCGCTTCACTTTGAGGGACGGCGTCAGGTGCCCTGACTCGACAGTGAACTGGGCGTCCAGAAGGGCAAACCTGCGGATGGATTCGGCTTTGGACACCTGCCGGTTGGCCTGGTCAACCGCCTCCTGAACCGCCTCAATCACCCGCTGATCCGCGACGGCGTCCCGGACAGCAAGTGTGGGCAGTCCCTGCCCGGAACACCAGTGCGTGAGGCCTTCGGGGTCCAGGCTCACCAGCGCGGACACATAAGGCCTGCCGTCGCCGAGCACCACGGCGTGGGCCACCAGCTGATGCGCGCGGATTTTTTCTTCCAGCGGCCCGGGCGCAACATTTTCGCCACCGGCGGTGACCAGCAGGTCCTTTTTCCGCCCTGTGATGGTGAGGAACCCCTGGGGGTCAAGTTCCCCGAGGTCGCCGGTACGGAAGAATCCGTCCACGAAGGCCTCTGCGTTCGCGGCCTGGTTGGCGTGGTAGCCCCGGAAGACGCCAATGCCCTTGACCAGGACCTCGCCGTCTTCCGCTACCCGGATGGTGGTGCCGGGGATGGGGACGCCTACTGAACCCAGCCGGGTACGGGAGGGGGTGTTGACGGTGCACGGCGCCGTGGTCTCGGTGAGGCCATAGCCTTCAAGGACAGGAATCCCGGCCCCGTGGAAGAAGTGGGCGTCCTCCGGTGACAGGGCACTGGCCCCGGACACCGTGTAGCCCACCTGGCCGCCGAATGCCTGGCGGAGCCGCGGGTAGAGCAGCCTGTCGAAAATTCCGTGGCGGATGCGGCAAAACATCCCGGGACCGCTGCCCTCGCCGCGGCTGCGCTTGTCCTGTTCCTGCGAGTACTCAATGGCGGTAGCCGACGCAGCGTCGAAAAGCCGGGCTTTTCCGGCCGCTGCGGCTTTGTGTGCTGCGGTGGCGCGGAGCTTCTCGAAAATCCGCGGAACCACCAGCAGGAAGGTGGGCCGGAACGATCCCATGTCATCGGCCAGCTGCGCCGCTCCTGTGTGCCCGAGCGTGGCCCCGGCGGTCAGGCACACAACCTGGACCGCCCGGGCGAGGACGTGTGCGAGCGGCAGGAACATCAGCGTTCGGGCCTTGTCCTGAAGGAGCAGCTCCGGAAGGAACGCAACGATGTTGCGGGCCACCAGGGCAAAGTTGCCGTGGGTGATTTCGCAGCCTCTGGGATTGCCGGTGGTACCCGAGGTGTAGACCAGGGAGGCGATGTCGTCCAGTCCTGCCCGGCTCCTATGCCGTTCCAGCTCCGCGTCGGTGACCCCCGTTCCAGCGGCGGCCAGGCTCGCGAGGTCCGGGGCTTCACCCTTGAAGTCCATCCGGCCCACGTGGATGAGCCGGTCCCGCAGGAGCTCGGAGCCGGTCAGGACATCTGCCACCAGCTTCACCTTCGCATGGTCCTCGGCGAAGACGCGCCGCACGCCGGCGTCATGGAGGATCCATTCCACCTGGCTGGCTGAAAACGTTTCATAAATGGGAACGGTCACACCGCCGGCGAACCAAATGGCGAAATCCACCAGGGTCCATTCATAGGAGGTGGCGGACATGACCGCCACAGTGTCGCCGGGTTCGAGCCCGCCGGCGATGAGGCCCTTGGCCAGCGCGCTGACGTCCTGCAGAAACTTCTCCGCCGTCACGTCATACCAGCCGTTGGGCCCCTTGCGCCGGTACAGGGCGTGGGCAGGGTTGGCCGCGTGCTGCTCCAGCAACAGATCCGTGACGTTGCTGGCGGCATCAAGCTCAACCAGCAGTTCGGTGCTCGCTTCTCTCACAGCAGGTCTCCGTTCCGCTGCCATGCCGCGGCAGCGGCTCCGTCGGGGTCTCCTGCCATCCTGCCCTAGATCCAGGAAGGCATCCACATCCGGAGCCGCCACTCCTGGTACGGGATGACCTCAGCCGCCCAAACAGGATAGAAAAAGGCTGTCAACATGACTGCTGCGGCCACGAACAGGGCCACCAGGTACAGGCCGGACCGGCGGCGCCACGGCGGGTCCGTCGTCCTGCCCAGGACCAGCCCCAGGCAGTACGCGAGGGCCAGTACCAGGAACGGTTCAAAGGACACCGCATAGAAGTAGAACATGGTCCGCTCCGGGTACATGAACCACGGAAGGTAGCCTGCGGCCACTCCGGCCAGCACGGCTCCGGCCCGCCAGTCACGGCGCCCGGCCCACCAGAACAGGAGCACCACCAGCGATATGGCTGCCGCCCACCAAATAATGGGATTACCAACAGAAAGTATGGCGGAGGTGCACTTGTCCACGTCGCAGCCCGGGGTGCCGCGCTGGGGCGACTCATAAAAGAACGACGTTGGCCTGCCCATCACCAGCCAGCTCCAGGCGCTGGCCTCGTACGGATGCTCTGACCCCAGGCCCTGGTGGAACTTGTAGGCTTCGAGGTGGTAGTGCGCCAGGGACCGGACCGATTCCGGCAGCCAGCCCCATTCAGCGGACGGATTGCTCTGTGCCCAGCGGCGGAAGTAGGCGTCGTCGGAGCGGAACCAGCCGGTCCAGGTGGCGGTGTAGGCCAGCGCGGCAACCGGAACCATAGCCAGGAATGCCGGGATGCCGTCCTTGATCACGCCGCCGCTGATCCAGCCGCGGATTCCCGCTACCCGCCGTGCGTTCAGGTCCCACAGGACGGTAAGGATTCCGAAAACGGCCAGGAAGAACAGCCCCGACCACTTCGTTCCCACGGCAAGCCCCAGGAATACGCCACTCGCCAGCCGCCACCAGCGGATGCCCAGCCAGGGTCCGGAGAGCAACGCGGCGGTGCCGGGAAGCCCACCGTTGGCCGAGGCAACATTGCCCAGCCGCGCCGCAAGCCGGCGTCGGCCGTCATCCCGGTCCATCAGCAGGGCGCCAAACGCTGCGAGGATCCAGAACATCAGGAAGATATCCAGCAGTGAAGTCCGGGACATCACCAGGTGGTGGCCGTCCACGGCCAGGAGGAGTCCTGCCGCGCCGGCCAGGGGAAGCGAATGGAAGAGTTTCAGCGCTATGAGCGACAGGAGCAGGACGGACAGGGTTCCGGTCAGGGCAGCAGCGAAACGCCACCCGAAGGAATTGTCCGCGCCGAAGAGCCACATGCCCGCGGCGATCATCCACTTTCCCACCGGGGGGTGGACGACGTACTCGGGAGTATCCAGAAGCAGCGCGGGGTTACCGGCGTTGAATGAATCATTGGCTTTGTCCGGCCAACTGCGCTCATAACCGCTGACGAGGTAGGAGTAGGCATCCTTGACGTAGTACGTTTCGTCAAAAACCAGCTTGTGCGGCGTCTCAAGCCGGAAGAACCTCAGGACCCCGCCGGCTGCGGCAGTCAGGACAGGGACCAGAAAAAACCAAAGCCGCAGCGACGGCGGGTAGTCCCGCCAGCTCTGGACAGATCCCAGGAGCCGCGCCTGCAGGGACTCAGCGGTGAAGGCATCAACGGGACGGCTGACCCACGGGCGGGCAGGAAAGGTTGCGGGCCGGCCCTCAACGTCGGGGGTGGAACAGCCGGACGCCGGGGGCGTGGGGTACCCGGCCCCGGCCGGCCGCGTCGAGGTCTGCGTCACGAGCCCCATGCTACCTTTTGCGGCTGGCCGCGCTCCTCAGCAGTAGGCTGGTGGCGTGGAAACTAACCCCAGCCCCTTCCCTGATTCCGGCACTCCCACCCACGATGAGGAAACCGGAGAACAGCCGGTAAGGGTGGCGGATGCAGGAGCTGCGGCGCCGGCGGATGGGCGGATCGTGCTGGCGGCCACACCGATAGGAAACACGGGCGATGCTTCTGCCCGCCTCGTGGAGCTGCTGGGCACCGCGGACATCGTCGCCGCCGAGGACACCCGCCGCCTGCACCGGCTGGTGCAGAGCCTGGGCGTCACCGTAGCGGGGCGGGTGATCAGCTATCACGAGCACAACGAAGCAGCCAGGACCGCCGAGCTTCTTGACCAGGTGCGGGCAGGCAAGACACTGCTGATGGTTACCGACGCAGGGATGCCCTCGGTGTCCGATCCGGGGTTCAGGCTGGTGGAGGGTGCCGTCGACGCCGGGCTCAAGGTCACTGCCGTCCCCGGCCCGTCAGCTGTACTGACGGCGCTCGCGCTGTCCGGCCTGCCCACGGACCGCTTTTGCTTTGAAGGATTCCTCCCGCGGAAGGCAGGCGAGCGCGCGTCCCGCCTGGCGGACCTGGCGGGGGAGCGCCGGACGATGGTGTTCTTCGAAGCGCCGCACCGGCTGGAGGTGATGCTGCGGGCGCTGCGCGAGCGTTTCGGCCCCGACCGCCGCGTGGCCGTGTGCCGGGAACTGACCAAAACCTACGAGGAAGTGATCCGGGGCTCCCTTAACGAGCTCCTGCAGTGGGCAGAAACCACCGAGGTCCGTGGTGAAATTGCCGTCGTCCTGGCAGGCGCACCGGAACAGGAAGCTGGAACGCCGGAGGACCACGTGGCTGCCGTCAATGAACTGGTGGCCCAGGGAATCCGCCTGAAGGAGGCTGTTGCAGCCGTCGCGGAAGACGTCCGGGTGAGCAAGCGGGAGCTTTACTCCGCTGTTCTGGCCGCCCGGTAGCCGGCCCCAACAGCCCGCCGGGGCTGTGCAGGTGCACAGCCCTTCAGTGGTTCTGCAGTGCGTGAAGGCGTAGACCGGCTGGTGGCGCAGCAGTAGTCTGGCAACTAATCAGCCAGGACGACGGCGGCTACTCCGGCCGCCGCCGGGGCTGCAACACCCCACCGACGAGGGAGTCATCGTGACTGTCACTGCACAGCCGGCCGTTTCCGCAGAACGCGAAAGCGCCCTTTTGGCCTCTGTTCCTACCGGCCTGCTCATCAATGGTGAGTGGCGGGCCGCCGCAACAGGTAAAACCTTTAATGTCGAGGATCCGGCTACCGGCAAAGTGCTGCTGAGCATTGCCGACGCCAGCCCCGAGGACGGTGCCGCGGCGCTGGATGCCGCCGTTGCCGCCCAGGAGTCCTGGGCAAAGGTCCCGCCGCGCGAGCGCGGCGAGATCCTGCGGCGCGCGTTTGAGCTCGTGACCGGGCGTGCCGAGGACTTTGCCCTGCTGATGACCATGGAGATGGGCAAGCCGCTGGCAGAGGCCCGCGGTGAAGTCACCTACGGCGCAGAGTTCCTGCGCTGGTTCTCCGAGGAAGCCGTCCGTGCCTTTGGCCGCTACTCCGTGTCCCCGGACGGCAAGTCCCGCCTGCTGGTCACCAAGAAACCGGTTGGCCCCTGCCTGCTAATCACCCCGTGGAACTTCCCGCTGGCCATGGCTACCCGAAAGATCGCTCCCGCTGTTGCCGCGGGCTGCACCATGGTGCTGAAGTCCGCGAACCTGACCCCGCTGACCTCCCAGCTGTTCGCCGCCGTCATGATGGAGGCGGGCCTGCCCGCCGGTGTCCTGAACGTCATCCCCACTTCAACAGCGGGTGCCACTACAGGCCCGCTGATCAAGGACTCCCGGCTGCGCAAGCTCTCCTTCACCGGTTCCACCGAGGTTGGGCGCCGTCTGCTCGCCGATGCCTCCGAAACTGTCCTGCGCACGTCCATGGAGCTTGGCGGCAACGCGCCGTTCGTGGTCTTCGAGGACGCCGACCTGGATGCCGCCGTTGCAGGCGCCATGCTGGCGAAGCTGCGGAACATGGGCGAGGCCTGCACCGCTGCCAACCGGTTTATCGTGCACGAGTCCGTCGCAGCGGAATTCGCGGAGAAGTTCGCCGCGAAGATGAAGGAGATGACCACCGCGCGCGGAACCGAACCGGAGTCCAAGGTGGGCCCGCTGATTGACGCGAAAAGCCGGGACAAGGTCCACGAACTGGTGTCCGACGCCGTCTCCTCGGGCGCCAAAGCAGTGCTGGGCGGGGGGCCCGTGGAGGGCCCGGGTTACTTCTACCAGCCCACCATCCTCTCCGGCGTCAGCGAAGGTACCCGCATACTGTCGGAAGAGATCTTCGGCCCGGTTGCCCCGATCATCACCTTCAGCAGCGAAGATGACGCGGTCCGGCTGGCCAACAACACCGAATACGGGCTGGTGGCCTACGTCTTCACCAAGGACCTCAACCGCGGCATCCGGATGGGCGAACGGCTGGAAACCGGCATGCTTGGCCTGAACGCGGGAGTCATTTCCAACGCAGCGGCACCGTTCGGCGGGGTCAAGCAGTCAGGACTGGGGCGCGAAGGCGGCCTCGAAGGCATTGAGGAATACCTCTACACCCAGTACATCGGCATCGCCGACCCCTACGCCGGGTAGTCCTTTTCCGCCAGCTGGCAAAGCCGCCGCACGCCGGGGTCAGGAACGCGCAGACCAGCGGGCTGACCAGAAGCGTGCGGCGGCTCTTGCTGCCTGGACCGCTGCTGCTTGGGCACCACGGAACGGCGCCACGAGCAGGCGTCCCAGTAGCCCGATCACCGACGGCGGCACCCACAATGCACGAAGCCTTCGCAGGGTGGGGGCATGGGCGCGCAAGGCTGATTCAAGTGCTGCGATCCGGGCGCCGGTCACGTCCTGGCCATCATTTGAGGCCCGGCCGGCTTTGCCGTTGCCCGCCGGCGCATCTGCCACTGCCGGCGGGGGACCGTACTCGCGGCGTTCGAAGTTTGCGGTCAGTGCTGCAGCGGCCCGGTGGGCAGCATCGTCCATTCCGCCCTGTTCCCCGAGCAGCGCGGACTCCCGGAGGCGGGCGCTGTAGGCGCGCGGGGTTTCGCTGGGCTGCGGTGGCAGGCCGTAATCAGTCCCCAGGTCCACCATCTCGCTCCACGCCAGAACCGCGGCCGTGCCTGGATCCACCGCCCGAAGCCGGCGTGCCCTAATGCCCTGCCGGGCCAGGCGTGGCGCAACTGCCAGAAGGGCAACTCCCAAGGCACCGCCCAGGCCCAGGAGCAGGGGCAGCAACTGCACGCCGGTATCTGTGCCGCCGTCGCCTCCCCCGGGAGCGGGCAGGGGAGCGGCGCTTGGTGCCGGCGCAGGAGCAGGGATCGCGTCAGGGACCAGATCGTCATTGTTCTCAAGAGCACCCGGCGCTGAAGGGGCTGATGCCTCCGAGGCGTAGTCGGGAACGAACCCGCGGGAGGGCGTGGGCTCAAACGGCACCCATCCCAAACCCTGGAAGTACAGTTCCGGCCAGGCGTGGGCGTCCCGGGCGTCCACCTCGTACTCGGGCAACGCGCCCTCGCCTGCCACGGAGACGGTGGCACCCGTTAACCTGCCGGGGGCATAGCCAACGGCGACGCGGCTGGGAATTCCTTCCAGCCTTGCCATTACGGCCATGGCCGACGCGTAGTGGATGCAGTACCCGCTTTTCTCATCCAGGAAATCCGCAAGGACCGACAGGCCGTTTCCGTCATAGCCGCCCTGCACGGGCGACTGCAGGGAATAGGTGAACTCCGCGGAGCGGAGGTACCTCTGGATCGCCATGGCCTTTTCATACGGCGTGGCGCGGGAACCGGCCACCGTGCCCGCCGTAGCCCGGACAATCTCGGGAATATTCCCCGGGATCCTGGTGAAGTCGTCCTCGATGCCCTGCACCGCCGCCGAAGACCGGGCCAACTGCCCGGCAGTGAGCTTCGGAACTGAGGACCGGACCAGGTATTCCTGCCGCCGGGAGGTGGTGTCCGTTCCCTTGATGCTCAGGGTGGCCGGATCCCAGGTCCACCGGCCGTTAAGGCCGCGCACGGATTCCGGGGGATATGGGGCCGGCAGGTAGGGGCTTGTGAATGTTCCGGCATCAATCGCGGTCACCACCGGCTGCTGTTCGTCCGCAAGGACCACATAGCCGGGGTCGATCTGGCTGCTAAGGGAGCGCCGGGAGGCGTTGCGGTCATCCGGGCCCCACGAGTCGCCGTCAAAATGGTCCACGGTGACTGAGCGCAGGTACAGCGGTTTCGTGGAATTGGTGGCGTACGTGATCCGTCCGGTGCCGGCAGGAGTCCGCAGGCTGTTGCCCAGGGTGATCATCGGGTTCAGGCCCGTTGACGTGCCCCAGGGATTAAGGCGGGAACCCTGCGGGAAAGTGCCCTGGTCAAAGCCCGGAATTGCCAGCGGCACCAGCAGGGTGGCAACCAGGGCAACCGACCCTGTCAGAACAGCCCGCCGGACCTGGCCCGGGTTGCGGGCGGAATCAGCCGCAATCCGGGGGTCCGGGACAAACCACTGGCTGCAGGCCAGGATCATCAGGTATCCGGCCACGGCGGCAGTGAAGCCCCAGAACCCAACGCTCTGGGGCTTGATCATGGCCGGCACCACGAGGATGGCCAGCAACCCCGCACCCGTGGCGGCAGGCATGCCCAGCGGCACCGCGAGCGCGTCCACAAGGATCACTGCCAGGCCCAAAACGGCGCAGATCACCATCACGATGCCCACGTTGGGGGCTACGGGGGCAGTTTCTGACAGCACGGTTTCGCTGGCCCGGCGGATCAGCCGATTAAGTTCAGCCAGGCTCGCCCCGGTGGGGATGATGCCGGCAAAGCTGGAGCCGCGGAAAAACGTCAGGGTCAGGACGGTGCCCAGCGCAAGGAACCCGCCGGCGGTGACCAGCAGGGGCTGCGCCCGCACCGCACGCAAGGCGGCCAGGGCAAGACAGACCATCAGCACCGTGGTGAGCACGGGCCAGTACCAGCCCCAGCCCCGCAGAACCCCGTTCAAGGACAGGGCAGCCCCGGCCACGCCCACGGCAATGGAACCTGCCATCATCCACGGGTAGGGCCCAACCGGGGGACGTCCTGCTGCGTTTACTGCCGGCGCTGCCGGTTGCTGGTCCATTCCGGTGTTCCGGGGCGGCGCAATGGTCATCCTGCCACCTCCGCTCCGCGGCGGACCTCTGCGGACTGGGTTTCCGGCAGGGCCGGGTCCTGGTCGAAGTGGCTCCAGGCTGCTGCAACGGATACCGACGGCGGCACGGCAGCCGCCCGCCAGCCTCCCTGCCGGAGCTTTTCGAGTGCGTCCTCGAAATCCGCGGGGCGGTCGGTGGCAATGATGGCGAACGCATTGGTGCCGTAACCGGCGGCCGGGGCGAGGGACAGGGCTTCCAAGGGTGAGATCCTTCCCAGGACAGCGATTACCGGTCCCCGCATGCGGTGCGCTGACAACTTGTCCATCAGGTTGTCATCAAAGGGTGCCGGACCGGAGTCCTGGTGCCCATGGAAATCCCGGGGGCCGGGAATGTCCTTCCGCCCGGCCTCGCGGCGGGAATGCGGCCCTGTGAGCTGGATTGCCGCGAGGCTTTCGGCGATGGACTGAAGCCCGGATGCCCCCCTGTATTCCTCCACGCCGGGTTCCGGGGCCGAGGGCGAACGCAAAAACGCCGGTTCCCCGCGGACGTCCAGCACGCGCAGGCCGTAGTTGCGCTCAGCGAGGTGGGCACTGATGGACATGGCGGCAACCACAGCCCACTCGAAGGTTGCGCTGCTGACCATGGAGTGGCCGCCCAGTGCTGCGCTTCCGGACGGTACTGCCCCTGACCCGCCGGAGAAAGCGGTAAACCTCTGGTCCAGGATGATGGTGGCCTCGGGCGTCGTGACCGATTCTTCCTGCCGGACCATCAGGGAACCGTGGCGCGCTGTGGCTGCCCAATGCACCCGGCGCATCGGGTCACCGTGGCGGTACTCGCGCGTCATGACGTCGTCGTCGCTGGGGTTTGCCCGGATCCTGGTCGCGGTGACCCCGTCGTTGCCGCGGGCACCGGCGAGCCCTGTCAAAGGGAGCGCGACGGCGGCGGGCGTCACGGTGAGGGTGTCGCCGTCGTCTATCGCCTGCCGGTGCAGTGACAGCCCGAAGGGATCGGTGAACTCCGCCGTCACTGGACCGATAAGGAACTGGCCGCGCTGCGTGGAGCGCAGGTGGTACTCATACCGGCTGGTGCCGCCGGTAGCCGAACGGGACGGAAAACGGAAGGCGGGCGACTCCCCGAACCGTGCCGGCAGCCTTTCCTCCATCGTCGCCCTGCCGGTGGCTGCGCCCGTCCGCGCAACTGCAAGCCGCACGGTGGTGGGGGCCGAGGTTTCCACCGGTGACGGGTTGAACTCCCGGTACACCTGGAAACGCGGTTTCACCAGGCGGATCCCGGCAAGGGAAACCAGCGGAAGGACGAGCAGCAGTACAGCCAGGCTCAGCAGGTCCCTGCGGCCCATCACCTGTGCCGCGGCAAGTGCCGCCGCGCCTGCCACCAGCATTCCCCAGCCCCGCCGGGTGAAGAGGTGTCGGGGCAGTTTGTCCGGCAGCACCATGGAAAACCGCCTAGTGGTTCCGGCTCAGGCCCGGGACGGGGGTGTTCCGGTTCATTGACCCCGAAGTCCTGGTCCCTGTATCAGCGGGCCTTTGCGTGATCGGCAGCCTGGACAGGATGCCGCGAAGGACGCTGTGCGGGGTCTCTCCGGCTCCGGCGGCCTTGCGGTCCAGGATAATCCGATGGGCCAGGACAGCTTCCGCAACCTGCACGACGTCGTCAGGGAGCACAAAGTCACGGCCGTCAAGGGCCGCGGTGGCCTTGGCAGCCCGCAGGAGCTGCAGCATGGAACGGGGGCTCGCGCCCAGGCGGAGCAGCGGACTCTCGCGGGTGGCCCTGCCCACGGATACCGTGTACTCCTTCACGGCCTGCGAGACGTAGACCTGCTGGACGGTGGCGATCATGGCAGCGACATCGGCACTGGTTACCACGGCCGAGACCTTTGCCAGCGGCGACGTTGCCTGATGGGTCTCAAGCATCTCGATCTCAGAGTCCTTGTCCGGATAACCCATCGAGATGCGTGCCATGAAGCGGTCCCGCTGGGCTTCGGGCAACGGATACGTGCCCTCCATCTCGATCGGATTCTGTGTTGCCACCACCATGAAGGGTTCATCCAGCCGGTAGGAAGTACCGTCCACCGTCACCTGGTGCTCTTCCATGCATTCGAGCAGGGCGGACTGGGTTTTGGCTGAGGCACGGTTGATTTCATCACCAATGACGATGTTGGCGAATACCGCACCCGGCCTGAACTCGAAGAGCCGGGACGACTGGTTGTAGATGGAAACGCCGGTCACATCGGAGGGCAGCAGGTCCGGCGTGAACTGGATCCGGTTGACGGTGCAATCGATGGTCCTGGCGAGAGTTTTGGCCAACAGCGTCTTTCCCACGCCCGGAACATCCTCCAGGAGCAGGTGCCCCTGGGCCAGCAGGACGGTCAGCGCCAGCTTCGCGGCGTCGGACTTACCGTCGATCACTGTGTTGATGGTGGTCAGGATCCGCTCGCTGGCGGCGTGGAATGATGAGGGGTCCATTGCCGTTTGCCGGTGCCCGTTGAGGGGGCTGACCGGGTCTGCGAACCCCGCCAGACTGCGGTTCGCAGCGCTCACATCGTTGGCAGTGCGTCGGTGGGATTCCATCGGCAACCTTTCAGCCAGGCATTCACCTGGACGGACAGCAAGCCCTGCCTTCGCCCGTCGGTGGGCGACCGCATGTGTTCGTACCAGACTACTAACACAACTGCTTCGGCTGACAGAGAGTTCCAATAAATCTGGGGGACTGTTCCCGGTTAGGGTGGATGGATGTGCAATCCGCTGATCCCCGCCGCTTACCGGGCTAACGCCGGAGACGGCGGCCAGGAAGCCGGAACTTCCCCCAAACGGGAATATCCGCCCGCGCCCGAGCCTTTGCCGGTGCCTGTAATGGACAACCACACGCATCTGGATTTCCCGGACGGGAAGGCTCCGGTGGGCATCAAGGAGGCGCTTGACGCGGCGGCGGCCGTGGGGGTCCAGGGTGCGGTACAGGTGGGCTGCGATCTCGAGTCCTCACGGTTTACGGTGCAGGCGCTGGATCTGGATCCGCGGCTGCTGGGAGCTGTGGCGCTGCATCCCAATGACGCTCCACGCTACGCCGAGCGCGGTGAGCTGGAAGCGGCCCTGGCGGAAATTGAGCGGCTCGCCGCCCACCCCAGGGTCAGGGCCATCGGTGAGACCGGGCTCGATTTTTTCCGCACCGAAGGGGAAGGCCTGGCACACCAGCGGAATTCCTTCCGCCGGCATATCGACATCGCCAAGCGGCTGGACCTGACGCTGCAAATTCACGACCGGGATGCACACCGCGACGTGGTGCAGGTGCTGACGGAAGAAGGAGCTCCGGAACGGGTGGTTTTCCACTGCTTTTCCGGCGATGAGGAGCTGGCAGCTGTCTGTAATAAAGAGGGCTGGTGGATGTCCTTCGCCGGCACCGTGACCTTCAAGAACGCAACCAACCTGCGGGCCGCGCTCGCCGTGGCGGATCCCGACCTGGTCCTGGTGGAAACAGACGCCCCCTTCCTGACACCCCATCCCCACCGGGGCCGCCCCAACGCCAGCTACATGGTCCCGTACACAGTCCGTTCCATGGCCGAATTGACAGGTACGGACCTGGCAGAGCTGTGCAACCGAATCCAGCAGAACACGCTGCGGGCCTACGGATCCTGGGATTAAGATCACAACGCGGCGGAACCGGAGTTGCATACCGGGTATTCACAAATATTGGTCCCTTTATAACGCTACGGTTACAGTAGGAATTCATTAGCCGGGGTCGGGGAAGGCCGCCGGGTAAATGCACTCGATTCGCAGCAAGTTTCTGCCGATCCTGGTTCCAGCCTGCCTGATGCCGTAGTGTGGCGCCGCAATGATGCCCGGACCCGCCCTTTTGGGATAGTGCCGGGCCTTTTATTGCGCTATCCCCGTGCCCGGAAGGACCTAAAGTAACGGGCAATCGTGGTCAAGTTCTTCACAACGGACGGCAAATTCAGCTACATCAAGGTTGGGACCCAGCTCCTGGTGCTGTGCGCACTGGTGGTGGGTCTCGTAGCCTTCGTGGGCAATAACAAAACCATCACGCTGAACGTCGACGGCAAGGTAACGTCCGTTCAGACCTTTGGTGGAACAGTCGGCCAGGTGGTCAAGAGCGCCAACGTCGAGCTGAAGCCGGCCGACAGGGTCTCGCCGGCCGTGGATGCAACCGTCCAGAACGGGACGGTCATCAACGTCAACATGGCCAAGGAAGTCAAGGTCAGCCTGGACGGCTCTGAAAAAACAGTGAACACCACGGCCCAGAATGTCGCCGGACTCGTGACGGAGCTTGGTGTCGCAAGTGCATCATTGGTTTCCGTTCCCAAGGACGCCCAGCTCTCGGTAGCAGGGTCCTTCGTTTCAATTTCCACCCCCAAGTCCGTGAGCATTGTTGCTGACGGCAACGTGCAGACCGCCACGACAACTGCCGCCAACGTCGGCAAGGTACTGGAAGATGCAGGGCTTACCCTTGGCGCCAATGACCGGATTTCCCAGCCTGCGAATGCGCACGTAGTGAACAACATGGTCATCAAGGTCTCCCGCGTGGACACCAGCCAGACTGCGGTCACCACCGAGGACGTCGCCTTCCCGTCGGAGGCCAAGGAAAGCGCTGAGCTGCTGAAGGGCGAAAAGGAAGTTACCCAGGCTGGTACTGCCGGCAAGATGGAGAAGACCTACAAACTGGTGCTGGTTGACGGCCGCGAAGCGTCACGCACGCTCGTGTCCGAAGCTGTCACCGTGCAGCCCGTGACCGAGAAGATCACCGTGGGCACCAAGGCCAAACCTGCGGCTCCGGCAGCTGCGGCTCCGGCAGCGCCGGCCCCCGCTCCGGCGGCCAGTGCAGCTGCCAACACCGGTGCCGCCGCCCCGGCGATGATGAACGAGGCCATGTGGGACAAGATCGCCAAGTGCGAATCAGGCGGAAACTGGTCCATCAACACCGGCAACGGCTACTACGGTGGCCTGCAGTTCGATATCCGGACCTGGCTTGGATCCGGCGGCGGCGCCTACGCCCCCAACGCCAGCCTCGCCACCAAAGCACAGCAGATCGATATTGCCAACCGCGTTTACGCCCAGCGCGGCCTGCAGCCGTGGGGCTGCGGCTGGGCTGCCACCAGCTGACGCCACCTGACCCAGGCGCCTGCGGGGCAAAGCGGCCGGTTCCGGATCTTCCGGGGCCGGCCGCAGCACTTAACGACGCCGGGCGCAAGTGGCGCGCGGGATAGGATACCTAGGTGACTGAACCCATCCCCGCCGCGCCCGCACCGTTGTTTGGTGCTTCCGACATACGCCGGCTGGCGGAAGAGATAGGCGTCCGGCCAACAAAGACACTGGGCCAGAACTTCGTCATTGACGGCAATACGATCCGCAGGATTGTGGCCGCGGCGGGTGTCGGCCCGGACGAGACAGTCCTGGAAGTGGGGCCCGGCCTGGGATCGCTGACTTTGGGGCTGCTGGACGCGGCCGCCTCGGTGGTCGCGGTGGAGATCGACCCCGTACTGGCAGCAAAGCTTCCGGCCACCGTCAAGGAGTGGCGCCCGGCTGCAGCTGGAACCTTCCACCTGGTGCAGGCCGACGCCATGAAGGTCACAGAACTCCCGGTCCAGCCCACCGCCCTGGTGGCCAACCTGCCCTACAACGTAGCCGTGCCCGTGGTGCTGCACCTGCTGCAGCACTTCCCCAGCCTGCAGCATGGGCTGGTGATGGTTCAGGACGAGGTGGCTGACCGCCTTGCTGCCGGCCCCGGCTCCAAAACCTACGGCGTGCCCTCGGTAAAGGCTGCCTGGTACAGCCGGATGCGCAAAGCCGGCGTCATTGGAATGAATGTCTTCTGGCCCGCACCCAAGATCCACTCCGGGCTGGTGTCCTTCACCCGCCACGACCCTCCGGCCACCACAGCAACCCGTGAGCAGGTTTTCGCCGTGGTAGATGCCGCTTTCGCGCAGCGCCGCAAGACGCTCCGCGCCGCACTCGCCGGCTGGGCCGGAAGCGCGGCAGAAGCCGAGCGCTGCCTGCTGGCCGCCGGCGTCGACCCCACAGCCAGGGGTGAAGTGATCGACATTTCAGCCTTCGCCAAGATCGCGGAAGCCCGCGGGGCGCGGCCGTGAAGGCACCGGCGGGACGGTTTACCGCCAGAACCGTCCGCGCCAAGGCTCCTGGGAAGGTCAACGTCTCCCTCGACGTCGGGCCACTCCGGCCCGACGGCTACCACTCCGTGGCCAGCGTCTACCTTGCCGTATCCCTGTATGAGGAGGTGGCGGCCACCAGCACCGAGGCCCCCGGCATTACGGTCAGCCTCAGCCCGGACAGCACGCTGGACCTTGACGACGTCGATATTCCGCTGGACCGCAACAACCTGGCGTACAAGGCGGCAGCCATCATGGCGGACGTCTCAGAGCGTGCCACCGGGGTCCATCTGGAAATCACCAAACGGGTGCCGGTGGCAGGCGGCATGGGTGGCGGCTCTGCTGACGCTGCCGCCACGCTCCTGGCCTGTGATGCCTTATGGAACAGCGGGCTGTCCCGTGAAGAACTCGCGCACCTTGCCGCGGAGCTTGGCGCCGACGTCCCCTTTTCCCTGCTTGGCGGAACTGCCGTGGGCCTGGGCCTCGGCGATGAGCTGTCCCCGGCCCTGGCCAAGGCGCAGACCGACTGGGTGCTGGTCACGGCGGATTACGGGCTGTCCACGCCCGAGGTGTACAGGACGCTGGACCGCCTGCGGGCAGCAGAGGGCATCGACGTTGCCGAACCCACAGGGGTGGATCCGCAGATCCTCACAGCCTTGCGCAGCGGGGATGCCGAAGCCCTGAGCCGGGTCCTGGTCAATGACCTCCAGCGGGCGTCCATCGAACTGGCTCCCTCACTGCGCGAAACGCTGGGAATTGGCGAAGCGCACGGAGCCATTGCAGGCATCGTCTCCGGCTCAGGCCCCACTGTGGCGCTGCTGGCCGACGACCCCGTGGCTGCCGAAGGCCTGGCGGAGAACCTGCGGCGCTACGGCCTGACCGCACTCGCCGTCCACGGCCCCGTCCCGGGGGCCCGCATCATGTCCGACACCCTTCTCTAAGACGTTCAGTTCCTACTCAGCAGCAGAAAGCAGTTCCCTTTGGCACACCTTCTTGGCGGCGAGAACCTGACGGTCTCCTACGCAACCCGCACCGTCCTTGACGGCATCACCCTCGGACTCGAAGAGGGCGACCGGATCGGCATGGTAGGCCGGAACGGTGACGGTAAGTCCACCCTGATGCGCCTGCTGGCGCTCCGGTCCACCCCCGACTCCGGCCGCGTTACCAAACGCGGCGACGTTAATGTCGGCTACCTGGACCAAAGTGACGTGCTCGACGGCGACCTTACAGTTGGCGCGGCGATCGTAGGGGACCAGGCGGACTACGAGTGGGCACGGAACCCGCAGATCCGGGAGATCATGGGCGGGCTGGTGTCCGACGTCGACTGGCACGCCAACGTCCACGCCCTGTCGGGCGGGCAAAAACGGCGCGTTGCCCTGGCCAAGCTGCTCATCGAGGACCACGACGTCATCATGCTCGACGAGCCCACCAACCACCTCGACGTCGAAGGTGTCGCCTGGCTCTCCCGGCACCTGAAGACGCGCTGGCGGGCGAACCAGGGCGCTTTCCTGGTGGTCACCCACGACCGCTGGTTCCTGGACGAGGTCTGCAACAAGACCTGGGAAGTCCACGACGGCATTGTGGACCCCTTCGAAGGCGGTTATGCAGCATACGTGCTGGCCCGCGCTGAGCGTGACCGGTCAGCGGCCGTCATGGAAAGCAAGCGCCAACAGCTGGTTAAAAAGGAACTCGCCTGGCTTCGCCGCGGCGCGCCGGCACGCACCGCCAAGCCCAAGTTCCGCATCGAGGCGGCCAACGCCCTCATCGCCGACGTGCCTGAACCCCGGGACTCCACGGCCCTGAGCAAAATGGCCACCGCACGCCTGGGCAAGGACGTGCTGGACCTGGAAAACGTCTCGCTGGACTTCCTCGGCGGTGAAAAAGGACAAAAGCTCTTCGACAACATCACCCTTCGCCTCGCCCCAGGCGAGCGGCTCGGCCTGGTGGGCGTCAACGGCGCCGGCAAGACCACCCTCCTGAAGCTGCTCAACGGCCAGATCGAACCCACCTCCGGCAAGCTCAAGCGCGGCAAGACCGTGGTCACCGCCGTGCTCACCCAGGAAGTCAAAGAGCTCGACGACGTCTCGGACCTGCGAGTCATCGAAGTGATCGAGCGTGAAAAGCGTTCCTTTAGCGTGGGCGGCAAGGAGTTCACGGCCGGCCAGCTCGTGGAACAGCTCGGCTTCACCAACGAGAAGCAGTGGACCCCGGTCAAGGATCTCTCCGGCGGCGAGCGCCGCCGCCTCCAGCTGCTGCGCCTGCTGGTTGGGGAGCCCAACGTGCTGATGCTCGATGAGCCCACCAACGACCTCGACACTGACACCCTCGCCGCCGTCGAGGACGTCCTTGACGGCTGGCCGGGCACGCTCGTCGTCGTGAGCCACGACCGCTACCTGCTGGAACGCGTGACCGACCACCAGATGGCGCTGCTGGGTGACGGCAGGATCCGCGCCCTGCCGCGCGGCGTCGACCAGTACCTGGAACTGCGGGAAGCAGCCCTGGCCGGTTCCACCATTACCGGCGGCGGCAACCCCGTCACCAGCAGCGGGTCAGCTTCCCCGGCCGCCGCTCCTGCCGGCCCGTCCGAAGCCGAAAAGCGCGACGCCCGCAAGGCCAAGAACCGCATCGAACGCCAGCTCGGCAAACTCGAACAGCAGGAAAAGAAGCTTCACGACCAGATGGTCAAGAGCACCGCCGACAACGACTTCGACGCCCTGGCCGAACAAAACAAAAAGCTCAAGGACCTCGCCGGCGAACGCGAAGCCCTCGAACTCGAATGGCTGGAAGCCCTGGAAGTCCTCGGCGAATAAGCCAAACGGGACGCGCGGCAGTAGTGGTGCAGGAGGCCTTCGTGCAGTCGCGCAAGAGAAGCCGGGCCAGTCAGCTCCCGGACATGAGCTCCGGGTCCTTTTTGAGGCCGGTGAGGCCGTTCCAGGCGAGGTTCACGAGGTGTGCCGCGACGGTCTGTTTGTCGGGCTGGCGGCTGTCCTGCCACCACTGGCCGGTCATCGCAACCATGCCGACCAGCATCTGGGCGTACATCGCCCCGTCCTGGGCGCTGAAGCCGCGGCGGTCGAACTCGTCGGAAAGGATATGTTCCACGCGGGCGGTGACGTGGGAGAGCAGGGTGGAGAAGGCGCCCTCGGGCTGTGACGGCGGGGCGTCGCGCATCAGGATCCGGAACCCTTCAGTGCGGTCCTCGATGTAGGTCAGTAGCGCAAGGGCGGCGCGTTCCACCAGGACCCGCGGCTTTGCCTCCTGGGTAAGGGCTGTGGTGATGGCGTCCAAAAGGATGCGGAACTCGAAGTCCACCACCTGGGTGTACAGCCCCTCCTTGGATCCAAAGTGCTCGTAGATGACCGGTTTGGATACTCCCGCGTAGGCTGCGATTTCCTCGATGGTGGTGCCGTCAAGTCCCCGGACTGCGAAAAGGCCCCGTCCGACGTCGATCAGCTGGCTCCGCCGCTGAAGGCCGGTCATCCGTGTCCGCGGAGGGTTGTTGCTCACATTTCCATCATGCACTACGCGTCCCCGGCCGAACTGCAGTGGCCCGGCCGCGCCCGCAGGAGGGCAGGCGGGGGCCGGAACGGGGCCGGAACGCGGCAGGACCGGGGGATGAACGGCCCGTGTCGCGCGGCGCCCCGAACCCGTGGCAAAATAACTACTTGTGCCCAGGCAAAGCGCCGCGGCACGGTCCGCTCTGGTGTAATGGCAGCACCCCGGCCTTTGGAGCCGTGGAGTATAGGTTCGAATCCTATGGGCGGAACTGCTGTGCGAGGAGCGTTCAGTAGGATGACATTCGGTGCCGGGACGGCCTAGGGCCGCGCGGGCACCGCAAACGCCAGCGTCACTTAGCAAGGAGAGCCTTACGTGATCCCCGAGAATACCGGACCGGCCGCGGTCATCGTTCTGGCGGCAGGCGCCGGTACGCGGATGAAATCGCGCACTCCCAAGATCCTTCATGAGATTGGCGGCCGGTCCATGGTGGGCCACGCTCTCCTGGCTGCACGCAGCGTCAATCCGCGGCAGCTCGCCGTCGTGGTCCGCCATGAACGTGATCTGGTGGCACGCCACCTTTCAGAGCTTGATCCCGCCGCAGTCATCGTGGACCAGGACGACATTCCGGGCACCGGGCGTGCAGTGGAGGTGGCCCTCGAAGCCCTGGACGGCCACGACCGCCTCACGGGAACCGTTGTCGTGACCTACGGTGACGTTCCCCTCCTCTCCGGAGACCTGCTGGCCGAGCTTGTGGCCACCCACGAACGTGAGGCCAACGCAGTCACCGTCCTCACGGCGGTCCTGGACGACGCCGCCGGTTACGGCCGCATCCTGCGCGGAGACGACGGGACGGTCACCGGCATCGTCGAACACAAGGACGCTTCCGACGCCGAGCGGCTCATCCGCGAGGTCAACTCGGGCATTTACGCCTTCGACGCCGCCGTCCTCCGCGACGCACTGGCACACGTCACCACCGACAACTCCCAGGGCGAGAAGTACCTCACCGACGTCCTCGGACTGGCCCGGCAGGCAGGCGGCCGGGTCGCGGCCGTCGTCACCGCCGACCGCTGGCAGGTTGAAGGCGCCAATGACCGCGTCCAGCTTTCCGCCCTGGGCGCCGAGCTGAACCGCCGGGTCGTGGAGGCCTGGATGCGCGCAGGCGTCACCGTGGTGGACCCGGCGACCACCTGGATCGACTCATCCGTGACCCTCGACGAGGACGTCCGGATCCTGCCCAACACCCAGCTGCACGGTGCCACCACGGTGGCGAGGGACGCCGTCGTCGGCCCCGACACGACACTGACCGACGTCACCATTGGTGAGGGTGCCAAAGTAGTACGGACCCACGGTTCAGGGGCGGTCATCGGCCCGGACGCCGCCGTCGGGCCCTTCACCTACTTGCGCCCCGGCACCGTCCTGGGCGAAAGCGGCAAAATTGGTGCCTTCTATGAGACCAAGAACGTCACCATCGGCCGCGGCTCCAAGCTGTCCCACCTGGGCTACGCCGGCGACGCCGAAATCGGCGAGGACACCAACATTGGCTGCGGGAATATCACTGCCAATTACGACGGCGAGAAGAAGCACCGGACGGTCATCGGCTCGGGCGTCAGGACAGGCTCCAACACAGTCTTCGTTGCCCCGGTCACCGTGGGGGACGGCGCCTACAGCGGCGCCGGCGCGGTGATCCGGAAGGACGTGCCGGCCGGCGCGCTCGTGCTGTCGGTTGCCGCCCAGCGCAACACCGAGGGCTGGGTGGCCGCGAACCGCCCCGGCAGCCGCTCCGCTGAACTGGCCCAGGCAGCCACCCAGGATTCCTCAAGTACCCCGGCACCTACAGAAGAGGGCAAGCGATAATGAGCGAAATTACGGCGCGCGGCGAAAAGAAGCTGGTGCTGGCCACAGGGCGTGCCCACCCCGAACTGGCCCGGGAAATCGCCAAGGAGCTCGGCACCGACCTCCTTCCGGTGGACGCCTACGACTTCGCCAACGGCGAGATCTACGTCCGTGCCGGCGAGAGCGTCCGCGGAACCGACGCTTTTGTCATCCAGGCGCACCCCGCGCCGCTGAACAACTGGCTCATGGAACAGCTGATCATGATCGATTCGCTGAAGCGGGCCTCCGCCAAGCGCATCACCGTGGTCTCACCCTTTTACCCGTACGCCCGGCAGGACAAGAAGGGCCGCGGCCGCGAACCCATCTCGGCGCGCCTGGTGGCAGACCTCTACAAAACCGCCGGCGCCGACCGCATCATGAGCGTGGACCTGCACACCTCCCAGATCCAGGGCTTTTTTGACGGCCCCGTGGACCACCTGATGGCCATCCCGCTGCTCGCCGACTACATCCGCACCCGCGTTGATGCCGAGAACATCACGGTGGTTTCGCCGGACACCGGCCGAGTGCGCGTCGCGGAGCAGTGGGCAGAACGCCTGGGCGGCGCCCCGCTGGCGTTTGTGCACAAAAGCCGGGACCTCACCGTTCCCAACCAGGCTGTCTCCAAAACAGTGGTGGGCCAGATCGAGGGACGGACCTGCGTCCTGATCGACGACATGATCGACACCGGCGGAACCATCTCCGGTGCGGTGAACGTGCTGAAGAACGCCGGGGCCAAGGACGTCATCATCGCCGCCACGCACGCCGTCTTCTCCGAACCGGCTGCCCAGCGCCTCTCAGAGTCCGGCGCCCGGGAAGTGGTGGTCACCAACACGCTGCCGCTCACCGCCTCACAGCGGTTCCCGCAGTTGACGGTGCTGTCCATCGCTCCGCTGATCGCGCGTGCGGTCAGGGAAGTGTTCGACGACGGCTCGGTCACCAGCCTGTTCGACGGCAAGGCCTGACCGCGTGCGGACCGGACCCGGTTTCAATAAGTTGGTTCAGCGCTGATAGACTCATCAGCGATACCTTGGCGAGGGAGAGCGCCGGTAACCCCCACGGGTACCGGTCCGCGGTCTCCGTTATCGACTGGGTCTGAATCTCCCTTCGAAGATGGGTCCGGCCACGGCCGCCCGGCGTTGAAGGTCGCAACAGACCTCCGCCCTTGCTGAACACCGTTTAGTTATCAAGGAGATATCCATGTCTGAGCAGAAGCTCGCAGCAGAACTGCGCACCGAATTCGGCAAGGGCTACGCCCGCCGTGCCCGGATGGCCAACCTGATCCCCGCCGTCATCTACGGCCACGGCGCAGAGCCCATCCACGTTACCCTCCCGGCCAAGGCCACCACCCTGGCTGTCCGCACCGCCAACGCCCTGCTGTCCCTGGACATCAACGGCGAAGGCCACCTGGCCCTGGTCAAGGATGTCCAGCGCGACCCGATCAAGCAGATCATCGAGCACATCGACCTCCTGACCGTACGCCAGGGCGAGAAGGTCACCGTTGACATCCCGGTCCACGTCGTCGGTGAGCTTGCTCCGGGCAACGTCTTCAACCAAGAACTCACCGTCATCTCCCTTGAGGCTGAGGCAACCCACCTGCCCACCGCCGTCGAGGTCAGCATTGAGGGCCGCACGGCCGGCGAGCACATCCACGCGTCCGACCTGGTCCTGCCCAAGGGCGCCGTCCTCCTGGCCGATGCCGATGCCCTCGTAGTGAACATCTCCGAGGCAACTGAGTCCGGCGACGAAGAAGGCACGGAGGAAGCTGCCGAAGCTGCTTCCGAGACCGCAGCCGAGTAATCAGCCTGCACTCTGCAACAGTGGCCGGATCCTCCTGGGGTCCGGCCACTGCCGCATCCGCCGCGAAACCCCCGCCCAGAGCGCCCTTCGCCCCCACCTTAGGATTGATTTATGACTGACACCTGGTTGATTGTTGGCCTTGGAAACCCGGGAGCCCAGTACCAGGGCAACAGGCATAACGTCGGACAGATGGTCCTTGACGAACTCGCCGGACGCGTGGGAGCAGGATTCAAAACCCACAAGGCACGCGCCCAGGTGGTGGAGGGCCGTCTCGGCATCGGCGGTCCCCGCGTTGTGCTGGCCAAGCCCATGAGCTACATGAATGTCTCGGGCGGCCCCGTATCTGCACTTGCAGGCTTTTACGGCATCGCCCCGGACCGCGTGGTGGCGGTACACGACGAAATCGACATCCCCTTTAACACGGTGAAACTCAAGACCGGCGGGGGAGAAGGCGGCCACAACGGGCTGCGGGATATTTCCAAAGCGCTTGGCACCAAGGACTACCTCCGCGTCCGGGTGGGGGTTGGAAGGCCGCCGGGCCGGATGGACACGGCGGATTACGTGCTGAAGGATTTCGGGACGGCGGAGCTGAAGGAACTGCCTTTCCTGCTGGACGAGGCAGCCGATGCGGTGGAACTGCTGCTGCGGGAAGGGCTTACCGCTGCCCAGCAAAAGTTCCATCCAGCGAAGTCAGAGCGCTAGCAACAAAAAAACTTTAAGTCCCGGTACCTGTTTCCTTGTCTGTGCCACGAGGTAGTCTTTTTCGTATGCGGGGGAGCAATGGGGCTACATCCCGCTATCGCGGGACGTAGGGGATAAGTTCATGTCAATCGAGCCACTTAGCTGGGGACGTGGGTCAACTTCTCACGACGTTGGGCTGCACAGTAGTGAAAGCTCCGGCGTGCCCGGAGCGCAACCGTGGTCGGCGCCGGCCCGGAGCGCGAACCTCGAAGCCGTCCGCGCAGCGCTGGTCAGCGAGGACTCACTGGGCGCTGTCATCACCGGCGGCAGGGGCGTGGGGAAGTCTTCCCTCGCCCGCGCCGCAGTCTCCGACCTCGGAGCGGACGTCTGGTCCCTGCAGCTGCGAAGCGGGCCTGCCGGCGCCAACACGCCCTATGGCTGCCTTTCCTTCCTGCTGGCCCGCCTGCCGCAGGCCTACATGGGATCTCCCACTGCAATCCTCCGCGGAATTACGTCACTGATCCGCAGTGACGCGGCCGGCAGAAGCTGCGTCATCACCCTGGACACGTCCGGAAGCATTGACGACATGAGCGCGGGCGTGCTCTTGAATGTACTCCTGACCGGTACCGCCAAGATCATCGCAGTCGCGCCAAAGATCAGCGATCTTCCCGCCGACTTCCACTGGCTGCTCACGGACAGGCGCCTGACCGAGGTCCGGCTCAGCAACCTCAACGAGCTGCAGACCCGCCAGGTTCTGTTATCCCTGCTCGGCCACCGGGTCTCGGCGTCGCTGGTCAGCACCTATCACCACATGGTGGGCGGAAACCCGTTGCTGCTGAAAGCGCTCGTCACCGAACAGCGGCTCTCGGGCAACCTCGTCCTCTCAGACTCTGTCTGGACCCTCCGCGACAAAGTGGTGCTCGACGGCGCTGCAAGCCTTGATGACATCGTCCGGTCCCGCTGGTCCCGGGAAACGCCGGAGACACGGGAAGTCATCGAAATGCTGTCCTGCGCCAGGCGGGTGGAACTCTCCAGGCTCACGGCCGTGTACCGCTCAGAAGTAGTGGCGGATATGGAGGACGCCGGCCTGCTGGAGATCGACGACTCGGACCACCGCTGGGTTTCCCTGCGTGAGAAGTACATTGGCGACGTCGTACGGTCGTGGCTAAGCATTGCCCGGCGCCGGGAACTGCGGAGCACCCTCCTCGGCGGTAGGGAACCGGACCCTGCGGACATGACGGTCGAGGAGCTCATGGCCTTCGCCGCATGGACGCACGAGTGTGAGGCAGAGCTGAGCCCCGCGCTGGCCCTGGCAGCGGCCGAAGCGGCCGTCCAGCTTTTCGATCCACGTTTTGCCCTGGCCTATGCGGAGATGCTGAAGCGGTCGGACCAGGAGTGGGTACCCGCCCAGCGTCAGAAGGCGGCCGCCTATCTTCAGTTGGACCTGCCAGTCCAGGCCCTTGCTGCCTTGGACGACATCTCGCAGCCGGAGCTGGACAGTGTGGGTGTCGAAGAATACGCCCGCGTCGTAGCGGCAAAAGCCAAGGTGATGGTGGCGCATCCGGAACAAGCAGGCAAGGTTCCGGCCCTGCTGGGTGAAGCCCGGAAACGCCTGGATGCCGCGGCAAGTACCGCCGCCTGGCCCCACCCTGCAGTGGCTGCGGCGAACCGCGTAGCCCTCAGCGGGTTCGAATACCGCGCCTTCGTCGGCGACTACGCGGCCATGGTTCCGGAGCTGGAAGAAGCAGCAGACCCGGCCCGGAACCCGGATGTTGCCTACCGGATGCAGTCCGCCGTCGTCCTGATGACGGCATTGGCCCTGACGGGGCGCGAGATGGACGCCCTGAGCCTGATGCGGCAGCTCGGAGGGCAGATTACGGACGCCTCACACGTAGTGGGGCTGCGTGAGCAGTACACCAGGGAGGCTTATCTGGTGCTGCTGACGGCCGGGCAATGGCGGCGGTGCATCGACCTTCTGGGTCCGGCCGGCGGCGGAGAATACGACCGCCTCCCGTATCGGAGTGCTTCCACTGAACTTGCTGCCGGCCTCGCCTACGTCTACTCGGGCAGGGGCGGAGCTGCCCTGGACCCGCTGATTTCCGCAGTGGCGCAACTGGAGCTCCAACCGCTCCAGACTGCCCTCCGCTGTGCCTATGCGGCTACAGCACTTGCCTACGCGCAAACTGGCAACACGGCCCAGGCACGCAAGTTCCTCACCAAACTCCAACGGACAACGGGCACGTCGAGCTTCGCCACGGAAAGCATCATCGAGTTCTGTGCTCTGCTGGCGGGACGCTGGCTGGGCGACGCCGAGGCCGTTGCCGGGCTGAAGCAGTCTGCCCGGCGGAACCTGGGAGCAGGTCTATACACATTGGCCGGGATCAGCCTGCTGGCAGCAACCGTCAACGGCAGCGACGCCGATTTCCGCCTCCTGGAGGAGATCACGGCTCACCGGCAAGGCCCCCTTGCGCAGATCGCCCGGCTGGTCGCGGTGGGAAGCCGCAGCAAGGATGCCAAGACCCTGCTCGGCGCGGGGGAAATCGCCGCCACCCTCGAACTGGACACCATGGAGGCCCGCTGCATGGCCCTCGCAGTCGATTTTGCGAGGCAGGACGGAGATTCCATCTCCGCCCGGACCGCGCAGGCACGGCTGGACATCCTGGCTGCAACTGTGGCAAACCTTCCCATCGTGCCCACCAGCGGCAGTCCGCTGCTGACGGCGCGGGAGCGCCAGATCGCACGGTTGGCCGGCCGCGGCGCGTCCAACCGGGACATCGCCCTGGAAATGGGTGTCTCCGTCCGAACGGTGGAAGGCCACTTGTACCAGGTCTTCACAAAGCTCGGCGTAACTTCCAGGGGTGATCTGACTGGACTCGTCTAACGGCCACAAACCGGCAGCCGCCCACCGCCCCGTTACCGGCCGGCGCGAGCCCCTGGACCGGATCTGCAACATCGTCCGGAACGGGACCAGCCAGGCGGTATTCGTGATGGCAGGGCCAGGGATCGGCAAAACGTCCCTGACAGAGGCCATCACCGAGCGGCTCGCGGGGGACCTGAACATCGTGCAGATCCACGGCAGCTCCGCACTGGCCGTTGTTCCGTTCGGCGTCCTGACCCCCTACACCGGAGAGTTGACCGCTGAAGAGTCGGTGTCGCCCGTGGCGGTCCTGCGTTCGATGTGGACGTATTTTGAAAAGCTGAAGGCCGGCCAGGGTGCGCCTGTCCTTTTGGTCGTGGATGACGCACACCACCTGGACGACGCCTCTGCCGGAGTAGTCGCCGACCTGATCTCCGCAGGTTGGGCAACAGTGGTGGCTGCTGCCAGGCCCCGGCCCGGGCTGCCGCAGCCGCTGGAGCAGCTGTGGTACGACGGCCTTGCCGAGCGGGTGGACCTTCGGCCCCTCAACAGGGAACAGATTGAGGAGGTCCTTGCCCACGTCCTCGACGGGACAGTGCCACCGGCCACGGTGAATTCCATGTGGACCGCCTCGGGTGGAAATCCGCGCATCCTCGACGCCCTGCTGCACGATGCAGCCGAAACCGGGGTGCTGGCCAAGCGGAACGGCATCTGGATGTTGCTGGGGCCGGTGCCGGTGGACGGCGCCCAGCTGACAGCAGTGGTGACCAAGGACCACATCAGGCGCGGTCCGGAGGAGCAGGAAGCCCTGAAACTCATCGCACTTGCCGGGCCTGTAAGCCGCAAGGTGATCGAGGACATCAGCGGCGCCGCGGTAGTGCGGTCCCTCCTTGACCAGCAAATGATCATCGAGAGTTCGGGAGTCCCGGCCGAGCTCTCCCTGTGGAACGCCCTTTTCGCCGGCGCCATCCGAAGCACCCTGTCCGTGTCCCGGAGCCTGCAGTTGCTCGAAAAGATCCGGGCCCACCAAAACGGCACCGTGTTGCATGGGGAGGGGATGCTGCGGTCCGTGGAGTGGGCTTTTGAATGCGGGCTCCGTGTACCGGATCCCGCAATGCTCGACGCCGCCCGCGAGGCCCTGAGGCGGTTCCGCAACGCCAGCGCGCGCACCATAGCCGCCAAAATCCAGGACACTGATCTCGTGCCCCTGGCCCAGGCCATCCAGGCACGAGCACTCTACAACCAGGGGGACTATACCCAGGCTGCCCACCTGCTTGATGCCTGCTGGCGCCAGCTTTCCGGCGACTCCGACGCTCCTGGTGTGCTCCTGCTCCGGGCAGCAGCACACCAGGCCAGCGGCCAATCTGTGAGCGCCCTGGCCGATGACCTGCGTAAACACGTCCAGGAGCATGCCGAAAGGAACGGCCGTCCCCATGAGCGGCTCCTGCAGGCCATGCGCTTCCTGCAGCTCGGTGCCGCTGTGGATGCCGGAGCGCTGGCCACTGAGGTCCGGGAAATCCGGAGCAACGCCTCCGCGGAAACCGGAGGCGAAGCGGTCAGGGTGCTCGGAGAGGCGCTGTTAGCCCATGCCCTTGCTGCCACCGGCCGCGCCGGTGAAGGACTGGACTTCGCGCTCCTCGCCGCCTCGGACCTGCCGCCGCTGGAGGACAGTCTGTTCTTCTTTCCCGAGTTTGTGCTGGGACGGCTTGTGACCGCCTACCTGGCCATGGGGGAGTGGGAATCGGCCGAGCGGGAACTGGACAACTACGCCGCCGGACACACACCCGGATCCGAAACCTTCAACGGAAGCCTGCAAATGCTCCGCGGCTACTCACTCCTGCGGCAAGGCCGCATGGAACGGGCCTACCAGGTGCTGCTGCCTGCCGTTGAGGCACTGCGGCTGAACGATCCCCTGCAACTGTTCCGCTTCGGTTCCTCCCTGGGCTTCTACGCTGCCGCCAGGCTGGGGGATGCAGCACAGGCGAAACGGCTCGAACAGGACTTCACTGACGCAGTGGCCGGTGGTCCGGCCCACGAGCTGCTGGCCGCAGCATATGGTGCCGCCGCCGCCGAATACCTCACCCGTGACGGCAAAGGGCTGGCCGCCCTGCATACCCTGGCCACCACACATGATGCCACCGCCAGGGCGGGAAGCCTGCTCGAAATCCTGGCAATCTGCTGGGACCTGGGGGACCCTTCAGTCATCCCCATGGTGCAGTCGGTGGCAAAGACCGTCGAAGGCCGCTGGGCCGAGGCGATGCTGACACTGGCCAAGGTCTGGGAAGCAGCTGACGGGGACGCCCTGATGGAGACGGCAGCGGCACTCGAGGAATCAGGCTTTGCGAACCTCGCGCGTGAGGCCTATGCCCGGGCCAGCACCGTTCTGGAGCACGCAGGAGAACGCAGGCGCTCCAGGCAGGCGGTGGCGCTGCGCGAAAAGTGCGACCACGAGCTGGGGGAGCGGTTCCGGGAGGGCCGTTTCATTGCTGCGGCTCCCGCCGTCCACCTCACCCGCCGGGAGCAGGACATCGTGGGGCTGGCGGTGCAGGGTCTGACGGACCGCGAAATCGCCCAGCGGCTGATGGTATCTGTCCGGACCGTGGAGGGGCACCTCTACCGCACCTACGTAAAGCTGGGCGTGCGCAGCCGCGACGAGCTGGAGTCGGCCCTTCCCAAATAGGCGCTGCCGGAACACGCCCCGCCACCAGCGGGGCGGTCCTGCGCGCCCGCCGCCCGGCTGCCCAAGGCGGCCGTATGGGTACTGCAGGCGATCACGGTAGTCCCTGACCACGGAATTCGAGTACACCGTACTCGTGCATCGCGGTGGCCCCAAAGTGTCTACTTAAGAAGGCAAAAGGAATACGGCCGGAAGCGGCCGCCAAGAGTTGCCAGCAGCGAACAAGGTCCTCGTCCCAATCTGCCGGCCCACCCGGGCCGGGTTGAACGGGGCCGGCAACGTCAGAGTCTTCTGAGACCGAGGCTCTCCCCCCAGCCGTTGCCGGCCCTCTGTTTCCGCGGGCTGAAGCCCGGAACGACTGTGGCGGCTGTCCCCGGGGCGGCCGCCACAGCCGTGCTGTGGGACAATTGAGTGTCATCCGTTGGCATCTCAAGGAGTTAGTTTTGGCCGTAGTATCAACGCCAGCCACGCTGGAACGCGCCTTGCCGGTCATGGATAACGCAGAGGTGCAGCGCATCCGGAACGACTTTCCGGTCCTGGACCAGCTGGTCAACGGACGCCCCCTGATTTATCTCGATTCCGGGGCTACGTCGCAGAATCCGCTCAGTGTCATCGAGGCGGAGCAGGAATTCTATGAACAGCGCAATGCCGCCGTGCACCGCGGCGCACACCACCTCGCCGTTGAAGCCACCGAGGCGTTCGAGGACGCCCGGCAGACCGTGGCCGACTTTGTCAGCGCTGACTACTCCGAGATCATCTGGACCTCTAACGCCACCGAGGGCCTCAACCTGCTCAGCTACGCCCTGTCCAACGCCGGCCTGTGGGCCGCCCAGGGGCGGGGCGACGCCCGGCTGAAGGACCTGGCATTGAACCCGGGCGATGAGATCGTGGTAACCGAGATGGAGCACCACGCGAACCTCATACCGTGGCAGGAACTTGCGTTCCGCACCGGGGCAACCCTCCGCTACATCCCTGTTGACGACGCCGGCAGCCTTCGCATGGACGTGGCGGGGGACATCATCAGCGGGCGGACCAGGGTGTTGGCTTTCAGCCATGCCTCCAACGTCCTGGGCACCATCAACCCGGTCCGGGAACTCACCGCCCTGGCCAGGAACGTCGGCGCACTGGTGGTTCTGGATGCCTGCCAGTCCGCACCGCACATGCCCTTGGACGTCAAGGAGCTGGACGTTGACTTCGCAGTCTTTTCCGGCCACAAAATGCTTGCCCCCACGGGCATCGGGGTGCTGTACGGGAAGCAGGACATCCTGGACATCCTGCCGCCGTTCCTGACGGGCGGGTCCATGATCACCACCGTGACCATGGAACGCGCCGACTACCTCCCCGCCCCCCAGCGTTTCGAAGCCGGAACCCAGCGGATCTCCCAGGCCGTGGCCCTCGCGGCCGCAGCCAACTACCTGACGGAAACAGGGCTGGACCGGATCCACCGGTGGGAAGCTGAACTCGGCCAGCGGATGATTACCGGGCTGGAGTCCATCCCGGGGATTCGGGTCCTTGGTCCCGCCGCCGGCCAGGACCGGATAGGGCTGGCCGCGTTCGACGTCGAAGGAGTCCATGCCCATGATGTGGGCCAGTTCCTTGATTCGCGGGGAATTGCCGTCCGGGTTGGGCACCACTGCGCCCAGCCGCTGCACCGCAGGCTGGGACTGACGGCCACCACCAGGGCAAGCGCCTACCTGTACAACACCACTGACGACGTTGATCAGTTCCTGGATGCCGTTGCAGGCGTGCGGGCCTACTTCCACGCCTAGACATTAACGCAGACGCCCATCGAAGGTATGACATGAGCCTTGACCACCTGTACCAGCAGATTATCCTCGACCACTCCAAGGCCAGGCACGGCAGCGGACTGGTCGTAACCGAGGCGCCGGACGGCGCCACGACAGGGCAGTCGCACCAGCTCAACCCGGTGTGCGGCGACGAAGTAACCGTGCGCCTGGCCGTCACCGACGGCAAAGTGGCGCAGATCGCCTGGGACGGCGCGGGCTGCTCCATCTCCATGGCGTCGGCCTCCGTCCTCTCGGACTTGGCCGAGGGTATGACGGTGGCCGAGCTGCATGAGGTGATTGACAGCTTCCGCGAAGTCCTCCGGTCCCGGGGCAAGATACCCGCAGATCCGGAACTGCTGGGCGATGCGGCAGCGTTCGAAGGAGTGGCCCGCTACGCAGCCCGGGTGAAGTGCGCCATGATTTCCTGGGTTGCTGCAGAGGATGCGCTCAACCAGGCAGCCTGACAGCAAAGAAGTCCGGGCCCCCTTCCAATCGGAAGGAGGCCCGGACTTTCTTCAATTCATCCTCAGTGGGACCTGGCTAAAACAGCGCCATGATGCCGATGATGGCGGTAGCCGCCCCGAGCACCATGGAGACGCTCACCAGCACCACGTGGACCGTGAGGAACTTCGTGGCCTTGCCGGCGGCGTCCCGGGCGCGGGGATCCTTGAGAACCCGGCGCAGGAACTGCGGCCATACCACCAGGGACCATACTCCGGCGATAATCAGGACCAGCGCGGGGAAGACGGGCAGCTCCACGAACTAGTGGCTTTCCAGCCAGGCCTGCGCCTGCTTGGCCTGCAGGTTCAGCGCCTTGGCAACCATGGGCTCGGCGGCGTCGGCAATTTTCCCGCCGAGGAACGGAACCGAGGACTTGACGGCACCTTCGAGCTCAACGCGCGTGCCGCCGTCGGCCGCAACCAGCCGCTGCACTGCGGTGACGTCCACCGGGGCGCCGGCCACCTTCAGCGAGATGTTGCTTTGGCGGGAGCCGTCCGCTGCGGGGGCATCCCAGCTCTCCACCTGCGTCACCTTGAGGTGTTCGCCCACGAACTTGCGGGCGAACTCGGGAAGCCTGGTGGTGGGGAGGGTGCGGACGGACGTGGCGCTGAAGGCGCCGGCGATGTCGCCGTCAACGGTGAAGGACTCAAGGCTGCCGCCCACCAGCTGGCTGACGTGGCGCTGGAAATCCTCGTTCACCAGGACAGCTGCGACGCTGGGGACGGAGTGCGGAAGGGTGGTGGTTGCGCTCAGGGCCATGGGTCCTCCTGGGACGTGGGGAACGGATTAAGCTCCAAACATCCTACGGGGTACGCGCAGTCCGCTCCGCATCCGACAGTTTCCGCGCCGCCGCGGTGATGTTCCTTGCCATCGCTGGAAAGATCAGGCCGTGGAACGGAAGGACAGCGAGCCAGTACAGCCGCCCGCTCAGGCCTTTGGGAAAGAAGATGGCACGCTGCCGGTACCGGCTGCCGCTTCCGTCCGGCTCGACGGACAGTTCAAGCCACGCCCGGCCCGGGGCGCGCATTTCTGCCCGGAGCCGCAGCAGTTTTCCGTGGTCGATCCGTTCCACCCGCCACCAGTCCACGACTTCACCGGCGGCGAGCGTGTGGGGATGCCGCCGCCCGCGCAGCAGGCCGGCGCCGCCTGTGAGTTTGTCCAGCCAGCCGCGCGCCTGCCAGGCGAGCGGCAGTGAGTACCAGCCGTTGCGGCCGCCGATTCCCTCGATGACCGTCCACACATGGGCGGGATCCACCTCGCCGTGGAAGGTCCTTTCATCGATGTAGACCTTGTGACCCGCCCAGTCGGGGTCGCTTGGCAGGGGGTCGGCAGCCACACCGGCGTTGGCCCACGTGGTCTGCACCTGCCCGTCGCGCTCCTTCCCGAGGGCCAGGGCGACCGCGGTACGGTAGGCGGTGAGGCCGCCGTCGGGCTGCGGGATGACCTGGTCGATGTCGTGCTCGTTGGCCACGGCGTCGTGCTGGAGGGACTGGACCAGGGGCACGGCCATGGACAGTGGGATGGGCGTGGTCAGGGCAACCCACATGCCGGCCAGTTTGGGCGCGGGGACGGGCAGCGCCAGCACCATCCGGTAGGGCAGCCCGGCTTCCGCGGCGTACTCCTTCATCATCCCGGCATACGTGAGCACCTGGCGGCAGCCGATGTCGAAGGTGCGGTTGATTGGGCCGTCCAGGGAAGCCGCGGACACCAGGTAGTAGAGGACATCCCGCACGGCGATGGCTTCGATGCGGTTCCGGACCCAGCTGGGCGCGGGCATCAGCGGCAACGTCTCGGAAAGGTGCCTGATCATCTCGAACGAAGCGGACCCGGAACCGATCACCACGCCCGCCTGGAACACGATCGCATCCACCGGGCTGTCCAGGAAGACTTTGCCCACGGCCTCGCGGGAGCGCATGTGGGTGGACAGCTCCACGCCCTGGGGGTGGAGCCCGCCCAGGTAAATGATGCGGTCCACGCCGGCGCCCGCGGCAGCTTCGGCCACAGCCAGCGCCATGGCCTGTTCCTTGGCTTCAAATCCCGCCCCGGCGGCCATGGAGTGCACCAGGTAGTACAGGACGTCGACGCCGGTCAGCGCAGCCCGCAGCCCGCCGCCGTCGTCCAGGCTGCCCTCCACGACGTCCACCTTGTCCCGCCACGGGACACCGGCGATCTTTGCAGGGGAGCGCACCAGGACCTTGACGATGAAGCCCTCTTCCAGGAGCTTAGGCACCAGCCGGCCGCCGATGTAGCCTGTGGCCCCGGTGACCAGGACGGTCTTTGCCGGGCGATGGGTGCTGCTGGTTCCGGTCATGCTGTCTCCTCTTCGTCCTTAAGGTGTTCGGAGCCGCGGTGCGCCTGGACGGGTGGATAGCGGCCTGCTGCGCGTTGCCAGCCTAGCCGGACCAGCCCCGCCCGCCATGTCGGTGCGGAGGGGTAGGCTGGGTTTACCCGGGATTCGAAACGAATTTCGGGTTTTCGCGTTGCGCTTTTTCGCTGAATACCACAGGAGCTTCTGCCATGAGCCATCCCGGCCCGTCCATCGCCGGCCATACCAGCGCGGGCCCGTCGCTGGACGGACTGCGCCGCGCCCTCGCCCCGGACCAGACCTTCGCCCGTGTCCGGGCAGAGGCTGCCCGCGGCTTCGACGTCCGGGGCCAGGACTACCAGATCAGTGCGCCTGCCGGACTGCGGCCGGTGCTTCTTGCCGAGATGGCTGACGGCATAGCGGCCACTGCCCCGGCAGGCGGAGCGCCCCGCGACGCCAGCCCGGGGGTGGTGCTCGCAGTCACCGCCACCGGCCGGGAAGCAGAGGATCTGACGGCCGCGCTGCGCGCCTACCTCCCCGCGGACGCCGTGGCTGAATTCCCCAGCTGGGAAACCCTTCCGCACGAGCGGCTCTCCCCGCGGTCGGACACAGTGGGACGCCGCCTTTCCGTGCTGCGCCGCCTGGCGCACCCGGAAAGTTCGACGGCGGGGCCGCTCCGTGTAGTCGTGGCGCCCGTCCGTGCCGTGGTACAGCCCGTGGTGGCCGGCCTGGGCGAGCTGGTTCCGGTCACCTTGAAAGTGGGCCAGGAGATGCCGTTCACCGAAGTGGTGCGGAGTTTGGCGGACGCCGCGTACGCCCGTGTGGACATGGTGACGCACCGCGGGGAGTTCGCTGTCCGCGGCGGCATCCTCGATGTTTTTCCACCCACCGAGGACCACCCCATCCGGGTTGAGTTTTTCGGCGACGAGGTGGACCAGATGCGCTGGTTTGCCGTCGCCGACCAGCGCTCGCTGTCCTCACCCGGGCTGCACCACCCCACGGAACTGCACGCCCCGCCGTGCCGGGAAATCCTGATCACCCCGTCCGTGATGTCGCGGGCGGCCACCCTGAAGTCCCAGCTGCCGGCTGCCGCGGACATGCTGGAAAAGATCGCCGGCGGCATCACCGTGGAGGGGATGGAATCCCTGGCGCCGGTACTGGTGGACGCCATGGTCCCGTTTGTGGAACAGCTCCCGGCCGGTTCCATCTCGGTAATCATCGAGCCTGAAAAGGTCCGCACCCGCGCCCACGACCTCGCCGCCACCAACGAGGAGTTCCTGGAAGCAGCCTGGTCCACGGCCTCCGACGGCGGGACCGCACCGCTGGACCTCAGCTCACAGGCAAGCGCTGCACTCCATTCCGCCAGCTTCCGTTCGCTGACCGAAACGCGGAGCTCCTCGCTGGAGCATGGCGTTTCATGGTGGTCCATCACCTCCCTGGCCCAGGACGAGGAGCTGCTGCCGGACATCGACGTACTGAACCTGCACGCACGCGAACCGCGGGGTTACCAGGGCGATGTCGCGGAAATGATGGAGTTCATCGGCTCCCACGTGCGCGACCAGTGGCGGATCGTTGTGGCCACAGAGGGTCCCGGACCCGCCCAGCGGCTGGCTGAGCTGTTCCACGACGCCGACATCCCGTGCGCCCGCGTGGACAGCCTGGACCACGAGCCCCAGGCGGGCATCATCGAGGTGACCACTGCCGCCGTCGGACGCGGTTTTGTCCTGGACGGTCTCAAGCTCGGCCTGCTCACCGAGGCCGATCTCCTGGGCCGGACGTCCGCGGGATCCACCAAGGACATGCGCCGCATGCCGTCCAAGCGCCGCAACGCCGTGGACCCGCTGCAGCTGGTGGCGGGGGACCACGTGGTGCATGAACAGCACGGCATCGGGCGGTTCGTGGAGCTGATCCAGCGCAAGGTGGCAGGCGGCGGGGACGGCGTGCGTGAGTACCTGGTCCTGGAATATGCACCGTCCAAGCGCGGTGCCCCGGGTGACCGGCTGTTTGTGCCCACCGACCAGCTGGACCAGGTGACGCGTTATGTTGGGGGCGACACCCCCGTTCTGAGCAAGATGGGCGGCGCCGATTGGGCCAGCACCAAGTCAAAGGCCCGCAAAGCCGTCAAGGAGATCGCCGGTGAGCTGATCCGGCTGTACTCGGCCCGCATGGCCTCGCGCGGACACGCCTTCGGGCCGGACACCCCCTGGCAGCGTGAACTCGAGGAAGCCTTCCCGTACGTGGAGACCCCGGACCAGCTGACCACCATCAACGAGGTCAAGGCGGACATGGAGCGCGAGATACCCATGGACCGGCTGGTCTCCGGCGATGTGGGTTACGGCAAGACGGAGATCGCCGTGCGCGCGGCCTTCAAGGCGGTGCAGGACGGCAAACAGGTGGCCGTGCTGGTACCCACCACCCTGCTGGCCCAGCAGCACTACGAAACCTTCACCGAACGCTTCTCCGGCTTCCCCCTCCGCGTCAAGCCCCTGTCCCGCTTCCAGGCAGCCAAGGAAGCGAAGGAGACGGCGGAGGGCGTCAAGAACGGTGCCGTTGACGTGGTCATCGGAACCCACCGGCTGTTGTCCAAGGACTTCGAGTTCAAGGACCTGGGCCTGGTGATCGTGGACGAGGAACAGCGGTTCGGGGTGGAGCATAAGGAAGCCCTCAAGAAGATGCGCACCAACGTGGACGTGCTTGCGATGAGCGCCACGCCCATTCCGCGCACCCTTGAGATGTCCCTGACGGGTATCCGCGAGACGTCCACACTGGCCACGCCCCCGGAGGAGCGGCACCCGGTGCTGACCTACGTGGGTCCCTATACGGACAAGCAGACGTCCGCCGCCATCCGGCGTGAACTGATGCGCGAAGGGCAGGTGTTCCTGGTCCACAACCGCGTGTCCACCATCGAACGGACCGCGGCGAAGATCCGCGAACTGGTTCCGGAGGCCCGGGTGGAGGTGGCGCACGGCAAGATGTCCGAAAGCCGACTGGAGCAGATCATCGTGGACTTCTGGGAGCGCCGCTTTGATGTGCTGGTGTGCACCACCATCATCGAAACCGGCCTGGACATTTCCAATGCCAACACCCTGATTGTGGACGGGGCGGACAAGTATGGCCTGTCCCAGCTTCACCAGCTCCGCGGCCGTGTGGGCCGCGGCCGGGAACGCGCCTACGCCTACTTCCTCTATCCTTCTGAAAAGCCGTTGGGTGAAGTGGCGCTGGAGCGGCTGAAGGCGGTGGCCACGCACAACGAACTCGGCGCCGGCATGCAGCTGGCCATGAAGGACCTGGAGATCCGCGGTGCCGGCAACCTGCTCGGCGGCGAACAGTCAGGCCATATCCAGGGCGTGGGCTTCGACCTCTACATCCGGCTGGTGGGCGAGGCGGTAGCAGACTTCCGGGGCGAGGCCGAGGAAAAGGCCGCGGAGATGAAGATTGAACTGCCGGTCAACGCGCACCTGCCGCACGACTACGTGCCGGGGGAGCGGCTGCGCCTGGAGGCCTACCGCAAGCTGGCCTCCGCGCTCACCAACGAAGCCATCGACGAAGTCCTGGCCGAGCTTGTGGACAGGTACGGCGAACCTCCGCTCCCGGCGCAGAACCTGGTGGCCGTCGCGCGGTTCCGGGTGGGTGCCCGGGAAGCGGGCCTGTCCGATGTGGCGCTGCAGGGCAACTTCATCAAATTCTCTCCAGCCACGCTGCCGGAGTCCAAGGTCATGCGCCTGAACCGGATGTACCCCGGATCCCAGTCCAAGCCTGCCCTGGATGCCGTGCTGATCCCCAAGCCGAAGACCGCAAAGATCGGCGGCCGGGACCTGCAGGACGCGGAAATCCTGGAATGGGCCAACGGCGTCATCCGGAACATCTTCTCGGACCAGCCACTCGCTGCTCCGGCAGTCAGCGGTTAGCAGTTGATGGGAGGACACCACGCCGCGTCGGGAGCCGCGGCGTGGGTAGCTATTGCCTCAACGGGGCCGTACACGCTGGGCTGGTATCCGCTGGACGCCACCGGCATCCTGATCGGCGGAATGGCGACGGCGGGCACCGCCCTGGTGTGCGACTGGGACCACCGGCACAGCACGGTAGCGAACTGCCTGCCGCCGCTGTCCAATGTGATCGCCGTGGGAATCGAGAACGCCAGCGGCGGGCACCGGCAGGGCACGCACTCAGTACTCGGCGCGGCTTTCTTTGTGCTGCTGGCCACCCTGGCAGGCCAGGTCCAGGTGCAGACGGACTGGGGGCTGCTGTCCGTGGGCGCGGGGCTGCTGTGCATGTTCATGATCAACATCGCGGCCAAAGCACTCAAGCTGTTCCCCAAGTCCGGCTTCATCAGCAACTGGATTTTCGCGCTCACCATGGCCGGGCTGGTCACCTGGTACGCGCCGGAGCAGTGGACCTGGCTTCCGGTTTCGATGCTGACCGGGGTGGTGGTGCACATCGTGGGCGACCTGATCACCACGGGAGGCGTGCCACTGCTGTGGCCTGTCGTCATCCGGCCGCCCAAACTTATGCGCAAGGTGCCGCTGCTGCGCCAGGTCTGGCGGCCCAACGGCGCCCTGTCCCTGCCGCTGCTGGGCCGTGCCGGGTCGAAGCGTGAGTGGCTGCTGCTGATCCCTGTGAGCGCCTATGCGATGGTGGGGCTGTGCGTGGCCGGCTGGTCCATCGCGCAGGGCCAATGGGCCAGGGTTGCGGCGGCAGCCGGAGCCTGGATCAAACTCTGGCTTTAAACGCGCAGAAACCCCCGGGACGCGTCCCGGGGGTTTCTGCGCGGTACTTGCCTAAGGTCAGTGCTCGCCGGCGGAGTCCGAGCGGCCGAGGATGGTCTGCGGGATCCAGTACGCCAGGGCGAACAGACCCACGCATGCGGCCATGGGCCAGGCGTTGTCCAGGGTGAGGAAGGACAGCGAGTAGATGGCGCCGAAGAACAGTGCCATGCACACCACGAACAGGACGATGCTCGTGCCGAGCTTGTTCTCGTTCTGGGGGGTCTGCAGAGCGCCGCCCTGGCGGGACTCTGAGCCCTGGTTGGAAGCCGTGATACTGCTGGACATTCGTTCCTCCTTGGCCCGCGGGCCTCAATCTGTGGCGGCCCGGCCCGCCGTCAGTAGGACGATGAACCCTGTTCGCCCTTGACGATGGCAATGCCGGAGCTGGCACCAATACGTGTTGCACCTGCAGCAATCATAGCCTGCGCGTCTTCGAGGGAACGCACCCCGCCCGAAGCCTTCACACCGAGGTCCGGGCCTACCGTCTTCCGCATGAGGGCGATATCCCCGGCGGTGGCGCCGCCTCCATTGAAGCCCGTTGAGGTCTTCACAAAATCGGCGCCGGCCTCCACGGCGGCTTCACAGGCCAGAACTTTCCCGCCGTCATCAAGCAGGGCAGTTTCGATGATGACCTTCAGGATGGCCCCGCCGGCATGGACGGCCTCCGCCACCGCGGAGATGTCCTCAACCAGCGCCCCCTTGTCTCCGGCCCGGCCAGCGGCGATGTTGATCACCATGTCCACCTCGTCCGCGCCGTCCAGCACTGCGCCACGGGCTTCGAAAGCCTTGACGTCGGTGGGGGTGGCACCCAGGGGGAAGCCCACCACGGAGCAGGTCAGGACACCCGAACCCTTGAGGGCCTTCTTCACGGTCTTCACCCAGATCGGGTTAACGCACACTGACTTGAAATGGTATTCCACGGCTTCGGCGCAGACCTTGAGAACGTCAGCTTCTCCCGCCTCCGGCTTCAGCAGGGTGTGGTCGATGAAGGATGCGATGTTGCCGGATCCGGCGACAGCAGTTTGAACGGAAGGGGTGGCTTCGTTGCTCATGATGGTCCTCTCCAAGGCCCGTGTGACCGGGCGCTGTGGCGCCCGTGGCTCGCTTCGGGAACCATCTTGCCACAGCCGCTGTTGCCGGCATCGGGCAGCCGGCGGGTGCAGGCGGCGGTCAGGCAGCCGCCGGCAAGGCAGCAGGAGCAGAAGCCGTCAGGAGCTGCGTCGCGCACGCGCCGGCTGCGGAAGCAGCGGCAACGAGCAGACCCAGCCGGACGCCGTCGTACGCAGCGGCGTCACCGATGGCCCAGATGCCCGGGACCGACGTCCGGAAGTCCCCGGTGATGACAATCCCGCCGCCGGCCTCCGTCCGAAGGCCGGCACTGGCGGCGAGGCCGTCCCGGGACACCCGTTCCTCGGCAAGGACCACCAGGTCGCCGTACATGCTGCTGCCGTCCTCGAAGATCACACCGGAAGCGGCGAAGCTTGACGCTGATCCAGCGGGCATGACGGCGGCAGGCCTGGCGGTGGTGCGGATGGGGCGTACGCCCCTTGCCCGGAGCACTGCTTCCGCCTGGCCCGCCGCGGCGCCGGTACCCACCAGGATCCCCAATGGACGCCTGCCCAGTTCCCTCGTGACTTCGCTGACGGCCTCTCCGACGCGGGCGGCGTCGTCAATGGTGGAGTAGCTCAGGCAGCGGCCGGCGCCTTCCACCGGGCTGGCCACCGGTGCGGATCCGGTGGCTATGACCAGCTGGTCATAGCTGAATTCCATGCCGTCTGCCGTCGCAACCGTCCGGTTCTCCGCATCGATGTGGCTTGCCGGCTGCCCGAAGCGGACGGAGACCTGGGGGAGCAGCGCCAGTTCCAGCAACTCCTCCGGGGCGTCGTCCCGGTTGCTCAGTACGGTGATGGTGCCGGCGAACCGGGCCCGGTGGAGCTGGCTGACCAGGGCCTGGGCGGCAGGGCCCGCGCCCGCGATGACAATGCGGGTGGCGGAAACGGTGGAGGTGGAGGGTGCCGGAGCGGACATGTGCTGGCCCTTTCGCTGGCGGCCGGGGGATCCGGCCGGAACTTCATGATGGAACCCAGCGTAGGCCCGCGCTTTTTCCGGAGTGTTTCTCCGCAGTTGCCGTTTATGGTGCCCGTGTTCGCCAGTATTTACCGGCCGGTAACAGAACCGGTGATGTGGCTCTCATTACTCCGCCAGTAGACACATTTCGGCACCCCTGCGGCTAGACGCGGATGCGGTAGCCCCGTTTCACCACTGTCTCCACCAGGCGGCCGTCGGGCAGCGAGGACCGCAGGCGGCTGACCGTCATGTCCAGTGCGTGCACCGATCCGCGCAGTTCCAGCAGTTCCGACAGCGATTCGCGCGACAGCACGGCGCCGCCGGCACCCAGCAGGGCGCGCAGGAGCAGCAGCGGAGCCGGGGCCAGTTCCACGGCCTGGCCGTCGATGCGCAGGCTGCGTCCCCGGAGTTCGATGTTCCCGGACCTGGTGTCCAGGCGCCGGATGTGGTTCAGGGCGAGGTGCTCACACACCAGCCTGATGAGCGCACCCATCCGGAACCGTTCCGGGACCAGGGGCGTCACGCCGGCGTCGAGCAGGGGCTGCGCCGTGACCGGGCCCACCACCGCGGTGGTGACGTTGGTCTTCAGGCTTTCGATCAGCTGTTTGTAAACGCCCATCTCGTGGGCGGTGCTCCACATGGCGTCGACGGCGGGCGCGCTGGTGAACGTCAGGACGTCCAGGTTTCCGCTGCACGCGGCCTCGATGAGGCGGGGAAGCCGGTCCGCCCCGTCAGGTTTCACCCAGCGGTACGGCGTCACGGTCAGGACTGTGGCGCCGGACATGCGCAGGCGCTCCAGCTGCCGCACATCGGTATATCCGTGCAGCTGCACGGCAACGGTCGTGCCCCGGACACCCTCGGCGAGCAGCATGTCCACCAGGGTGGCGGTGGTTTCGTCGCTGCTGATTCCGACGTCGGCAAGTCCGGCCGCGCGCACGGCGCCGCGGGCTTTGGGCCCCCGGACGAACATCCGGCAGGCGCCGAGGGTCTCCAGCAGTTCATCGCCGATGCCGAAGGAGTCCGCGGCCTCGCACCAGCGGCGCATCCCGTAGGCAGTGGTGGCGATGCAGAGGTCAGGTTTGGCCGCGATGATGGCACGGGTGTCCTCGATGAGGCGCATATCCTCCTGCACGGGGGCAATTTTCAGGGCGGGCGCATGCAGCACTTCCGCTCCACGGCGTTCCAGGGCCTCGATCAGGTCCTGGGAACGCCGGTGCGAGGTAACACCGATGCGGAAACCCTCCAGCGGGGCCTCGGCGGCGTCGGGCGCTTCTTCAACCCGCGGAACATCAGCCGGTGCAAGTGCAGTCATGGAGGTCAATCCTTTCACGAGCCCAGCAGCGAGGCCGCCAGCCTGTCGAGGTCGGCGGCGGCCTCAGCGTGCCCGCGGTTGGCTTCCGCCACGCGAACAACCTCGCCGATGACGAGTACCGCCGGGTTGCTGCAGCCCGCAGCTGCCCCGGTGATGGTGCCGAGGTCCGCAATGGTGGTTCGCTGCCCGGGCCGGTAGCCGCGCTCAACAACGGCCATGGGCATGTCAGGGCGCATCCCGGCCCGCCGCAGTCCGGCGGCCAGTTGGTGGAGGGTGCCGATGCCCATCAGGACAACAATGGTTCCGCCCAGGCCGGCAAGGTGGTGGTGCTCCTTGTCGGTCAGCGGGGCGTGGCCGGAGACCACGGTGAACATGTGGCTGACTTCCCGGTGGGTGACCGGGATCCCGGCTGCCGCCGGAACGGAGATGGCGCTGGTGACGCCGGAAATGACATGTACGGGAACGCCGGCTGCAACGCAGGAGGCCACTTCTTCACCGCCGCGGCCAAACACGTACGGATCACCGCCCTTGAGCCGGACCACATTGTTGCCGGCGAGGGCGCTTTCCACCATGAGCCTTTCAATGTCGCCCTGGCTGACCTTATGGTGGCCGGGTTTCTTGCCCACATCCACCAGTTCGGCCGAGGTCAGGTGCGGCAGGTCCTGACAGGGGGCCAGCCGGTCATAAAAAACGACGTCGGCATCACGGAGGGCCTTGACGGCACCGACCGTGAGCAGCTCTGTTGTTCCGGGGCCGCCGCCCACAAGGGTGACGTGGCCGGCCGGCCCGGCCGCAGGCTCGGTGGCCACGGGAATTCCAACGGCACGGCAGCGGTCCAGCAGGGACTCCCAGCCCGGCTGGCCGTCGTCGACGGCGGCAACAAGGAAGGGGTGCTCGGGCAGCGGGCCGTCGTGGCCGGCACCGCGGGGGGTGCTGAGGCGGGAGACGACCGCGCCGGCGGCTTCGTAGCGGCGGACCGCCTGGCGGGCGGCGTGGTCCGAGCCTGTGACCAGGACTTTACGGCCGGTGAGATCGATGCTGAGCTGCATGGTTATGCCTCGTTCCTGATGGGTTCCGGTGTGCCGGGACGGACCGCGATCGACGCTCCGAGGAGGACTTTGCCCTTTTCTTCCCGGGTGGCGGGGCGCATCTGGCCACGCTCGTCGGGGACGAAGGTGATGGAGTCGTCCTTCTGGTCGGGGGCGTTGACGAAGGAGCGGAACCGGCGCAGGCGCTCGGGATCCTTGAGGGTATCGGCCCACTCGTCGACGTAGGTGTCCACGTGTTTGGCCATGGCAGCCTCGAGGTCCTCGGCGATGCCCAGGGTGTCCTTGACCACCACGTCCTCAACGTGCTTGATGCCGCCGTCGAGCTCTTCCTGCCAGCGGGCTGTGCGCTGGAGGCGGTCCGCGGTGCGGATGTAGTACATGAAGTAGCGGTCGATGTACTTGATCAGCGTTTCGTCGTCGAGGTCCTTGGCCAGCAGCTGGGCGTGGGCCGGGGTGGCGCCGCCGTTGCCGCCAACGTACAGGTTCCAGCCGTCAGCGGTGGCGATCACGCCCACGTCCTTGCCGCGGGCCTCGGCGCATTCCCGGGCGCAGCCGGAGACACCCATCTTCAGCTTGTGCGGGCTCCGGAGGCCGCGGTACCGCAGCTCCAGCTGGATGGCCATGGCCACCGAGTCCTGGACACCAAAGCGGCACCAGGTGGACCCAACGCAGGACTTCACCGTGCGCAGGCTCTTGCCGTAGGCCTGGCCGGACTCGAAACCGGCGTCCACGAGTTCCTTCCAGATTTCCGGGAGCTGCTCAAGCCGTGCCCCGAACATGTCGATCCGCTGGCCGCCGGTGATCTTGGTGTAAAGGTTGTACTTTTCGGCCACTGCTGCGATGACGCCCAGTTTTTTCGGCGTGATCTCACCACCTGCGATGCGCGGCACCACCGAGTAGGTTCCGTCCTTTTGCATATTGGCCAGGGCGCGGTCGTTGGTGTCCTGCAGGGTGCCGCGGCCGGCGTCCAGGACGTAGGCGCTGTTCTGGCTGGCCAGGATGTTGGCGATGGTGGGCTTGCAGATGTCGCAGCCGGAGCCGGTGCCGTACTTGGCCATGATTTCCTCGAAAGAGGTCAGCCCGAGGACGCGGATGGCGTCGAACAGTTCCTGGCGGGACAGGTCAATGTGCTCGCAGAGGGCCTTGGAAACCTCGACGCCGGACTTGGTCAGTTCGGTCTCGAGCAGCTTCTTCAGCATGGGCACGCAGGAACCGCACTGGGTGCCGGCGCGGGTACAGCCCTTCAGTTCACCCAGTTCCTGGACGGGAGCGTTGCCTTCACAGGCGCCGCAGCCGTTGATGGCGTCGCGGATGCTGCCGGCGGTGACGTTGTTGCACGAGCAGAGGGTGGCGTCGTCCGGCAGTTCGGTTTCCGGAGCTTCGCCCCCGCCGGCCGCGGAGAGGAACGCGCCGGGCTCGGCGGGAAGTTCGCGGCCCAGGAGCGGCCGCAGGCTCATGTACGGGGACGCGTCGCCAACGAAGATGCCGCCCAGGAGGGTCTTGGCATCATCAGTGGTGACAATCTTCTGGTAGACGCCGCGGGCGGGATCGGCGTACACAATCTCGAGTGCGTGCTCGGTCTTCGCGAACGCATCGCCGAAGCTGGCCACATCGACGCCGGAGAGCTTCAGCTTGGTCGCGGTGTCGAAACCCGGGAAGGTGGCATTCCCGCCATGCAGGCGGTCGGCCACGATCTCTGCCATGGTGTTGGCGGGCGCAACCAGGCCCAGGCACATCCCGCCGTAGTTCGCCACTTCGCCGATGGCCCAGATGCCGTCCACCTCGGTGGCGCAGTATTCATTGATGACCACGCCGCCGCGTTGGCCCAGGGAGAACAGCTGCTCTTCCCCTTCTGCGGCGCGGAAGAGTTCGTCGCGCGGCCGGACGCCGATGGCGACGATCACGAGGTCGGCACCGATGGTGCGGCCGTCAGCCATGAGCACGCCGGTGACCTGGCCGTCGTCGTCGGACAGTACTTCCGAGGGGAAGACCCCGCCGTGGACTTCGAAGCCCTTGGATTTGATGAGCCGACCCATGGCCTGGCCGGCGCCTTCGTCCAGCTGTGTGGCCATCAGCCACTGTGATCCGTCGATAACGATCGGGTTGGCGCCCAGCTGCTCGGTGCCGGCGGCTGATTCGAGCCCGAGGAGGCCGCCGCCGATCGTGACGGCGTTAACCTTGCGGCCCAGCTTTGCGGTGAGACCGGCAATGGCCTTGTTGATGGCCCAGACGTCTTCGAGCGTGCGGTATACGTGTGTGTGTTCGGCGCCGGGAATCGGCAGGCGGGCGGCATTGGAACCCGTGGCAACCACCAGCTCGTCGTATTCGAAGACGCTGCCGGCCGCGGTTTCCACTGTCCTGGCTTCGGAATTGATCTTGACCACGCGCTCGCCGGTCTTCAGCGACAGTCCCTCGTGGTCCCACATGGACGCCTCACCCAGGGTGAGGTCGTAGTCCATTTGGGTGAGGGCCTTGGACAGGGCCACACGGTCGTAGGGCAGGTGGGTTTCCTCGGTGAGGACCGTGACATGCCAGCCGTCGAGCCCGCGGGCATGCATGGCGTCCACGAAACGGTGGGCCGCAGGGCCGCCGCCGGCGACGACGATGCGGCGCGGAGTCTCTGTGCTGGAAGTCTGTTCGGTCACTGTGGGCCTTTCGCATGGGCGGCAGACGGTTTTCTGCGGCCTTCCGGTGTCGAGCTGTCCGTCCAGACTAGGGAGCCGCAGTTTCGCTTCAGTTTCCCGATTGTTTCGCCAACTTAACTTCTGCATCACGAACGGGTTTCCGGCGGCGTGAGGTGTCTTTTACGCGCCGGACACATTCTCTGCACCCCTTTGAAACACCTTCGGCCTAGCGTGGAACGCGGCTGCAGAGGCGGCCAGACGCAGGAAGCTCAGCAGAGGAGAGAAGCCGATATGACGGCAACACTGGAACTTGGGGCACTCGCGGCCGGCATCGACGGACCCGTGACGGGCGCTGCCGCCGGCTGGCACCGCGTCTGCCCGGTGGATGACCTGGAACCTGCCTGGGGTGAAGCAGCCCTCGTCGCGGGACGCCAGATTGCCCTCTTCCGCGCCGGACCCGGCGAAGTTTTCGCAGTGGCCCATGAGGACCCGGCCACCGGAGCGCACGTTATGGCACGGGGGATCCTGGGATCAAGGGGCACCCGTCCCACCATCGCTTCACCGCTGCACAAAGAGGTCTACGACCTGGAGACGGGCGAGTGCTTCAGCACCCCGGGCCTGGGCCTGGCAACGTTCAGCACCCGCATCTGTGACGGTTTCGTCGAAGTCGAACTCTAAGCCTTTCAGCCGCATGGCCCGGCCCTAAAGCCCCAGCGCCTCGCTGACGTCCTGCAGTACCTCGTCCAGCGCCGCCCGGGCGGCCTGCCGGGCCTCCGGCAGTTCGGCTGCGGTGCCTACATGCTGGATGACTTCGAGGTAGCACTTGAGCTTGGGCTCGGTGCCGCTGGGCCGGATGATGACGCGGGTGAGGTCCCGTGTGAGGTAGACGAGCCCGTCGGTGGGAGGGAGATGTTCGCTGCCCTCGGCCAAATCGGTGAAGACCTCCACCGCGGATGATCCGAAGGATTCCGGCGGAGTGACCCGGAGGCGGTTCATCATGGCGTCCAGGAGGCCGAGGTCCGCCACGCGGATGCTGAGCTGGTCGCTCGCGTGCAGGCCGTGCTGGAGGTATAGCTCGTCCAGGGTGTCGAAAACCGTTTTACCGTCAGCCTTCGCGGCGGCAGCGAGTTCGGCAATCAGCACTGCTGCGGAAATCCCGTCCTTGTCCTTGACCACGTCAGGTGCCACACAGTAGCCCAGGGCTTCCTCGTAGCCGTACAGCAGGCCCGGCACGCGGGAAATCCACTTGAACCCGGTCAGCGTCTCCTCATGCGCGTAGCCTGCGGCCGTTGCGATCCGGGCCAGGAGCCGTGAGGACACGATCGAGTTCGCGAAGACACCTTGCCGGCCGGTTTCGGCGTCGTTCCCGTCAGCTGCCGCCAGCCGCGCTGCGATGTGGGCGCCCAGCAAGGCACCGACTTCGTCTCCACGCAGCATGCGCCAGGCGCCGGTATCCGGATCCTTGGCCGCAACTGCCGCCCTGTCGGCATCGGGATCATTGGCGATGACGATGTCAGCGTTCAGCCGTTCAGCCGTTTCAAGGGCCAGGTCCAGTGCCCCGGGCTCCTCAGGGTTCGGGAAGCTCACGGTGGGAAAGTCCGGGTCCGGTTCTGCCTGTTCGGCCACCAGGGTCACGTCGGTAAAGCCGGCGGCCTTCAGCACAGCCTGCGCCGTTTCGCCGCCGACGCCGTGCATCGGGGTGAGTACAATGCGCAGGTCCCGTGCCGGGAAGCGCCCGGGCAGGGCCAGCGCGGCCGTGGCCTGCTCGTACCCCGCAGCCAGGGAGCCGTCGAGTACCGTCCATCCGCCGGGGGCAAGAACCACGGACTCCAGTGGCCCCACGGCGTCGATGCAGGCCGCGATCTCGGCGTCATAGGGAGCGACGATCTGGGCGCCGTTGCCGCTTTCCGGGACGGCGTGGCGGCCCAGGTAGACCTTGTAGCCGTTGTCCTGGGGCGGGTTGTGGCTGGCGGTGACCATAACGCCGCCGTCGCATTCCAGTGCCCGCACGGCGTAAGCCAGCAGGGGAGTGGGCAGCGCGGCCGGCATCAGGAAGGTTTCTATCCCGGCTGCGGTGAAGATAGCGGCGGTTTCTTCCGCGAAGATGTCCGAGTTGTACCGGGCGTCATAACCGACGACGGCGCGCGGCCGGGTTCCCGGAGATGTCCTGCCCACGGCTTGGAGCAGGAAGTCCGACAGACCCGCGGCGGCCCGGCGGACCACCGCCCGGTTCATCCGGTTGGGTCCGGGACCCAGGGCCGCCCGCAAACCTGCCGTGCCGAACTGCAGTGTCCCGCGGAAGCTGTCCTCGAGTTCCTGCCGGGCGGCCGGTGCGCCCTCTTCGACAAGCCGGACGAGTTCCAGGAGTGAAGCTGAAGTCTTGGGGTCCGGGTCTTGGGCGGCCCATTCGCGGGCCTCGTTGAGCAGGCGGGAATCGGCATCGGAAGACGTCATGGCCCTAACGCTATCGTCATTGGGCCCCGAACCCCTGCTGCCCGCCGCGTAGACGGTGGCAATCCCCCGCCCGGTGGGGGCCTCCACGGGCCCCTAAAGCTTGGCGATGATTCCGGCGAGCAGTTTGGAAATCCGCGGGCCGGCGGCCTGTCCTGACTCAAGAACTTCCTCGTGGCTAAGCGGCTGGGGGCTAATGCCGGCGGCAAGATTGGTCACCAGTGAGATGCCGAATACTTCCATTCCGGCGTGGCGCCCGGCGATGGCTTCAAGGGCGGTGGACATCCCCACCAGGTCGGCGCCTATCCGTTTGGCGTACTGCACTTCCGCAGGCGTTTCGTAGTGCGGGCCGGGGAACTGGGCGTAGACGCCTTCGTCCAGGGATGCGTCGACTTCACGGGCGAGCCCCCGGATCCGCGCAGAGTAAAGATCTGTCAGGTCAACGAATGTGGCACCTTCCAATGGGGAGGCCGCGGTGAGGTTGATGTGATCGCTGATCAACACCGGCGTGCCGGGGGACCAGTTTTCGTTGAGCCCGCCGCAGCCGTTGGTGAGGACCAGGGTGCTGCAGCCTGCTGCCGCTGCAGTCCTGATGCCATGGACTACTGCGCGGACGCCCTTGCCTTCGTAGTAATGGGTCCGGGCGCCCAGGACCAGCGCACGCTTGCCCTCCTTGGTAAGCACCGAGCGGATGGTGCCCACGTGCCCAACCACTGCAGGGGCGTGGAAGCCGGGCACTTCCTCTGCTGAAAGGGTGGCGGTGGTTTCACCGATGAGGTCGGCTGCCTCACCCCAGCCCGAGCCAAGCACCAGGGCGATGTCGTGGCTGTCCACCCCGGTCTCCTCGGCGATGTACTCGGCGGCGGCGCTGGCGGCAGCGAAGGGATTGGTCTTCAGGAAGTCTGTTGTACTCACTGGTACAAGCTATCCTGCCGTTCCGCCTGCGCCCACCCCGCCGCCGGTTTCTTCAGAGACCGTTTTCTTTGGACGTCTGGGGAGGATGCAGGACAATGAGTGATTGTGACTACGCATCCAGATTTCAGCTCACCCCGGATCGCAATCCTTGGAGGTGGTCCCGGCGGATATGAAGCTGCCATGGTGGCCGCCTCGCTCGGGGCGCAGGTCACAATCATTGAGCGGTCCGGGCTGGGCGGTTCGGCTGTGCTGACTGACGTTGTCCCTTCCAAGACGCTGATCGCCACGGCGGACCTGATGACGCGCGTCGCCGAGGCAGGGGAGCTGGGTGTGAAGTTCGACGTCGACGGCGGCGACTTCGTGCCGGTGATGCGGGCGGACCTCAAGCACATTAACCACCGCCTCCTGAACCTTGCGCGCAGCCAGTCCAAGGACATTCATGACGGCCTGAGCAACCTGGGCGTCCGCATCCTGAGCGGATCGGGCCGGCTCGTGGACGACCACACCATTGAGGTCCTCACGGCTGAAGGAACGGAAACCGTCGAGGCGGACACCGTCCTGCTCGCGTTGGGCGCCCATCCGCGCGAGCTGCCCACGGCACGGCCGGACGGCGAGCGGATCCTGAACTGGACACAGATTTACGATCTCGACGAACTGCCCGAAGACCTGATTGTGGTGGGTTCGGGTGTGACCGGGGCCGAGTTTGCCTCCGCCTACAACGGCCTGGGTTCCAAGGTGACACTGATTTCCAGCCGTGACCGGGTTCTTCCGGGGTCAGACGTGGACGCAGCAGTGGTGCTTGAGGAAGTCTTCGAGCGCCGCGGCGTCCGGGTCCTGTCCCGCTCCCGTGCCGAGACCGTGGAGCGCACCGACGACGGCGTGGTGGTGACCCTCAGTGACGGCTCCAAGGTCACGGGCAGCCACTGCCTCCTCTGCCTGGGCTCCATTCCCAATACCGCAGGCATCGGCCTGGAAGAAGCCGGCGTAGCGGTCAGCGAAAGCGGCCACATCAAAGTGGACGGCGTCTCCCGCACCACGGCCCCCAACATCTACGCCGCCGGCGACTGCACCGGTGTGCTGCCGCTTGCCTCGGTGGCGGCCATGCAGGGCCGCATCGCCGTAGCCCACTTCATGGGCGACAGCGTCACCCCGCTCAAGCTGCACCAGGTGGCGTCCAATATTTTCACCTCGCCCGAAATCGCCAACGTGGGCGTCTCCGAGGCAGAGATCGACTCCGGCAAGTACCAGGGCGACGTCGTCAAGCTTTCGCTGCGCAGCAACGCCCGCGCCAAGATGCGCAACCACAAGGACGGCTTCGTGAAGATCTTCGCCCGGAAGGGCTCCGGAACGGTGATCGGCGGCGTGGTGGTGGGGCCCAACGCCTCCGAACTGATCTTTCCCATCTCCATCGCGGTGAAGCAGAAACTGCACGTGGACGACGTCGCCAGCACCTTCACGGTGTACCCGTCATTGACCGGATCCATCTCCGAGGCGGCGCGCCGGCTCCACGTGCACCTGTAGGTACCGCATGCGGGAGTCTGGACCCCTCCGCGTGACCTGCATAGACTCCTTCAAGGACCGGCCGGGAATTTCCCGGCCGTCCCTGCATCAGCCAACGACGCAAGGAGAAGTTCGTGGAACTGAAGGACGTCACATGGAATGAGCAGGCCCGGGAGAAGATCCTGCTCGACGCTGACAAGGCCCTGCAGGAAGCGGTCCGGGAGGCAGCCTCCACGTTGTCCAGCGCGGACAAGGACGAGGTGTACAAGTTCCTGTTTGAAAAGCTGAAGGACCAGTTCGTGGATTTCCAGCCGGGGCCGGACCTCACCCAGTACGCGGAGGCTGTGGCCAACGGGGACTTCGGCTCAACCGACACCGGCAAGGAAGGTTAGGGAACAGGCCGTGTCAGCAGCCCTGGTCCGTCCCCGCAGCGGCAAGGTCATCGGCGGCGTCTGCGCCGCCCTGGCAGCCCGGTTCGGGCTTTCGAAATTCCTGGTCCGGCTGGGCTTCGTAATTTTCGGCCTGGTGGGGATCGGCGAACTGGTCTACATCGCGCTTTGGATCCTGATCCCCAAAGAGCAGGGCTAGGGTTTAGGGGGCGGCCGGGGAGAAGTGTTTTTCGATGACTCCCTTGATGTCCTCATGGCAGCCGCCGCAGCCGGTGCCGGCCCGGGTTGCCTTGGATACTTGAGCCACGGTTGAGCAGCCTTCCTCCACGGCGCCGGCAATGGCGGCTCCGCTGACACCCGCGCACCGGCAGACGGTTCCCTGCGGGTCGGCGGCCGTGCCCGGTAGTTGGTCCGGCCCGTCCAGGCGGAGCAGCAAGGACCTGTCGGCGGGCAGTTCCGCTCCGCGCTCGAACAGCCCCACCAGTTCGGCTGCGGTGCGCGGCATACCTACCGCCACCAGGCCCTCAAGCACGCCGCCGCGGGTGGTCATCTTCACGTAGCGGCCGTGTTCGGGGTCGGCCCACTGGGCGATCTGCAGGCGCGGCCTGCCGCCGACTGCACCGGCGGTAAGGACTTCCTCGTCCCAGGGCTCAGCAGCGTTCTCGCCGGCCACCGCCATGTTCATGCCCCGGGCCTTGAGGACAACGACTCCGGCCTGCTCGGGGGGCAGTTCCGGCAGCAGTTCCGCTTCTCCCGGAGCGGCAGAGGCGAGCAAAGTCAAATATTCAGCGAGCCACTCGGCCTGCCGCCATCCTGGTCCGACAAGCCCGGACGGGCCTTTGGCGTTCCGGCACGATGCACAGGCGGGGTCAGGGCAACGGACTTCGGCACAATCGCCAATGGCAAAAATGTGCGGCTCGTGGTGCGCCCGGAGCCGGTGGTCCACCAGGATCCCGGCCGAGGTGGAGAGCCCACAGCCTTCTGCCAGTTCCGTGCGGGGACGGACGCCGCACGAGAGGACCAGGAGGTCGCCGTCGATCGCTGACCCGTCGTCCAGCAGCAGGGCCGAGAACCCGCCGTCGGGCGCGTTGTGCTCCACAGCGGTGGAGCGGGCATTGCCGGCCATCCGCACGCCGCAGCGCCGAAGGCCGGCAGCCAGCACGGCGCCCCCGCCGCGGTCGATGTTGCGGCCCAGCGGGTAGGGGCCGTTGTGGACCACGGTGACGGTGGCTCCTTCTTCCGCCGCGGCCAGGGCAGTCTCAAGCCCCAGGACGCCGCCGCCCAGCACCACCACCCGTTTGCCGCCGTCCACCGCCTGGCGCAGCATTTCCGCGTCACGAAGATCGCGGAGGGCCGTGACTCCGGCCGGAAGAACAGGTGACGTGGGGTCCGGGTTGATGCCGGTCAGGTTGGGGATGACCGGACGGGAGCCGGTGGCGAAGACCAGGCGGTCGTAGTGGGCCACCCCGCCGTCGGTCAGGAGGACCTGCTGGCGCGCCCGGTCCACGCGGCGGACGCGGACGCCAAGGCGGACGTCGACGCCCTCTGCAGCTAGGGCGCCGGGATCGGAAAGTGCCAGGGCAGCGGCAGTGGTCCGCCCGACGCCGAGGTCGGCGACCAGCACGCGGTTGTACGCCGCTTCCGCCTCCGCTCCCACCACGGTGAGGCCCAGGTGGCCGCTGCGGACAGCGGGCAGGAGCTCATCGACCAGCCGGGCCGCGACCGGCCCGAATCCCACTATGACTACTTGCTCGTTCATGAGGCCTCCGTCGTTTGAAGCACGCTGGTTGGAACCGGTTGGGCAGCCGGCCGCACCCAGACCTTGTTGAACTTGAACTCGGGCATCCCGGAGATGGGGTCCGTGGCAGCCTCCGTCAGCTGGTTGGCGCTCTCAAGTTCGGGGAAGTGGAAGGGCAGGAACACGGTGTCCGTTCTGATGGCGGTGCTCAATTCAGCCCGGCACAGCACTTCGCCGCGCTCATTGGCCACCGAGACGAACGCGCCTTCGGTGATGCCCAGAGCTGCCGCGGCCGCCGGGTGCAGTTGCAGCTTCGCTTCTGGCCGGGCTTCCAACAGTTCGGATACCCGGCGGGTCTGCGCGCCGGACTGGTAGTGTTCCAGGAGCCGGCCGGTAATGAGGGTCATTTGTTTGGCTGCCGGGGCGGTGCCGCTCCTCAAGGGGTCCCCTGGGGGAGGACGACGGCGGCGGGGCGCCACCGGGGTCATCACTGCTTTGCCGTCGGCCTGGGCGAACCGGTCCCGGAACAGCCGCGGCGTTCCGGTGCTGCCGGCCGGGTAGGGCCAGTAGGCGGCTTCGCCGCGGTCCAGCATGGCGTAGTCAATGCCGGAGTAGTCGGCGGGCCCGCCGGCTGAAGCGAGCCGGAGCTCCTCGAACACCGTTTCCGGGTCCTCGCTGTAGGTGGAGGGAGCATCCAGCGCTTCAGCGAGCCGTGCCATGATCCAGAGCTCACTGCGGGCACCGGCCGGCGGAGTCAAGGCACGGCGGCGGCGCAGCACCCGGCCTTCGAGGTTTGTCAGTGTGCCTTCCTCCTCCGCCCATTGGAGGACGGGCAAAACCAGGTCCGCTTCGGCGGCGGTCTCGGACATGAAGAAATCGCAGACCACCAGGAAGTCCAGGCTGCGCAGGCCCCTGATGACCGCGTTGGCGTCAGGTGAGGCGACCGCAATGTTGGATGCGTGGACAAAAAGGCAACGGACGCCGTCAGGCTTTCCCAGTGACTTCAGCAGTTGAACGGCCGGGAGACCGGGGCCGGGGATAAGGCCTTCCGGTACGCCCCAGACCTTGGCAACGTGGGCGCGGGCGGCGGGATCAGTGATCTTGCGGTAGCCGGGGAGCTGGTCCGCCTTTTGCCCGTGCTCCCGGCCGCCCTGGCCGTTGCCCTGGCCGGTGAGGGTGCCGTAGCCGCTGCGGGCCGAGCCCGGCAGTCCCAGCAGCAGGCTGAGGTTGATCGCGGCCGTTGCGGTGTCAGTGCCATCCACGTGCTGCTCTACGCCCCGGCCGGTGAGGATGTAGCTGCCGCCCCGGTGTGCCCCCTCGGCCAGCCGGCGTGCGGTCTCCCGGATCAGTCCGGCCGGGACGCCGGTGATGGATTGCACCCGTTCGGGCCAGAAGGAGTTCACGCTGCGGACCACGGCACTGTAGCCCGAGGTGCGTTCCTCGATGAAGGCGGAGTCCACCAGGTTTTCGTGGATGACCACGTGGGAGATGCCCAGCAGGAGGGCAAGGTCTGTTCCGGGGAGGGGCTGGAGGTGGAGGCCGCCGCCGTCGGACGTGAAAGCAGCCGTGGCTGAGCGGCGGGGATCCACCACAATCAGCCCGCCGGCGTCGCGTGTTCCCTTCAGGTGCTGCACGAAAGGGGGCATGGTTTCGGCTACGTTGGAGCCCAGCATCAGGATGGTATCGGCGGTGTCCAGGGCCTCGAGCGGGAACGGCAGGCCGCGGTCGACGCCGAAGGCCCGCATCCCGGCAGCGGCGGCGGAGGACATGCAGAACCGGCCGTTGTAATCGATCCGGGAGGTCCCCAGGGCGAGCCGGGCGAACTTGCCCAGCATGTAGGCCTTTTCGTTGGTGAGGCCGCCGCCGCCGAACACGCCCACTGAATCCGCCCCGTAAGAGGAGCGGGATGCCTTTACGGCGTCCGCGGCGACTTGGAGGGCCTGGTCCCAGCTGATGGGCCGGTGGACGCCGTCGGGCCCCTTCAGGAGGGGCTCGGTGATCCGGCCGGGGTGGTTCAGCAGCGAGGCGGACGTCCAGCCTTTGCGGCAGAGACCGCCGCGGTTGGTGGGGAAGTTCCGGCCGCCCACTTCGAGGACGGGCAGGTCCCGGGCGGGGGATTCCGGAAGGGGCAGTACAGCCACGGGGACTGGCCCCGGCAGGGAAGCCGGGGCCAGTTCCGCTGGAGACGTGAGCGTCATGGCGCACTGCAGGGCGCAGTAAGGGCAGTGCGTGTCGGCGCTTTTGGTCATGTTAGACGTGTCCCATCGCATTTCGGTTGGCGTTGCGGATGTAGAAGGCCCAGCAGACAACCAGCATCAGGACGTAAGCCCCAACGAAGCCGTAGAAGGCCGGAGTGTAGGATCCGCTGGCACTGTTGGAGGCGTTCAGGACCTGCGGGATCACAAAGCCGCCGTAGGCGCCGATGGCGGAGATCAGGCCGAGTGCGGAGGACGCGAGGCGCTGGGTGGCCACCGAGCTAGCACCGTTCCGGGCCGCCCGGCTGGAGGTGGCGAAGATGACCGGGATCATGCGGTAGGTGGCGCCGTTTCCGAAGCCGCTGGCGGTGAAGAGCATCAGGAAGAGGACCAGGAAGAGCCAGAAGTTCTTCAGCGGCAGGGTCCAAACCATAGTGAGGGTGATGACGGCCATCGAAGCGAAGGCAGCCACAGTCATCCGGGCACCGCCCATGCGGTCGGCCATGCGTCCGCCGTACGGGCGTGCCAGCGAGCCCACCAGCGGTCCGAGGAACGCCAGTGAGAGTGCCACCGTACCCACGCCGATGGAGGAAAAGGCCGGGAAGTAGTCCTTGATCAGCTTGGGAAAGACACCCGCGAAGCCGATGAAGGAACCAAAGGTGCCGATGTACAACAGCGCCATGATCCACAGGTGCGGTTCCTTCAGTGCTGCCACTGAACCCGCGATGTCGCCCTTGGCGCTGGTGAGGTTGTCCATGAACTTCCAGGCGCCGAAGGCGGCTACAAGGATGAACGGCACCCACATCCAGCCTGCCATGGGCAGGTTGACCGTGCCCACGGCGAGCAGGGTGATCACAATCGGGACGGCGAGCTGTGCGACGGCGGCACCCATGTTGCCGCCCGCGGCGTTCAGGCCGAGCGCCCATCCCTTCTCCCGGGCGGGGTAAAAGAAGGTGATGTTGGCCATGGAGCTGGCAAAGTTTCCGCCGCCGAAGCCTGCGAGGGCCGCCACCAGCAGCATGACACCGAACGGAGTTCCCGGGTTTGAGACGCACAAGGCCAGGCCGATGGAGGGGATCAGCAGCAGCAGGGCGGACACGATGGTCCAGTTGCGGCCGCCGAAGCGGGGGACCATGAAGGTGTAGGGGATGCGCAGGGTTGCACCTACGAGGCTCGGCATGGAGATCAGCCAGAAGATTTCGGAGGTGGAGAAGTTGAAGCCGGCGCCGGGCAGCTGGACCACCACGATGGACCAGAGCTGCCATACAACGAACCCGAGGAATTCGGCGAAGATGGACCAGTTGAGGTTGCGGCGGGCGATGGAGCGGCCGGCGGATTCCCACTGTTCCTTGTTTTCGGCGTCCCAGTTGGCGATCCAGCGGCCGGGGCGGAACTCGAGGGCAGGGGCTTCTGTGGTGCGGGTAGGGCCGGGCTGTGCGCTGGCGGATGCGGCGGTTCCGGGCCTTGCGGCTTCGTCCAGATCCAGGGAATTCCCGGGGCCGGCATCAGCGGTGCGGTCAACAGTCACGGGGTACCTCCTTTGGGGGTTGTTGTCCTCCCAAGGTAGGGACGCCGCGTTTCACGCACCGACGAGGTTTGTTAACGCGCTGTGACATTTGCCTATCGTTGGCCCTGAAGGGGCGTGAGGCGCGGGCAGCGGGCCAAAGAATGGAACGTACGACACACGTCCGGATAGTGGACCTTTCGTCCATTGACTGGACCGCGGGAACTAATATTGAACTCTAACTATTCCGAGCCTGGCGATAACGCACGGCCCGGCCGGTTCTCATGAAAGCGTTTACCTATGTCCTCCATTGATACTTCCAAGGTGCCGGGATCCCCGCAGCCGGTGAACTCACGCGGCCGCGTGATCGTAGCCAGCCTGATCGGCACGACGGTTGAGTTTTACGATTTCTACGTCTACGCCACCGCAGCCGTTCTGGTTTTCCCGCAGCTGTTCTTCCCCAACCAGAACGAAACGACGCAGCTGCTGAGCTCCTTCGCCGTTTTCGGCGTGGCGTTTGTCGCCCGCCCGCTGGGCTCCATTGTTTTCGGCCACTTCGGCGACAAGTTCGGCCGCAAGGGCACCCTGGTGGCATCCCTGCTTACCATGGGTATCGCCACGTTCCTGATTGGCTGCCTGCCCACCGCACTGGTCCCGGGCTGGGGCTTCTGGGCTCCGGCCCTGCTGGTTGTCATGCGTTTTGCCCAGGGCCTGGCCCTGGGCGGCGAATGGAGCGGCGCCGCCCTGCTGGCCACGGAGAACGCTCCGGCCAACAAGCGCGCCATCTACGGTACTTTCCCCCAGTTGGGCGCCCCTATCGGCTTCATCATCGCCAACGTGATCTTCCTGGCCTTCAGCTACGCTCTGTCGCCGGCTGACTTCCAGTCCTGGGGCTGGCGTGTGCCGTTCCTGCTCAGTGCCGTCATGGTCATCATCGGCCTCTATGTCCGGCTCAAACTGATCGAAACCCCGGCCTTCACCAAGGTGCTCGAGTCCAACGAGGTGGCCAAGCTGCCACTGGGCCGGGTCTTCAAGACCAGCTGGCGCCAGCTGATCCTCGGAACGTTCATCATGCTTGCCACCTACGTGCTTTTCTACCTGATGACCACCTTCACCCTGACCTACGGCACCCGCCCCGCCAGCCTGGACGCTGCCCGGGCTGCTGCCGAAAAGGCCGGAAAGCCGATGTCCGAGGCCGCCGCCGCAGCCTTTGTGCCCGGCCTGGGCTACACGCGCAACGACTTCCTGTGGATGCTGATTGCCGGTGTCGTTTTCTTCGGCATTTTCACGTTGGTCTCCGGCCCGCTGGCCGAGAAGTACGGGCGCCGCAAGATGCTGCTCGCGGTAACCGGCGGAATCTTCATCTTCGGCCTGCTCTTTGTTCCGCTGTTCAGCGGCGGCTTCGTTGGCACCATGGCCCTGCTGATCATCGGGTTCTCCCTGATGGGCCTGACCTTCGGTCCGATGGGTGCGCTGCTGCCGGAACTGTTCCCCACGAACGTCCGCTACACAGGGTCGGCCGTGAGCTACAACTTCTCCAGCATCCTGGGCGCAGCGGTGGCTCCGTTCATCGCCGTGGCACTGTGGGAACGTGCAGACGGCAGCCCGGTACTGGTGGGGATCTACCTGACCGCCATGGCCGTACTGACCCTGATCGCGCTGTTTGTCAGCAAGGAAACCCGCGACGTGGACTACGAGAACAACGTGGCCTGATGACGCCGCATCGCTAAGCGGAATGCCCGGCTGGTCTGCGGACCAGCCGGGCATTTTTATGTCCCCGAGGCGTAGCGGGCCACAAAGTTCTTGAGGATGTTCATGGGTTCGGTGACTGTAAACCGACGGGCGTCGTCCATCAGTTGCCCGGCCGATTCCGGCGGAAAGTAGCCGGCGTTGCGGTAGATGTCGATGCGGGTGCAGAGGCCTTCGGTGTCCAGTTCGGGGTGGAACTGGGTGGCGTAGAGGTTGTTTTGAATCCGGAACATCTGGACCGGGCAGGCGGCGGACCTCGCCAGCAGCACGGCGTGCGCGGGGAGGACGGTGCACGCTTCCTTGTGCCCCGTATAGGCGGTGAAGGTCCTGGGCATTCCGCTGAGCAAGGGATCCTTCAGGCCTGCGTCGGTCAGCTGGATTTCCGCGGCACCGAGCGGTTCGCCGAAAGTTCTGTCGATCACGGCGCCCTGATGCGTACCGAGGGTGCCAACGCCATAGCAGGCACCAAGAAACGGGAAATCCCGCGCCACCAGCTGGTCCAGGAGGCCCGACAGCTCGCGCTCCACGCGGAGTTGCGTCGCAGTCTTCAGTTCCGGCGGGTCGCTGGACGTGAACGGGCTGCCGCCCACGATCACGCCCGAGTAGCTGTCCAGGTTTAGATCAGGCAGGGGAGCGGCCTCCAGCCTGAGGCGCACGAGCTCTGCGGGTTCCAGTCCGCCGTACCGCAGGTAGGCGGCATACTCGTCTTCGGCCGCTGCGTCTTCGGCCCGTGACGCCAGGAGCAGGAAAGGCAACATCTGCTAAGTGTGCCCTCTCCGGCGGAAACTGTCAGCGTGTCAGCTTGTGGCGGGCTGGCTCAGGGAACGGCGGGACTGCGGCCGGGCGGCCGGATCGGCGTGGCGGTGCAGGAGTTTCCAGTAGCCTTCCTCGCGGCGGAAGACGCTGGTCACGCGGAGCGCGAACTCCTCGGCGACGGCCGCCCCGTCAAGCCGCGCGCGGAAGTGTTCGGTCTCCACCAGGAAAGCGGTGTCACGTGCCGTGTAGGACGTGATGGTATCGAATCCCAGCATCTCGCCGTCCTGGAACTGCCGTGCCGCCTGGTCCAGCCGGGCTTCCACCTGCGCCCAGCCGCGGGCGATGCCGCCGAACGGATTGGCCAGCGTGACGTCGTCAAGCCGGGAATAGAGGTCCTTGACGGGTCCAGGGTTGCCCCGGGTGATTTCTGGAACGGCGAGGTGGTAGCGGTGGACTTCTTCTTCGAAACTGGGTGCGAGCATGGAAGCCTCCGGCGCTTACTGGTCTTCGATGGTGGCGATGACGGCGCCGGCTGACACCGTTTCGCCTGGTGCAGCGCTCAGGCCGGTGATGGTTCCGGAGCGGTGCGCGGTCAGCGGCTGCTCCATCTTCATCGCTTCGAGGACCACCACGAGGTCGCCTTCGGCTACAACGTCGCCGTCCACCACTGCCACCTTGACGATGGTGCCCTGCATGGGGGAAGTCAGGGCGTTGCCGGTGGCTGCTGCCGTGCCTCCTGAGCGGGAGCGCTTCTTCGATTTGCCGGACTTCGCCGCGGCGCCTGCCGTACCGGTACCCGGCGTGCCGAGGGAAGCGGGCAGTACTACCTCAAGCCGTTTCCCGCCAACTTCAACCACCACGCGCTGCCGCTCCCCGGGGTCAGCGTCGGTCCCGGCGCCGCCGTCGGGGGTCCAGGCCGGGAGGTTGTTGACGAACTCGGTCTCGATCCAGCGGGTGTGGACGCTGAAGGGGCCCTCCGCGGGTGCAAACGCGGGGTCGGAAACCACGGCGAGATCGAAGGGGATCACCGTCGGGATGCCCTCGACCACCATCTCTTCGAGGGCGCGGCGGGCGCGCTGCAGGGCCTGCGGCCGGGTGGCTCCTGTCACGATCAGCTTGGACAGCATCGAATCGAAATTGCCGCTGATGACGTCGCCCTCTTCGACGCCGGAATCAATGCGGATGCCGGGGCCGGTGGGGTTTTTCAGGACCCGGAGGGTGCCGGGGGCGGGCAGGAAGTTCCGGCCCGGGTCTTCGCCGGTAATACGGAACTCGAAGGAGTGGCCGCGGATCTCTGGATCGCCGTAGCCCAGTTCTTCGCCGCGGGCCAGCCGGAACTGCTCGCGGACCAGGTCGATGCCGGTGACTTCTTCAGAGACGCAGTGCTCCACCTGCAGGCGGGTGTTCACCTCAAGGAAGGAGATGGTGCCGTCCTGGCCCACCAGGAATTCACAGGTGCCGGCGCCCAGGTAGCCGGCCTCTTTCAGGATGGCCTTGGAGGACTCGTACAGCCGGCGGTTCTGTTCTTCGGTCAGGAACGGAGCAGGGGCTTCCTCCACAAGCTTCTGGTTGCGGCGCTGCAGCGAGCAGTCTCGCGTGGAAACCACCACCACGTTGCCGTATGCGTCCGCCAGGCACTGGGTCTCAACGTGGCGGGGTGCATCCAGGAAGCGTTCGATGAAGCACTCGCCGCGGCCGAAGGCAGCGGTGGCTTCACGGACAGCGGATTCAAAAAGTTCGGGGATTTCGTCGCGGCTGCGGGCGACCTTGATGCCGCGTCCGCCACCGCCGAAGGCGGCCTTGATGGCTACGGGCAGCCCGTACTGGTCCACGAAGTCCAGGATTTCGTCGGCGGTCTTGACGGGGTCGGCGGTGCCGGGAACCTGGGGTGCGCCCACCTTCTCGGCGATGTGCCGGGCCTGGACCTTGTCGCCGAGGGCGGAAATGGCTTCCGGGGACGGACCGATCCAGGTGATGCCGGCCTCGATCACGCGGGCGGCGAACTGGGCGTTTTCAGCCAGGAAACCGTAGCCGGGGTGAATGGCGTCCGCGCCGGACTGGCGTGCTGCCTCGATGATCTTGTCCATGACGAGGTAGGACTCGGCGGCGGTGCTGCCACCGAGCGCGTAGGCCTCGTCAGCCAGGCGCACGTGCAGGGCGTCGCGGTCTGCGTCGGCATAGACAGCAACGGAGGCGATGCCTTCATCACGGGCGGCGCGGATGATGCGCACAGCGATCTCACCGCGATTGGCGATCAGCACCTTTGTGAGGGTCGACTGCGTGGGACGTGCGGACTGCTCCAAATTTGCTGACAAGGCGTCTCCTTCTTTCCTTCAGGGAGCCTAGCGCGGTTTTGGAGGTTCCGCCGATATTACTTGCGGATTCCGCGTGTAAAGCGCCCAGGCTTTGTAGGGAAGCTACAAGACTCGTGGAAATCGGGCAGCTTACGCCGCCGGCCACAGGTCGGTGATGCGTACCTGCGCCTGAGCCAGCAGGCTGCGGAGCGTGGAGACGGACAGGCCGACGACGGCGTGCGGGTCGCCGTCGACCTTGCGGATGAAGGCCCCACCGAGGCCGTCGATGGTGAAGGACCCGGCGCAGTGCAGCGGCTCGCCGGTGGCGATGTAGGCGTCAATCTCCTCCGGCTCCATTTCAAGGAAGGAGACCTCCGCGGAGGCAACAGTCCCGAGGGTGGCACCCGTGCCGGGGGCGGCGCCGTCGTCAGGGTCTGTGTCCCGGCAGTCCACCAGCCAATGTCCCGTATGCAGCACCCCGGTGCTGCCGCTCATCCGCAGCATCCGCTCGCGGGCGACGGCGGCGGTGTACGGTTTGCCGTGCGCTTCGCCGTCGAATTCGAAGACGGAGTCGCACCCGAGTACCAGCGCACCTTCCGCTTCCGGCAGCGCCGCCACCGCCTCAGCCTTCGCCCGTGCCAGCAGCAGGGCGGTATCGTGCGGGTCGGTAACGCCGTACCGTGCCTGGACCGCATCCTCGTCAACGTCCGATACGAGGACTGAGTGCCGGATGCCGGCCTCGGCCAGGAGCTTGGTGCGGGCGGGGGACTGGGAGGCAAGAATCAGGCGGACCACGGCTCCAGCCTAGCCGGTCCTGCCCAAGGGCAGGACCGGCCGCGGTACACCTGTGTCAGTGCACCAGCGCCCCTGGTGCGGGTGCCGCCTCAGGACTGCTGAGCTTGGCGCCCTCCACGTCGACGTCCGGCAGGATCCGGTCCAGCCAGCGGGGGAGCCACCATGATTTTTCGCCCAACAGGTACATCACGGCAGGCACGATGGTCATCCGGACCACGAAGGCATCAAGCAGCACACCGAAGGCCATCGCGAATCCGAGCGGCCGCACCATGGTGAGGTGGCTGAAGATGAAGCCGGCAAAGACGCTGACCATGATGATCGCCGCGGCGGTCACCACTGCGGCGGCGTGCCGGAAGCCCACCCGGACCGCCTGCTTTGCCGGGGAACCGTGCATGTACGCCTCGCGCATCCCGGAGGCGATGAACACCTGGTAGTCCATGGCCAGACCGAACAGCACACCGATCAGGATGATGGGCAGGAAGCTCAGGACGGCGCCCGGGTTGGCGACGTCGAACACGCCGCCCAGCCAGCCCCACTGGTACACGGCCACCACGGCCCCGAACGCGGCGGCGAGCGAGAGCAGGAACCCGCCGGTTGCGAGCAGCGGCACCACGATGGAGCGGAACACCAGCAGCAGCAGGATGAGGGAGAGGCCGACGACGATCGCCAGGTAAGGCGGCAGGGCGTCGCCGAGCTTCGTGGAGACATCAATGTTGCCGGCGGTCTGGCCGGTCAGGCCCATGGCGACGTCGTATTCGGCCTGGATGTCGTCGTTGAGGCCGCGGAGTTCAGAAACCACCTGCACGGTGCTGGCGCTGGCCGGGCCTTCCCGGGGGATGACCTGGAAGACAGCGGTGCGCCGGTCCTCACTGAGGGCAACAGGCACGGCGGCCACCACGTTGTCGACATCGCGGAGCTTGTCCGCGATGTCGTACTGCAGGGTCTGCGCCTGGGCCTCATCGAGGTTGGCGGGGAATTCGCCCACGGCCACGATGGGGCCGGTGACCCCTTCGCCGAAGCTCCGGGCGGTCAGATCGTAGGCCTGGTAGGCCTCGGATTCCACTGGTTCTGACCCGCCGTCGGGCAGTGCAAGCTGCAGCTGTGTGGCGGGCAGCGCGAGGGTGCCCAGGAGGAGCACGCCGGCCAGGAGCGCCAGTACGGGGTGCCGGGTGACCAGACCGCCCCAGCCATGGGTGCTGCGCTCGCGGTCCTGCGCTTCGTCAGCCGCTTCATGGCCGGGTTCAGCGTTGTGGGTCTCCGCCTTTTTCCAGGCACGCCGCGAGATGATCCGCCGTCCAATCAGGGACAGCATGGCCGGGGTGAGGGTGATGGCCACCAGCACCGCCACCGCCACCGTTCCTGCAGCGGCCAGGCCCATCACGGCGAGGAAGGGCAGACCCGGCACCACGAGTGCGGCGAGGGCGATGATCACGGTCAGGCCGGCGAAAACCACTGCGTTGCCGGAGGTGCCGGTGGCACGGGCAACCGATTCCTCGTGGTCCATGCCGGCAAGGAGCTGTGTCCGGTGCCGGTTGACGATGAACAGCGAGTAGTCGATTCCCACGGCCAGGCCCAGCATCAGGGCGAGCATGGGGGAGATGGAGCTCATGTCGAAGAGGCCGGAGAGGGCAAAGGTGATGCCAACGCCTACACCTACGCCGATCACTGCCATCAGCAGGGGCAGCCCGGCGGCGATGAGTGTGCCCAGCATGATGATCAGGACCAGGGCGGCCACTGCGATGCCGATGACCTCGGCGGCGCCGAAGAGTTCGGAGATGTCCTCGGTGATTTCCTTGCTTGCGTAGGCGGTGACGCCGGCAGCGGAGGTTTCGTGGGCGATGTCCTGGACTTGCTGGCGGACCTCGGGGCTGAGGCCGTTGATGGAGGTACTGAACTGTACCTGTGCGACGGCGGCGCGGCCGTCTTCGGAGACGAAGCGGATGGCTGAGGATGCCTCTGCCTGCCGCTTGCCCAGTTCCAGTTTGGCTTTGCTGGCTTCAAGTTCCCGGGCGCCGGCGTCGAGCTTCGCCTGGCCCTCCGCGAGGGCGGCTTTTTGCTGGCCGAGCTGGGCCTCGATAAGCGCCGCCGGCGCGCCGGCTGCTGAGAGTTGCTGTTCGGCCGCCGCGAGCCGTGCCTCGCCGGCCTCCAGCTCGGCGCGGGATCCTTCAAGTTGTGCCTGGCCGGCGGCAAGCTGCTGCTCGCCATCGGTGATGGCCTGTCCGGCCTGGTCCACCTGCGCCTGCGTGGCGAACGGATCTATGGTGCCCCGGACATCGGACACGGATTCCAGCTTTTTGAGGGCATCGGTGACGGCGGTGCGGCTCTCGGGCGTGAAGCCGCCGTCGGGCGCTTCGAACACAATGGTGGCGGTGCCGCCGGATGCTGACGGAAGCTCTTCCCTCAGCTTGTCCGCGATCCGCTGTGTTTCAGTGCCCGGGATCTGGAAATTGTTGGACAGGGTGCCGTGGAACGCGGCGGCAGAGCCGCCCACGGCCACCAGGGCAGCCAGCCACAGCGAAATCACCAGCCAGCGCCGGCGGTAGGAAAACTTGCCCAGGCGGTAAAGGAGCAGTGCCATGAAGGGTAACCGATCTGATCAGGAGGAACGGGAGTCTGAAGAAGAGGGGGTGGTGTGCCGGGCAGCAGCGGAGCGGCCGGCGCCGTTGAAACCGGCGCCCAGCAGCGCCATCGAGTCGATGAGCAGCTGACGCAGCTCCGCGAGGGAATCCGGTGAGAGATCGGGGCCGCGGCGGCTGAACCAGACCTCCATGGCAGCCTTGCCGCAGGACATCACTGAGCCGGCCAGGGCGTGGACGTACAGTTCGTCCTGCCCGCCGGCGGTTCCCGCCATGCGTTCGCGTGCCACGGCGAAGACCTGGGCCCTGCAGTGATCCCAGGCCTCAAGTTCGGTGTGCGACATCAGCGGACTCTGGCGGGTCAGGGTAAAAAGTTCTGCCAGCGGAGCTACGGCTTTCGGGTCGGCGAGGGCAACCAGTGCGGCCTGGGCCGACTCCAGCATCGGTTCGTCAGCGGGCCGCAGCCGAAGCTGCTGAATGGCGTTGTCCAGGAAGTTGTGGACGATGGATGCCAGGGCGGCATCAGTGCTGCTGAAGTAGTTGAAGAAGGTCCGGCGGGAGATCCCTGCCGCCTCTGCAATGTCCTCGGCGGTGAAGTTTCCCGGACCCTTGGTGCGCAGGAGTGCCAAAGCGGCATCAGTGATGGCCAGGCGGGTAGCGGCCTTGTTCAGCTCACGCCGCGACGGGACGGCTGAAACGGGCGCGGGGGCTCGGCCTGCGGAAATTGTCACGCTCTTACACTACGTGCAACTTTGCACTGCGGGCAAGTTTTCGGGAATTCCCGCCGATGACGGTTACTAGTGAGCAAGAAAAGAAGTCCCCGGGAATCTTCCCGGGGACTTCTTTTTACAGCAGGGGTGAGCAGGGACCCTTAGGCCTTCACGTCCGCCAGTTGGCGCGTTGTGGTGTCCGTGGAGGTTCCATCGGACGGGGCCTCAGCGGCGTCCACAGTGTCCTCAACAAACGGTGTGCCGTTGCGGGGTGCGTTGTACAGGGCCTCATCGAGGATGCCCTGGCGCTTGGCCACGATGGTGGGGACGAGCGCCTGGCCGGCAACATTCACCGCGGTGCGTCCCATGTCCAGGATGGGATCGATGGCCAGGAGCAGGCCGACGCCGGCAAGCGGCAGACCCAGCGTGGACAGCGTCAGCGTGAGCATCACCACGGCGCCGGTGGTGCCGGCGGTTGCCGCGGAGCCCAGGACGGAAACCAGTGCGATCAGCAGGTACTGGCTGAAGTCGAGCTGGATGCCGAAGAACTGTGCCACGAAAATAGCTGAGATGGCCGGATAGATGGCAGCGCAGCCGTCCATTTTGGTGGTGGCGCCCAGCGGTACGGCGAAGGAGGCGTAGCCGCGGGGTACGCCGAGGCTGCGTTCGGTAACCCGCTGGGTCAGGGGCAGGGTGCCCACCGAGGAGCGGGAAACGAAGGCCAGCTGGACGGCGGGCCATACACCGGAAAAGTACTGCTTGACCGACAGGCCGTGGGTACGGACCAGGACGGGGTAGACGGCGAAGAGCACAAGTGCCAGGCCGACGTAGATGGCGAAGGTGAACTTGCCCAGGGAACCGATGGTGTCCCAGCCGTAGACGGCGACGGCGTTGCCGATAAGGCCCACGGTACCCAGCGGGGCGATGCGGATGATCCACCACAAAACCTTTTGGATGACGGCCAGCGCGGAGGCGTTCAAGGTAAGGAACGGCTCGGCAGCTTTACCCACCTTGAGAGCGGCAACACCGACGGCAATGGCGATCACCAGGATCTGGAGCACGTTGAAGCTGACGGAGGTGGTGACGGCGCCGGATTCGGCAACGGTGGAGCTGGCGCCCAGGCCCAGGAAGTTCTTGGGGAAGAGACCAATGAGGAAGGACCACCAGTCACCGGACTTGCCGGAGTACTTTGCCTCTTCGGTGATGCCCGTGTTGGCGCCGGGCTGCAGGAGCACGCCGAGGCCGATGCCGATCAGCACCGAGATCAGGGAGGTGATGGCGAACCACAGCAGGGTGTTCCACGCCAGTTTGGCGGCGTTGGACACCTGGCGGAGGTTGGAGATGGAGCTGACGACGGCCGTGAAGATCAGCGGTACGACGGCGGTCTGCAGCAGCGATACATAGCTGGAGCCGATGGTCTGGAGTGTGGCGCCGAGACCGTTGGGGCTGGCTTTGGTGCTGCCGGTGTACTTGGCCAGGAGACCGAGGCCAAGCCCGACGATGAGGGCGGCGATAATCTGGAAGCCGAACGAGCCAGCCCATTTGGGCAGCTGGAAGCCGGTCTTTCCTGCGGATTCTGAGGGGCGGGTTGATGTGCTCACCCGATTACGTTAGGGCGCGCTTCCATATCACGACGAACGGATGTTGAGAAATGTTACGGCGTCCCGCGAAGTACCAGACTTAGAAAAAGCCCATAAATCAGCGGTTTTCCGCGCTTTTATGAAGTTATTCCCTTCGCCGTAGTGCTTAAGGTCTCGCTCTTTGGGTCATCGTTGGCCGGCCTTAGGCCGCGCCCGGACGTGCATCCGCTCCCCCTGCTGCCCGAACAGGCTAATGAACTCGACGGGCTTGCCGTCGGCACTTGCAAACCAGTGCGGGGTGCGGGTGTCGAATTCCGCGGCCTCGCCAGGCCGGAGTTCAAAGTCCTTGTTGCCCAGCACCAGGCGCAGCCGCCCGTTGAGGATGTAGAGCCATTCATAACCTTCATGCACCCGCGGGTCAGGCTCCGCTCCGCGGGCCTCGCCGGCCAGCACCATCTTGAAGGCCTGCAGCCCGCCCGGACGGCGGGTGAGCGGGACAGCCGTCATCCCTGCGTGGGTGATGGGGCGCAGGTGGATCCGCGGATCTCCGGTGGGCGGGGCACCCACGAGGTCATCCAGGGGAACGCCATACAACTGCGCGAGGGGCAGCAGGATGTCGAGGTTGGGCCTGCGCTGGCCGGACTCCAGGCGGGAAAGGGTGCTCACCGATATGCCCGAGGCCGTGGAAACTTCCCCCAAGGTGAAGTTCCGCTCGGCACGGATTGCGCGAAGCCGGGGGCCAACCGCCCCGAGAACGTCGTCCAAGTCGCTGTCCATACTGCCACTTTGCCAGATCAGCAACGATACTTGCCACTGCCTCCAGATGCGGGGAAGGCTGTTATCACCGCCCGGTGACATTAGCGGCGGATCTGAAAAACGCAGGGAAGGACGAATGCGGCATGGACACCACACGGTATGACGTTGTAATTATTGGCGGCGGGGCCGCCGGGCTCAGCGCGGCGACAACATTGGCCCGCGCGCTGCGCACGGTGCTGGTCATCGATTCCGGAATGCCGCGGAACGCGCCTGCGGCCGGAATTCACGGCTATCTTTCCAGGGACGGAATGAAACCCTCGGACCTGCTGGCCACGGGACGCACCGAAGTGCTCTCCTACGGCGGCACCGTCATTGACGCGGAAGCTGTTTCGGCACGGAGAACAGCCGACGGCTTCGAGGTGGTCACCGAAGATGCCCGCCGGTTCACCGGCAGGCGCCTCCTCGTGACCACCGGCTTGACGGACGAACTGCCTCCGATCCAGGGGCTGCGGGAGCAATGGGGAAAGGGCGTTGTGCACTGCCCCTACTGCCACGGTTGGGAAATCCGCGGGCAGCGCATTGGGGTGCTGGGCACTGGCCCGCTGTCCGTCCATCAGGCACTGCTGTTCCGGCAGTGGTCCAGTGATGTCACCCTGTTCCTGAATGACGCGGTGGAGCCAACTGACGCGGAACGGGTCAAGCTCGCTGCCCGGTCCGTCACCGTGGTTCCCGGGCCCGTGGCTTCCGTTGACGCTGCGGATGGTGTCCTCAAAGGAGTCACGCTACGGGAAGGTACCTCGTTCCAGGTAGCAGCACTGGCTGTCGGCACACGGATGGAGGCCAGGTCCACCTTTCTGAAATCGCTGGGGCTGGCCACCCAGGTGCACCCGTCAGGCGCGGGCCGTTTCATCGGGACCGATCCCATGGGTGCTACAGGCGTCCCGGGCGTATACGCAGCGGGCAACGTCTCCAACCTGATGGCTCAGGTAATCACCGCAGCTGCCGAGGGTGTCATGGCTGGGGCGGGGATCAACGCGGACCTCATTGAAGAGGAAACCCGGTGGGCTGTTGAGGGCAGCGTCAGACCCGTTCCAACGGCTGTGGCAGTCGAAGGATGAGCGGAACGGGTCTGACCACAACCTGCCATCTCCATCACCGGAGCAGCGCGCGCCGGAGTGTGTCGAGTCCGACGGAGCCGATGTTCAGGGCGCGGGTGTGGAACTCCTTCAGGTCGAAGCCGGGCCGTGCCTGGAGTTCGGCCCGGATCTGTTCCCAGAGCCGCTGGCCGACTTTGTAGGACGGTGCCTGTCCCGGCCAGCCGAGGTAGCGGGTGAACTCGAAGCTGAGCTGTCCCTCACTGATGGGCAGGTTCTGCTTCAGAAACCCGTACCCCTTGTCCGGGGTCCAGGTGCCGGAGCCCCAGCGTTCGGGAACCTCGAGTTCGAGGTGGACGCCGATGTCGAACACCACGCGGGCGGCCCGCATCCGCTGCATGTCCAGCATGCCCATGTAGTCGCCCGGATCCTTGAGGTAGCCCAGTTCCTGCATCAGTTTCTCGGCATAAAGGGCCCACCCTTCGCCGTGGCCGGAGGTCCAGCACACGTTACGGCGCCACTTGTTCAGCAGTTCCCGGCGGTAGGTGGCAGTGGCCACCTGGAGGTGGTGTCCCGGAACTCCTTCGTGGAAGACCGTGGTGGTTTCAGCCCAGGTGGTGAACGTGTCCTCGCCGGCCGGGACGGACCACCACATGCGGCCGGGACGGCTGAAGTCATCGGACGGGCCGGTGTAGTAGATGCCGCCCTCGTCAGTGGGAGCGATGAGGCACTCAAGTTTCCTCATGACCTCCGGGATCTCAAAGTGGACGTCGGCAAGTTCGGCAACGGCTTTGTCCGAAAGCTCCTGCATCCACTCCCGCAGCGCCTCTTTGCCTTTTAGCTGGCGCGCGGGATCGCTGTTCAGGATGTCCTTGGCTTCTTCGATGGTGGCACCGGCCTTGATGGTGTCCGCCACCTTTTCCTGCTGGGCGATCAGCCGGTCGAGTTCCTCCACGCCCCAGGCATAAGTCTCTTCCAGGTCCACGGTGGCGCCGAGGAAGGAACGGGAGGCGAGTGCATAGCGGGCCCGGCCCACCGCGTCCTTTTCCGGCGCGGCCGGCAGCAGCTCCGTCCGAAGGAATGCTGCCAGCCCTGCATAAGCCCTGCGCGCGGCGGCGGCGCCGGCGTCGAGCTCTTCCTGCACCGCGGCCGACAGGGGCCCGGCGGCGGTGGCGGCTCCTGCCGCAAGCTTCGCGAAGAACCCGTCCTCTGCGGCGTACTTCGTGGTTTGCTCAACGACGATGTTCACCTGCCGGGCAGCAGCAACCCGGCCGGCGTCACGGGCCAGCCGCAGGGATTCGATGTAGCCGCCGATGGCCGCCGGAACGTTCAGGGCCCGGCCGGCGATGTGCTGCCAGTCCTGCTCTGTCTCCGTGGGCATGAGGTCGAAGATGGAGCGGATGTCCTGGGCAGGGGAGGCGATATTGTTCAGGTCCGCATAATCCCAGCCGGACGCGTGTATCAGCAACTGCAGGCCAAGCCGCTCCTGCATGGCATCGAGTGTGACGGCGTCGACCTCGTCCTCAGGTTCGAGCCCTTCAAGGTCCGTGAGGGCCTTCCGGGCCTCCTCCGCGAACTCAGCGATGCCGGCGGGGGAGAAGTCCTGGTATTCGGTCTCGTGTCCGGGAACGCCCAGGGTGGTGGCGAAGGACGGATTGAGCCTGATGAGCGTATCCGTGTAGGTGTCCGCGACGGCGTCGATGCGGGTTTTCGGGCGGGCGGCAGGAGCAGTCTCTGTAGTCACCCTCCGAGACTAACCGCACGGCTGCCGGAACGGGGGCCCATTCCGGCGAGGGGCCCAAGTCGGGCGAAGCGAGATTTGGGAGCCGATGGGGAGGATTAACCCCGGCTGCGTTTCCACGCCCCTGGCCCGGGCGCGGGCGCCAGGCGCAGCTGCTGCCGCCGAACCCAGTGACGCACCGGGGGCTTGTCCGTAAGTGCCGGTTCTGCGCCTCCCAGGGAGAGCACGACGGCGGTCAGCGCAGCCAGTTCCTCAGCCGTCGGCTGGCCTTTGACAACAGAGAACAACGGCGCACCGTCTGCGGGCGCCGCGCCAGGATCAACCGCCGGCTCTTCGGGCTGGGCTTGCGGCGTGACGGGCTGGGCGGGGTTCACAGCGGGATGTTCCCATGCTTCTTGGTGGGAAGGCTGGCCCGCTTGTCGCGCAGCGCCCGCAGGCCCTTGATGATCTGGGTCCTGGTTTCGCACGGCGCGATCACGGCGTCAACGTAACCCAGTTCGGCTGCCTGGTAGGGGTTCAGCAGCTCTTCCTCGTACTGGCGGATGACTTCAGCCCGGCGCGCCTCGACGTCTCCACCTGCCTCGGCCACCGCTGCGAGGTCCCGGCGGTACAGGATGTTGACGGCGCCCTGTGCCCCCATCACACCGATCTGCGCCGTGGGCCAGGCAAGGTTCAGGTCGGCACCGAGCTTCTTGGAACCCATCACGATGTACGCGCCGCCGTAGGCCTTGCGGGTGATCACGGTGAGTTTGGGAACGGTGGCTTCCGCGTAGGCATAGAGGAGTTTTGCGCCGCGGCGGATGATGCCCTGGAACTCCTGGTCCTTGCCCGGCAGGAAGCCCGGAACGTCCACCAGGGTGATGATGGGGATGTTGAACGCGTCGCAGTGGCGGACAAAGCGCGCTGCCTTTTCGGAGGCGGCAATGTCCAGTGTGCCGGCGAACTGGAGGGGCTGGTTAGCCACGATGCCCACCGTGTGGCCCTCCACCCGGCCATAGCCGATCATCACGTTGGGGGCGTACAGGGCCTGCATTTCGAGGAAGTGGCCGTCGTCCACGATCTGCTCCACAACGCTGCGCATGTCGTAGGGCTGGTTGGCCGAGTCGGGGATCAGCGTGTCCAGGGCAAGGTCGTCGTCGTCGACCTCCTGCTCCTGCTGGTGCTCCAGCACCGGAGCTTCCGAGAGGTTGTTCGAGGGCAGGAAGTCCAGCAGTTCGCGGACAAACTCGATGGCGTCGGCTTCGTCAGAAGCCAAATACGTGGACGTTCCGGTGGTGGCGTTGTGCTGGCGGGCACCACCCAGGGTTTCCATGTCCACGTCCTCGCCGGTGACAGTCTTGATGACGTCCGGGCCGGTAATGAACATGTGTGAGGTCTTGTCCACCATCACCACGTAATCGGTGAGCGCGGGGGAGTAGGCGGCGCCGCCGGCGGAAGGACCCATGATCAGGGAGATCTGCGGCACCACCCCTGAGGCGTGGACGTTGTTGCGAAAGATATCGGCGAACATGGCCAGCGATGCCACACCCTCCTGGATGCGGGCCCCGCCGCCATCGAGGATGCCGACGACGGGACAGCCGTTGCGCAACGCGAATTCCTGCACCTTGACAATTTTTTCGCCGTTGACCTGGCTCAGGGAGCCGCCGTACACGGAAAAGTCCTGGCTGTAAACGGCTACGGGGCGCCCGTCCACGGTGCCGTAGCCGGAAACCAGGCCGTCGCCCAGCGGCTTCTTTTTCTCCATGCCGAACGCGGTGGAGCGGTGGACAGCCAGGGCGTCGAATTCCACGAACGAGTCTTCGTCCAGCAGGAGGGCGATACGCTCCCGGGCAGTGTTCTTGCCGCGCGCGTGCTGCTTCTCGATCGCTTCGGGGCCGGAGGGCTGTTCGGCACGGGCCTGGCGGTCGCGGAAATCGGCGATCTTTCCCGCTGTCGTTGTCAGATCGTGGCTCATCAAATATCTCCGGCTCTGTAGCAGATTGGTCCTGTGGCGCTGTCCTAGGCGGCAGGTCTCCCGCGGGAGTTAAGTAGCATCCACACAAAGAACCAGCCCTGCTGGCTAGTCTAATGACGCTTCTGGCGCCCACCGCTGTAGGGAACCTACAATTTTCTGCCGTGCCACAACCAGAGACCAGATGTTACTCGTCAGTAATATAATTGGGTTACAGTGATTTTTATGACTTCGAGCAACGATGCTTCGGGCTCCTTTGCCAGCCCGTACCGGCCCACTGGCTCCCTTCGCGGCCGCACTGTCCTCATGTCCGGCGGAAGCCGCGGGATCGGGCTGGCAATAGCCGTCCGGGCCGCCGAGGACGGTGCGAACGTGGTGCTGATGGCGAAGACCGGGGAGCCGCATCCGAAACTGGAAGGCACGGTGTACACCGCCGCCGAACAGCTGGAGGCGGCCGGCGGCCAGTCACTTCCGCTGGTCGGCGATGTCCGCAGCGACGAGGACGTGCAGCGGGCAGTCTCGGCGGCGGTGCAGCGCTTCGGAGGCATCGACGTCGTCATCAACAACGCCTCCGCCATCGACCTGTCAGGCACGGACGCCGTCGACATGAAAAAGTACGACCTGATGCAGGACATCAATGTCCGCGGAACCTTCCTGCTGTCCAAGCTGGCGCTGCCGGCGCTGCGCGCCTCCGCCGGCGGGCACATCCTCACCCTTTCACCACCGCTGAACCTCGATCCGTACTGGGCCGGCAAGCATTTGGCCTACACCATGGCCAAGTACGGAATGAGCCTGACAACCCTGGGGCTCGCGGAGGAACTGAAAGCGGACGGAATCAGCGTCAATTCGCTGTGGCCCTGCACCCTGATCGACACCGCAGCCATCCGGAACATGCCCCACGGCGAGCAGATAGTGCAGGCAGCGCGCGGCCCCCGGATCATGGCCGATGCGGCGCATGCCATCCTCACCGGAGCCAACCGTCGTGCCGGGGGTACGTCCAGCGGCAACTTCCATACGGATGAGGAAGTCCTCACCGCAGCCGGGGTGGCCGACTTTCGTCCGTACAGCCTCGGAGCACCGGAGGACCGGCTGGTTCCGGACATCTTCCTGTAGGCGGGACCTCCTGCCCGGGTCGGTAGGATTTAGTTATGGATGACGCACATACCCCCGGTACGCCCTTGAACCGGGGGGACCTGGCGGACTCGAACTTTCTGTCCGACGCCGGCATCCCGCGGCTGGAAGTGGTGGACTCCACCGGATCCACCAATGCCGACCTCCTTCGGTCCGTCACGGTGGACCCCCGCGCCTGGCCCGATCTGTCCGTGCTCACTGCCGAGTACCAGACAGCCGCGCGCGGGCGGCTGGACCGGCACTGGGAAGCTCCGCCGCTGAGTTCGATCTCGGTCTCGGTGGTCCTGCGTCCGGCCAACGCTGAAGGCCGCCCGCTGCCCACGCAAAGCTATTCGTGGTTGTCCCTGATTGCCGCGCTTGCCCTGAGGGAAACCCTGCTCGAAACCGCAGGAATACCGGCCGAGCTGAAATGGCCCAACGACGTCCTGGTGCGTGGAAAGAAAATTGCGGGCATCCTGGCCCAGCTGGGCCCCATGGCGGACGGCTCCGTGCCGCCTGTCATTGTGGGAACCGGCCTGAACGTTACCCTTGGGGCCGCGGAGCTGCCTGTCCCCACTGCCACCTCGGTGGTGCTCGAGGACGCCAGGACGGCGGACCGTACCCTGCTCCTGAAGAGCTATCTTTTGAAGTTTTCCGTGCTGTACCGCAGCTTCTGCAATGCCGACGGCGACCCGGCGGCAGGCATGGCGGGCGGGGCGTCGCTGCACAAGCGGGTTGAGGCGGTCATGGTCACCCTGGGCAAGCAGGTGCGGGCACAGCTTCCGGGGGACCACGAGATCATCGGCCACGCGTCCCGCCTTGATGACTACGGGTCGTTGCTGGTGGTGGACCGCGACTCCCGGGAGCACGTGGTTACCGCCGGAGACGTGGTGCACCTGCGTCCGTGGACCGCTCCGGATGCCTCCGGCCAAGGCGGTTATGCGTAAGAGCCTTGTTCCGGGGGAGCAGGTGATTGTCACCACCCGTCCGCAGCCGAGGAAGCTTGCCGGTGCGATGGTTGCCTTCATTTTTGCCCCGGCCGTTGCTGCCTATTGCTCCGCCTGGATAATCCGCGGAGAAGCGGGGCGGGCTGTGCCGGCTCTCTCCGGCCGCTGGACTCCCTGGCTCGTGACCGGGTGTGTCCTCGCAGCTGCGTCGGTGTGGCTGGGTTACTGCCTGCCCCGGCTGCTGCGTTGGCACGGTACCCGCTATACGCTGACCAGCCGGAGGCTGGTGGCCAGGTCCGGAAGATGGCGGCGGCAGGACCAGCAGGTCAACCTCGCTTCCATCCGTAACCTGACTGTCCATGAGTCGGTCCTGCAACGTCTCTTCCGCTCCGGGAATATATCCTTGGAAACCGGATATGAGGGAGTGGTCACGTTCCCCGACGTGCCCGAAGTCGCCACGTTCCGGGACTTCATCCTCGACGCCATCGGGGACCTGCCCGACGGGTACGATGCCCAGCCGGACCGAACAGCGGACTACCCCGCCGGGGCTTTGCCGTGGGAAATGAGAGAAGGTGGACCAAATGAACGATGAGCACCAGCAGGAAAGTATCGAGTCCACCGTGCCGCCCGCTCCGGCCGCCGACGCCCATCCCGCCACCGGCACCATGTCCGCCGAGAGGCTGGCAATGAAGGCCCTGGAGTCCCGGCTGTTGGGTGGGGAACGCAAGCTCCGCCGTCGTGAAGTGGCCGCCGGCGCAGGCCTCTCCCTGCTCTCCGCGCGCAAACTTTGGCGTGCCCTCGGGTTCCCGAACTTTGGTGACGAGGACGTGGCCTTCACCGAGCGCGACCAGGCAGCCCTCTCCACCGTGGTGGACCTTGTGAGGTCCGGAAAGCTGACGGAGGAAGCCGCCATCTCCGTCACCCGCTCCATCGGCCAGATGACGGACCGCATGGTGGTCTGGCAGATCGAAGCCCTCGTGGAGGACATGGTCCACGAACAGGGCGTCACCGATGCCGTTGCCCGCAAACGCCTGGTGAACGAACTTCCCGCACTTGTGGATGCGCTGGAGGAAGTACTGGTCTACTCCTGGCGCCGCCAGCTCAATGCAGGTGTCCAGCGGCTCGCGGTCCGTGCCGAAGCAGGACTGCAGGCCAGTGAAGAAGGCAGGGAAGGCGACGAGGACGACGCCCCGCTGCCCCTGGCGCGCGCCGTCGGCTTCGCCGACCTTGTCTCCTACACCAGCCTGTCCAGGCGGATGAACGAAAAAACGCTGGCGCGGCTGGTCCAGCGGTTCGAAAACAAGTGCGCCGAAATCATCTCCGTTGGCGGCGGCCGCCTGGTCAAAACCGTGGGGGACGAAGTGCTTTACATCGCGGAAACCCCCGCGGCCGGTGCGGAAATCTCCCTGGCGCTGGCCCAGGCCTTCACCGAAGACGAGATCCTGCCTGAGGCCAGGGTGGCGATGGTCTGGGGCAGGATCCTGTCCCGGCTCGGTGATATCTACGGTCCCACCGTGAACCTCGCGGCCCGGCTGACCACCCTGGCCGACCCGGGAACCGTGCTGATTGACTCCATGACGGCATCTGCGCTGGAGCACGATGAACGCTTCGTGATGCTGCCCCAGCCTCCGGAGAACGTGCGCGGCTTTGGCGAAATCCGGCCGGTGCGCCTGACCCGGGGCCTCGGCAAGGGGCTGGTCCTGGACTAGCATCTTTACCGTTGGCGTGGGGGGCAGGGGATTGCTGCCCGGAATTCATGGTTCCCGTCATCCGAGCCACTAATTTTAGGAGAGCATGAAACAGCAGCCCGCAAGCGTTCCCTCCAGCGTCGCACCGAGGCCAAAGCTTGGCCTTGTCGTGGGCTGCGGGACGGACCGGGGACTCCACAGGGAGCTGAACGAGGATTCCTACATCGCGGCCGATCCGGTTTTCGCTGTGGCTGACGGTATGGGTGGGCATGAGGCCGGCGAGGTTGCCAGCGGCATGTGCGTCCGTGCCCTTGCCGCGATACCCCAGCTTGCAACGGGTGAACGCAGCGTGACAGCTGCGATCCTCCAGCAGTATTTAGTCCAGGCCGACTACTCCATCCGTGAGGCCACCGGTGCACGTGCCGGTACCACGCTGGCGGGGGCGGTTGTCGTCGAGCACCTGGGCATGCCGTACTGGCTGGTGGTGAACATCGGGGATTCCCGCACCTACCGCCTCAGCCAGGGAAAGTTCGAACAGATCAGCGTGGACCACTCTGAGGTCCAGGAGCTTGTGGACGCCGGAGAAATCACGCCTGGGCAGGCAAGGACCCATCCGCGGCGGCACGTGGTCACACGCGCCCTCGGAACCGGCGACGAAACCGAAGCGGATTACTGGTTGCTGCAGGTCAGGGACGGTGACCGCGTTTTGGTCTGTTCCGATGGGCTTACCGGGGAGCTCGCCGACGAAGACATCTACCAGATCGTCAGCAAGGTGCAGCATCCCCAGCGGGCAGCGGATGAGCTTATCAAGGCCGCGCTGCGCAGCGGTGGACGGGACAACATCACGGTCATCGTTGTGGATGCCGTGGAAAGCAAACAATGACGGCGCCATAGGCTGCTCCCGGGGCTGATCGTTGACGGAGCCCCTACCCCGGCCGCACATGTGCCAGCGCCCGGCTCCAGCGGTAAGGCAAGATAGGTCTGTGAGCACAGGACCAGGCCCCGCAGAACAGACCGCCACCCGGACCACCGCACCCGCCGAGCCGGAAACCACCCCTTCCGACCCGGTCCGCGAGGAATACGAAAACCTTGTTGACCTGGTCCGGAAGTACAGGTTTGCGTACTACCAGGAAGACACACCCCTGGTCTCCGACGCGGAATTCGACGAACTTTTCCGGCGGCTGGAGGAGATCGAGGCGCTCCATCCGGAGCTTGTGTCCAACGATTCGCCGACCCAGGAAGTCGGCGGCGAAGTTTCGGCCGCGTTCGCCGCCGTGGAGCACCTGCAGCGGATGTACAGTCTCGAGGATGTCTTCTCCCTTGAGGAACTCGAGGCCTGGCTGACAAAAGCATCAGCGGGCATTGCAAAACTTGGCGACGGAACTCAGCAGCCTGCGTGGCTGACCGAACTCAAAATCGACGGTCTGGCGGTCAACCTGCTGTACCGCGACGGGAAACTCGTACGCGCGGCCACCCGCGGCGACGGCACCACCGGTGAGGACATCACCCACAATGTCCTCACCATCAAGGAGATCCCGCAGGAGCTCAGCGGCGAAGGGTTTCCGGAAGAAGTGGAAATCCGCGGGGAAGTGTTCATCCCTTCCAAGGCTTTCGCCGAATTCAACGAAGCACTCATCGAAGCCGGAAAGGCGCCCCTGGCCAACCCCCGCAACGCTGCCGCCGGTTCCCTGCGGCAGAAGGACCCGGCGGAAACAGCCAAACGCCCCCTCAAGATGTTCGTCCACGGAATCGGCGCCCGCGAAGGGCTCCAGGCGCGCAGCCAGTCCGAAACCTACGGCCTGCTAAAGGACTGGGGATTGCCCGTCAGCCCCTACTCCGAGGTGCTGGGGAGCCTGGATGAGGTCCTGGACTTCATCAAGCGGTACGGGGACCAGCGGCACAAGCTGCTCCATGAGATTGACGGCATTGTGGTCAAGGTCGATGACTTCGCCACCCAGCGGGCACTCGGCTACACCACCCGTGTACCGCGCTGGGCAGTGGCCTACAAGTATCCGCCCGAGGAAGTCCACACCAAGCTCCTGGACATCCAGGTCAATGTGGGCCGGACCGGACGGGTCACACCTTTCGGGATGATGGAGCCGGTGAAGGTGGCTGGGTCCACGGTGGAAATGGCCACCCTGCACAACCAGGAAGTCGTCAAGGCCAAGGGGGTGAAAATTGGCGACATTGTGGTGCTGCGCAAGGCCGGCGACGTCATCCCCGAAATCGTTGGCCCGGTCCTGGCGCTGCGGGACCAGCAGGATCCGCCGGTCCGGGACTTTGTGATGCCCGCCGAGTGCCCCTCCTGCGGCACGCCCCTTGCCCCGGCCAAGGAGGGCGATGTGGACATCCGCTGCCCCAACGCGAAATCCTGCCCGTCCCAGCTGCGCGAACGGGTGTTCCACCTGGCAGGCCGCGGCGCGTTCGACATCGAAGCGCTCGGGTGGGAAGCAGCCATTGCCCTCACCCAGCCAGCGGAACCCGACGTGCCGCCGCTCACCACCGAGGCTGCCCTGTTCGATCTCACGCCGGAACTGCTGTCAGAGGTCAAAATCCGTCGTGAAAAACGCACGAAGGGTGTGGCTACCGGGGAATTCGAACTGGTGCCGTACTTCTACAGCAAGGGCACCGCGAAGTCGCCCTCGAAACCCACCGCCACCACTGAAAAACTGTTCCGCGAACTGGAGAAGGCCAAAACCCAGCCGCTGTGGCGGGTGCTGGTGGCACTGTCCATCCGGCACGTCGGACCACGGGCTTCCCGCGCCCTGGCCACGGCCTTCGGCACCATGGATGCCATCCGGAAGGCCTCGGAGGATGAACTGGCCCACGTGGACGGGGTGGGACCCACCATCGCCGCTGCACTGAAGGAATGGTTCGCCGAAGACTGGCACGTGGAGATCGTGGACAGGTGGGCTGCTGCGGGAGTCAGGATGGAGGACGAGCGGGACGAGTCCATGCCGCGGACCCTTGAGGGGCTCACCGTGGTGGTCACGGGTTCGCTGCCGAACTTCAGCCGCGACGAGGCCAAGGAGGCCATCCTCCTGCGGGGCGGCAAGGCTTCCGGCTCAGTCTCGAAAAACACCAGCTTCGTGGTGGCAGGCGAGAACGCCGGAACCAAGCTGGACAAGGCCGAGCAGCTGGGAATTCCCGTGCTGGATGAGGACGGCTTCCGCAGGCTTCTGGCCGAGGGCCCGCCGGCACCGGCGGAGGTATCGGCGTGAGCAGCGACGACAGGACCAGCGAGGTTTCTGTTGAGGAATTGCTGGAGGTGGCCAGGGAAGCAGCTGCGGCCGGGGCGAAGGTGCTCTCCGGCCGGAGTGCCGAGGGACTTCAGGCCAGCAACAAGGGCGACGCCGGCGATTGGGTCACGGCGTTCGACGTCGCCGCGGAGCACGCGGTCCGCGACGTCATCGCAGCAGCGCGGCCCGGTGACACCATCACCGGGGAGGAACACGGAACCACCAGGCCGGAACAGCCTACCGGCTACCGGTGGTCCATCGACCCGCTGGACGGCACCACCAACTTCATCCGCAACATCGTCTACTACGGCACCTCCGTGGCAGTAGCCGATGCCGGCGGCGCGTGGCTGGCCGGCGTCGTCAACGCCCCTGCACTGGGCCGCGTCTACTACGCCGCTCGAGGCCAGGGCGCGTGGCTGGAGGAGAACGGAATGCTGACCCGGCTTGAAGGGCCAGTGCCGGGACGCAAGGGGCAGATCCTTGCCACGGGATTCAACTACGATCCCCGGGTCCGCTCGGAGCAGGCCGCCCAGTTCGCCGAACTGCTTAAGGACTTCGCTGATGTCCGCCGGCTCGGCTCCGCTGCGCTGGACCTGTGCCTGGTGGCGGACGGCACCCATGACGCCTTCGGCGAGCGCGGGCTGAACGAGCACGATTTCTCGGCCGGGGCTTTGATTGCGGAGGAAGCCGGCTGCTGGGTCCGCCGGCCCCGGCTCACCAGCCCGCTAGACGGCGGCCCGACGGACCAGGAACGGCTGGATGCCTGGACCTGCGCAGCGTCCCTGGAACTGTCCGGCAAGTTCCCGCTCTAACCCTGGCTCCTGGCCTAGTGCCGGCCAACTGCCCAAGGAGGACTGATAGTTCAGTCACGGAAACCCCGGTTTTGGGCGCTGCTACCGGCTGGTAGCACTACCATTGACGGGTGCATTCCCAGATAACAGTCCGTCCAGCCGTCGAATCCGATTTCGACGACGTTGCCCGCATCACCAGGGACTCCTACCTTGCTGCCGGGTACTTTGATGACGCCGACCATCCCTATATGCGCAAGATCCAGGACGTAGCAGTGCGGGCGGGTGAGGCCACCGTCTGGGTAGCCGAGCGGGCAGGACAGGTGATCGGGTCGGTGACGCTGGCCCGGGCAGGGGAGCCCTACGCAGACATCGCCCTCCACGATGAGCTGGAGTTCCGCATGCTGGTGGTGGACCCGGCCGTGCAGCGCAGCGGCGCCGGCAAAGCGATGATGGCGGCCATCCTTCAGCACGCTAAGGCCCTGGACGGAGTCAGCGCAGTGTCGCTGACTACCGGAAGCACCTGGGTTAGCGCGCGCGGGCTGTACAACAAGACCGGCTTCGCCAGGGTTCCGGAGAGGGACTGGCTGGTGCCCGGAACGGACATAAAACTGCTGGTTTACCGGCTGGACCTGTAGCCGCCCTAAAGTGGTGCCGACCCAATCCAGCATTGAAAGGCCCACCATGCGCAAAACCTTCGGCACCGGCTCCGTCTGGGAACAGACCCTCGGCTACTCCCGGGCCGTCCAGGTGGACAACACCCTCTACATTTCCGCCACCGCCGCGAGCGGCGAGGACGGCATGGTCGGTAACGACTTTTACACCCAGACGCAGTTCATCCTTCAAAAGCTCGGCAAAGTCCTCGCGGACGCCGGCTTCAGCTTTGAGGACGTGGTCCAGTCCAAGCTGTACCTGACGGACATCAGCAAATGGGAAGAAGCCGGCCGCGCCCACGGCGAGGTGTTCGGCGAGATCCGGCCCACCCTGTCACTGGTGCACGTCCTGCCCTTCCTGGATCCGGAGATGCTGGTCGAAATCGAGCTCGTGGCGCGGAAAAGCGCCAGCTAGCGGCCCGACCGGATTACCGGCCCGCCGGCAGGCCGTAGCGGTGCTCCGGCCTGCCGGTGGTTCCGTAGCGCAGCTGGATGTCCACGGCGCCGTCGTCGGCCAGCGAGGAAAGGTACCGCTGCGCGGTGGCGCGCGAAACACCCACCCGGCCCGCCACCTCGGCGGCGGAATACTGTTCGCCGGGAACCAGTGACTCCAGCACTGCTGCCTCCGTGGCCGAGCGGGGCTTCGACGACGGCGTGACATCGCCGGGGATCAGCGCCCGCTTGGCGCGCTCCACGCTGTCCTGGTCCAGCGCGCCAGGCTGGGACAACAGGCGCCGGTACCGGGCGTAGGACCGGAGCTGCTGCGAGAGCGACTCGGCGGTAAACGGCTTCAGCAGGTAGCCCAGGGCGCCGCGGCGGAAAGCAACACGGATGGACGCGGCGTCGGAGGCGGCGCTGAGGATCACGGTGTCCACATCCAGTTGCTGCAGCAGGTCAAGCCCGGAGGCGTCCGGCAGGTAAACGTCCAGCAACACCAGATCCGGCCGAAGGCTGTGGATGGCCTGCAGCGCGAGCGATGCCGACCCCACCGGCGCCAGAGCCAAAAAGCCCGCCACCGAATCCACATAGGCGGCGTGCAGCTTCGCTACGTGGAAGTCGTCGTCGACGATCAGCACCCGAAAGTCCTCAGGCATCCTTTTCCTCTCCACCTGTATCCCTTAGCCCTGCGTCCTTCAGCCCTGCTCCCGAACTCCCGGAGTTCCTGGTGCCCGCGGTGGTGCCGGGAAGCGTGGCCATAAAGACGGCACCCGGGCCGCCGCGTGTTCCGGGGTCCAGCAACGTCACGTCACCGCCGCGGCGCCTGGCCAGCTGGCGAGCAAGCGCAAGCCCAAAGCCCTGGCCGCCACCGGCGCGGACAGGACCGGACGCGGTGGTGAAACCTTCGGCGAAAACAGCCTCGGCGTCCGCTCCCTCGGCCAGCCCGTCACCTGAATCAGCCACCACCACATGGAGCGTGCCGCCGTCGTTGTCCGGCTCATCCATCACTTCCACTTCAACCCAGCGGTCAGGAGCCGAACCGGCCACCGCGGCGTTAACTGCATTGTCGATCAGGTTTCCCAGCACGGTGGTGACGTCCTGGGCATCGGTCACCTGCCCGCGGACCAGGGTCTCCGGCCCGATGCGGAGGGCGACGCCCCGCTCGTCGGCCTCCACGCCCTTGGCTCCCACAAACGCCTGGAGATAAGGGTCCTGAAGCAGCTCGGCCTGGTCCACGGGGAACTTCAGCGGTCCCGTCGCGGCCAGCCGGGCAAGGTACTCGCGGGCCTGGTGGTGCTGCCCGATACTCATGAAGCCGGCGATGGTGTGCAGCTGGTTGGCGAACTCATGCCGTTGTGCCCGCAGGGCGGTAGACATGGTCCCGACGGCGTCCAGCTGGCGGGTGAGCTGCTGCAGTTCCGTGCGGTCACGAAGCATTACCACCCAGCCCAGATCCTCACGCCGGTGAAGTGCCTTGCGCGCATTGGCAACCAGGACCCGGCCCCCGGCCACCAGCTCAACGGCGGGAGCCGAGCCGGGGCGGGTCAGGGACTTCAGCTGATCCGGTACGGGTGCATCCTCCCAGCGGGTTCCGGCCAGGTCGGCCAACCCCAGCAGCCGCTGTGCTGAGGCGTTAAAGACAGTGATCCGTCCGTCGGCCGAAACGCCGACAACGCCGTCGTCCACGCCCTGCAGGACCGCCACCTGGTCGTGGACGAGGGTGCTGATCTCCTCCGGCTCCAGGCCCAGCGTGAGGCGCTGGAGGCGGCGGCGCAGCAGGAAGGACCCCAGGACGCCGGCGAGCAGTGCGCACGCGGCCGTCAGGGCAACGGGACCGGTGTCGCGTGCCACGCTCTGGCCTACGGTCTCCATGGAATAGCCCACGCTGACCTCGCCCACCACGGTGGTGCTGCCCGGGGCGTAGACGGGGACCTTTGCGCCGGCGGACGGGCCTAGTGTTCCGGTGTTCCGGGTGGTGACCTCCTGGCCGGACAAGGCCTCTGACGGATCAGTGCTCACCCTTTCCCCGAGACGCTGTGGATCGGGATGGGCCAGCCGAAGCCCTGTTTCGTCGGTGATGACCACAAACAGGGCGCCGGTCCGGGCCCGTACAGCCTCCGCGGATGCCATCAGCGGCCCGGCGGCGAGTTCGGCGGGCGGGGGAGTACCGGCCTGCTGGCTGATGGCCAGGACATCCGCCCGCACGGAGGGGTCGGAGGCTACGGTCCGGGCGAGGGTGAGTGCCTGGTTCTCCGCCTCGCGGCCCACCCTGTCGTACGTCAGCCAGGCGTGCACGGCGGCGCTGAGCAGAACCACCAGAAGTACCACTGCCAGTTGCAGCAGGAGCGTCTGGGTGGAGAACCGCAGCGGCGCACGGGAGCTGGAACGCGGCACGGTCCTCCTTGATCCGGATGGGCGGGCACTCATCGGGGCGATGAGCAGAATGAGCAGAATGCTCGCAACAAGCAGTATGCCAATCAATTGAACCAAAGGCACGGCCGTGACGGCGGCCACCCTACAGTCTGTAGCACGCGTCACACCGCTGTGCCGCTGTTCACAAGAAGGAGCCGGCCGTGCTGGTAATACTTGGATTCGCAATGATCGCGGTATTCATGGTGCTGATCATGACGAAGAAGTTGACGCCAGTGCTGGCGTTGATCATCGTCCCCACAGTTTTTGGTCTTTTTGCCGGTGCCGGCCTTGGCATCGGCGACATGGTGATGGACTCCATGAAGGCCATGACCTCCACAGCAGCCCTGCTGATGTTCGCGATCATCTACTTCGGACTGATGATCGACGTGGGGCTTTTTGACCCGCTGGTCCGGTTCATCCTTCGTAAGCTGGGCAACGACCCCGCCAAGGTGGTGCTGGGAACCGCCATCCTGGCCGCGGCTGTGTCCCTGGACGGTGACGGCTCCACCACCTTCATCCTTACCACCGCCGCCATGCTGCCGATCTACCTCCGCCTGAAGATGAGCCCCGTGGTCCTCACCTGCGTGGCCGGCCTCGCCAACGGCACCATGAACATCGTCCCGTGGGGCGGTCCCACCGCCCGCGCCGCCAGTGCCCTCAACATCGATGTCAACGACGTCTTTGTGCCCATGCTTCCGTCCCTCCTCGCCGGCATCGCCGTCGTCCTGGCCTTCGCCTGGCTGCTCGGCCTGCAGGAGCGCAACCGCCTCCGCACCACCCAGCCGGAGATCTGGGGTGCGCCGTCCACCGCAGAGCCCTTTACTGCAGGAGGGTTCGACGGCGGCACCTCCGCCGGCGGCTCCGGAACCGGCCGCAGTGGTTCGGGCCGCGAGGGGAACAACCCCGGCGGAGCAGCCCCCGCCGTCGGCGGTTCATCTGTTGCAGTCCTGGAACGCCCTGAAACCCTCGTCGATGACAGCGATACCGCCATGGCTGACACCGCGCTGGATCCCAACCGCAGCACCCTGCGTCCCAGGCTGCAGTGGTTCAACCTGGGTCTGACCGTTGCCGTCATGGGCATGCTCATTGCCGACCTCGTGCCCCTGCCGTACGTCTTTATGGTGGGTTCCGCCATCGCCCTGCTGGTGAACTTCCCCCACGTCAAAGACCAGGCGGCACAAATCGTTGCCCACGCGCCGTCGGTGGTTGCCGTGGTCAGCATGGTCATGGCCGCCGCTGTCCTGACCGGCGTCCTCACCGGCACCGGCATGGTGGAAGCAATGTCTGCGTGGCTGGTACAGATCATCCCGTCCAGCATGGGCCCGTTCATGGCGATCATCACCGGCGTCCTCAGCATCCCCATGACGTTTTTCATGAGCAATGACGCCTTCTACTTCGGCGTCCTGCCTGTCCTGAGCGAGACGGCAGGCCACTACGGAATCAGCGCCGCTGAAATGGCCCGCGCCTCCATCACCGGCCAGCCGTTCCACATGCAGAGCCCGCTGGTGCCCGCCATCCTGCTCCTGGTCTCGCTGGCCAAGGTGGACCTCGGTGACCACCACAAGAAAGTCCTGTGGCGCAGCGCTGTAGTCTCCCTGGTCATGCTCGGAATCGGCGTGCTGACCGGAGCCATTGGAATCGGTTAGTCTGTAGCTGCCGCGGTCCTGCCCAAGGGGGCTGGAAGCCCCGGCCTGAAGGTGCCCGTCTGACGCCCGCTGGGGGATGTCAGACGGGCATCATCGTTTCCCCACTAGAATGGACCGGAAAATCAATTCAAACTTTGCAGGGGAGATCCATGGCTGCGATCAACCGTGACGACGTCGCGCACCTCGCGCGGCTCGCTCACATTGAGATGAGTGCCCAAGAGCTGGACAGGATGGCCGGAGAACTCGCCGTCATCGTTGATTCGGTCAAGTCCGTGAGCGAAGCCGCCGGTGATGACGTCCCGGCCACGTCCCACCCCATCCCGTTGAACAACGTGTTCCGCGAGGACGTTGTGGGACATACCTTCACAGCGGAGCAGGCGCTTTCCGGCGCACCGGATTCCGATGACAACCGTTTCAAGGTCCCCGCAATCCTGGATGAGGCATAAGCATGACTGACACCAACGAACTCATCCGCCTCTCCGCGTCCACGCTGGCCGAAAAGCTCGCTGCCGGCGAGGTCACCTCCGTGGAAGTCACCCAGGCATACCTGGACCGGATCGCTGCCGTTGACGGCGGCGAACGGGGCGTCAACGCGTTCCTGCACGTCAACGCCGCGGAAGCGCTCGCCGTCGCGGCAGAGGTGGACGCCATCCGCGCCGCCGGCGGCGCCGAAGCCGACGCCCTGCATGTCCTGGCCGGCGTTCCCATCGCAGTCAAGGACCTCATCGTCACGGTAGGCCAGCCCACCACGGCCGGCTCCAAAATCCTTGAGGGCTGGCACAGCCCCTACGACGCCACAGTCGTGGAGCGCCTGCGCGCGGCCAGGATGCCCATCCTGGGCAAGACCAACCTGGACGAGTTCGCCATGGGCTCCTCCACGGAGCACTCCGCCTACGGGCCCACCCGCAACCCCTGGGACCTGGACCGGATCCCGGGCGGTTCCGGCGGCGGGTCCGCAGCCGCCGTCGCGGCCTTCGAGGCGCCCCTCGCGCTGGGAACCGACACCGGCGGGTCCATCCGCCAGCCCGGTGCGGTCACCGGAACCGTGGGCATGAAGCCCACCTACGGCAGCGTGTCCCGCTACGGTGCCATCGCCATGGCATCGTCGCTGGACCAGATCGGCCCCGTCTCGCGGACCGTCCTGGACTCAGCCCTCCTGCACGAGGTCATCGGCGGGCATGATCCCCGCGATTCCACCTCCCTGCCGGACCCGCTGGCTGACCTCGTGGCCGCCGCGAAAACCGGCAACGTCGAGGGCATGCGGATCGGCATCATCAAGGAACTGCACGGCGAGGGCTACCAGGCCGGCGTCGAAAACCGCTTCCACGACTCCCTGGAACTCCTCAAGGACGCCGGCGCCGAAATCGTCGAGGTGTCCTGCCCCAACTTCCAGTACGCCCTGGGCGCCTACTACCTGATCATGCCCTCTGAAGCGTCCTCCAACCTGGCCAAGTTCGACGGCGTCCGGTACGGGCTGCGTGTCCTCCCCGAGGACGGTCCCATGACCATCGAACGCGTGATGGGTGCCACCCGCGCCGCCGGCTTCGGCGACGAAGTCAAGCGCCGCATCATCCTGGGCACCTACGCGCTGTCCGCCGGCTACTACGACGCCTACTACGGCTCTGCTCAGAAGGTCCGCACCCTGGTGCAGCGCGACTTCGACGCCGCCTTCACCGTGGCCGACGTCCTGATTTCGCCCACCGCCCCCACCACCGCTTTCCGCCTCGGCGAGAAACTGGACGATCCACTGGCCATGTACCTCAACGACGTCGCCACCATTCCGGCGAACCTCGCCGGGGTTCCGGGCCTGTCGCTTCCCGGCGGCCTTGCCGACGAGGACGGGCTCCCCGTTGGCATCCAGCTGCTGGCCCCGGCCCGGGAGGACGCCCGCCTGTACCGCGTGGGCGCCGTGCTGGAGTCGCTGCTGGAGGCCAGGTGGGGCGGCCCGCTGCTGGCCCAGGCCCCGGAACTTTCCCCACGTCCCGTGGCCGTGCTCGTCGAAGCCAAGGAGGCAAACTAATGAACACCGACGCAATCCTGAGCTTCGAAGAGGCCATGGAGAAGTACGATCCCGTCCTGGGGTTCGAGGTCCACGTGGAGCTCAACACCAAGACCAAAATGTTCTCCTCCGCTCCCAACGTCTTCGGCGACGAGCCCAACACCAACGTCAACGAGGTGGACCTCGGCATGCCCGGCGTCCTGCCGGTAGTGAACAAGGCCGCGATCGAGTCCTCGATCAAGATCGGCCTTGCGCTCAACTGCAAGATCGCCGAGTCCTGCCGCTTCGCCCGGAAGAACTACTTCTACCCGGACACCCCCAAGAACTTCCAGACCTCCCAGTACGACGAACCCATCGCCTATGACGGCTACCTGGACATCGAACTCTCCGACGGCACCGTGTTCCGCGTGGAGATCGAGCGTGCCCACATGGAGGAGGACGCCGGAAAGCTCACCCACATGGGTGGTGCCACCGGCCGCATCCAGGGCGCCGACTTCTCCCTGGTGGACTACAACCGTGCCGGTGTTCCCCTGGTCGAAATCGTCACCAAGCCGATCGAAGGCGCCGGTTCCCGCGCGCCCGAGCTCGCCAAGGCCTACGTGGCAGCGGTCCGTGAAATCGTGAAGAACCTCGGTGTGTCCGACGCGAAGATGGAACGCGGCAACGTCCGCTGCGACGCCAACGTCTCGCTCCGCCCGCACGGCCGGGAACGGTTCGGCATCCGCTCGGAAACCAAGAACGTGAACTCGCTGCGCGCCGTCGAACACGCCGTCCGCTACGAGATCCAGCGCCATGCCGCCGTCCTCGATGCCGGCGAGCCGGTCGTTCAGGAGACCCGCCACTGGCACGAGGACACCCGCACCACCACGTCCGGCCGCGCCAAGTCCGACGCCGACGACTACCGCTACTTCCCGGAACCGGACCTGGTTCCTGTTGTTCCCTCACGCGAGTGGGTCGAAGAGCTCCGTGCCACGCTGCCCGAGCCGCCGGCCGCCCGCCGCAAGCGGCTGCAGGCCGATTGGGGCTACTCGGACCTCGAATTCCGCGATGTGGTGAACGCCGGCGTGATGGACGAGATCGAGGAAACAATTGCCGCAGGTGCTTCCGCTTCCGTTGCCCGCAAATGGTGGATGGGCGAAATCGTGGGCCGCGCCAAGAACGCCGACGTCGACCCCGGCCAGTTGGGAGTCCAGCCCGCCACCATCGTGGAGCTCGCCCGCATGGTGGAAGAGGGCAAGATCAACAACAAGATGGCCTCGGAGGTGCTGGACGGCGTGCTCGCCGGTGAAGGCGCCCCCGCAGAAATTGTCGAAAAGCGCGGCCTGGCCGTGGTTTCCGACGACGGCCCGCTGCTCGAAGCCATCGACGCCGCGCTGGCTGCACAGCCTGACGTGGCGGACAAGATCCGCGGCGGCAAGGTGCAGGCCATCGGCGCCATCGTAGGTGGAGTCATGAAGGCCACCCGCGGCCAGGCCGACGCCGGCCGGGTCCGCGAACTGATCCTGGAGAAGCTGGGCGTCACCGTCTAAATTCCCCACCCAACTGGGTCGCAGTAAGTGTCGTTTTGAGCGCTCATAACGACATTTGCTGCGACCCAGTTTTGGTTTGATCAGTGCTCACGCCGCCCGGGGGCAGGCAGCGTCAGCCCTGTTCCACCAGGCCGGCCATGATGCTCTGCAGCGCCTCGGAGACGATCATGACTGAACGGCGCTTCAGGTTCTCGGGCCGTGCCAGAAGGTCGATCCGGCGCCGCGTGCTGATTCCTTCGAGGGGACGCAGCACGATCTGCGCGTTGAGCACCGGCCCGGCGGTGTACCTGGGCAGCAGCCCCACCACTCCGCCGGCAGCCACCAGGGCCGCAACCGTGGAGTAGTCGTTGATCCGGTGGACGATGTTCAGTTCCCGGCTGGAAACGGCGGCGACGGCGGACAGCACATCGGCGGGGGAGTAGCCGGTGTGGCTGGTCACCCAGGCCTCCCCGCCGACGTCGTCCGCTGTCACGGCCGCCTTCCCGGCCAGTGGGTGTCCGGCAGGCAGCGCCACGTCGAGGGGTTCGTGGGCGAGAGGAATCACCGTCACCCGCTCCGCGGGCCACCGGGGACTGTGGTCCATCCGGTGGGCCAGCACCAGGTCGTAGCGGGCAGTGAGGGCAGGAAAGTCCTGCTGGGCCACGTCCTCGTCGGAAAGCTCTATCCGCGGTTGTCCCTCCGCGTCCAACATCCTCGCGAGCGGGGCAAACACGGCCTGGCCCGCGCTGTGGAAGCCGGAGAGAGTAACCCTGCCATCCGGCATGCCGTGGTAGCTCCCGATGGCGCCCTTGGCATCCGCCATGGCGCTGACGACGGCGGCGCCGGCGTCGGCCAGCACCTGGCCGGCCTCGGTCAGGACCAGGTTCCGGCCTTCCTTGCGGGTCAGCGGAACATCCACGGCGCGCTGCAGGATCGCCAGTTGCTGGGAGACCGCCGAAGGTGTCACCATCAGCGTGTCCGCCACGGCCTTGACGCTGCCCAAGGAGCCGAGCTCGCGCAGGATCTCCAGCTGGTGTATCTCCATGTTCCCCAGTCTATTCATTAGCTCCAGCTACATCGTTGATTGAGAAGATAGCGGTTGTGCTTAAGCTTCTTCCTCGCTGTAATGAGGAGGGCAGCTCCCGCCGATGACGCAAAGATGAAGAGTTAGGAAGCCGATGAAGGCTTTGTACAAGCCCGGCCCACGGGCCGGCTTCGAACTGGTGGACCGCCCCGAACCGGCGGCCGGTCCCGCGGATGTCAAGATCCGGGTCATAACCACCGGGATCTGCGGCACTGACCTGCACATCCAGTCCTGGGACTCATGGGCGCAGGGGATCATCGAAGCTCCCCTCATCCCCGGCCATGAGTTCTACGGGGAAGTCGTCGGGATCGGCGAGGACGTGCGCGACGTCAAAGTCGGTGACCGGGTCTCCGGGGAGGGCCACGTGGTCTGCGGGATCTGCCGTAATTGCCGTGCCGGCCGGCGGCAGATGTGCATCCACACCGTAAGTGTGGGTGTGCAGCGGGACGGGGCCTTCGCAGAGTACGTCGTAATCCCGGAAACCAACGTCTGGGTCCATCACGATCCCTCCGTCACCGCCGAGCTCGGTGCAATATTCGACCCCTTCGGCAACGCCGTCCACACCGCCCTCAGCTTCCCGCTGGTGGGTGAGGACGTGCTGATTACCGGCGCCGGCCCCATCGGCTTGATGGCCATCGCGGTCGCACGCCATGCCGGTGCCCGCAAGATTGCCATCACGGACGTGTCCCCGCCAAGGCTGGACCTCGCGCGGCAGCTCGGCGCAGATCTCGCCATCGACGTCTCCACCACGCGTGTCCGGGACGCGCAGCGGAAACTCGGCATGCGCGAAGGCTTCGACATCGGGATGGAAATGTCAGGCCACCCCACCGCCCTGCCGGAAATGATCGACAACATGAACCACGGCGGCCGGATCGCCATGCTCGGCTTGCCCAGCCAGGACATCACCATTGACTGGGGCAAGGTGGTCACCCACATGCTCACGCTTAAAGGCATCTACGGCCGCGAAATGTACGAGACCTGGTATGCCATGAGCGCCATGCTCTCGTCCAACCCCGTGCTGCACGCCGGCATTTCCGCCGTCGTCACTGATACGCTGCCTGCCGCCCAGTGGGAAAAGGGCTTCGACCTGGCCCGCAGCGGCGCGGGCGGAAAAGTTGTCCTCGACTGGACCCAACTCTAAGGAACACCATGTACACCTCGATCAAGGACCAGCTGAGCAGCGAGCTGCAGGACATCCGCACCGCGGGACTCTTCAAGACCGAACGCAGCATCAACTCGCCCCAGTCAAGCCACATCACCGCCGGCATCATTGGCCGGCAGGGCGCCAACGTGCTGAACTTCTGCGCCAACAACTACCTGGGCCTGGCGGACCACCCCGACATCATTAACGCAGCCAAGGCCGCCATGGACGAACGCGGCTTCGGCATGGCCAGCGTCCGTTTTATTTGCGGCACCCAGGACCTGCACCTGGAACTCGAAGCCCGCGTCTCGCGGTTCCTGGGGACCGAGGACACCATCCTGTTCTCCAGCTGCTTCGACGCCAACGGCGGGGTCTTCGAATCGCTCTTCGGCCCGGAGGACGCCATCATCTCCGATGCCCTGAACCATGCCTCCATCATCGATGGCATCCGTCTGTGCAAAGCCCAGCGGTACCGGTACGCGAACCAGGACATGGCGGACCTGGAAGCGAAACTGGTGGAGGCAAAGGACGCCCGCCGCAAGATCATCGTCACCGACGGCGTTTTTTCGATGGACGGGTACCTGGCGCCGCTGGAAGCCATCTGCGACCTTGCCGAGAAGCACGACGCCCTGGTGATGGTGGACGACTCGCATGCCGTCGGTTTCATGGGCGCCACCGGTGCCGGTACCCCGGAACACGCAGGGGTGTCGCACCGGGTGGACATCTACACCGGCACATTCGGCAAGGCGCTGGGTGGGGCATCCGGCGGCTACGTCTCCGGCCGGCGGGAAGTAGTGGCCATGCTCCGGCAAAAGGCCCGGCCGTACCTCTTCTCGAACTCGCTGGCCCCGGCTATCGTTGCCGCCACCATCAAAGCCCTGGACCTCGTGGAGAACTCGGCGGAGCTGCGGAGAACACTCTTTGACAACGCTGCGCTCTTCCGCCGCCGGATGACCGAGGAAGGCTTTGACCTGCTGCCCGGCGAGCACGCCATTGTCCCGGTGATGTTCGGCGACGCCGTCCTGGCTGCCAAGCTGGCCGACCGGATGCTGCAGCATGGCGTCTTCGTCACCGCCTTCAGTTTCCCCGTGGTGCCGCGCGGGGCCGCCCGGATCCGGGTGCAGCTTTCGGCCGCCCACTCAGCGGACGACGTCGAAACGTGCGTGCGGGCCTTCGTCGCCAGCCGTGCCGAAGTCGGAGCCTGAGCTCAGCCGCCGTCCGCCCAACTCTGCAAGGATGGTGCCATGGCAGCACACTACGACGTCCTAATTGTCGGCGGCGGCGTCGCCGGGCTATCCCTTGCTTCGGCGCTGGCCGGCAAGTGCAGCGTGGCGCTGGTGGAGGCTGAGCAGGAGCTGGCGTACCACACCTCCTCCCGCTCAGCACGGCAGCTCATCCCCAGCTACGGTCCGCCCGTGGTCCAGGAACTGACGGTCCGAACCCTCGAGCTGATTGCTGCCCGCGACGCTGAGCTGCCCGAACACGTGCTCACACCCCGCAGCTTCATGTTGGTCGGGACCGAGGAAGAGGTGGCTGCCGAAGCCAGCGGCTCCATGCAGCCCATCAGCGTGGCCGAAGCACTCGAACTCTGCCCGGCGCTGGTCCCGGATTCGTTTGCCGCCGCCGGCCTCGACACCGGATCCTTCGGCTGCAACGCGCCCCTCCTGCTGGCCGACTACCGGGAGCGTGCCCTCGCGGCCGGGGTGGACATCATCACCGGCGCGCGGGTCCATTCCGCGCAGCGCCTCGGCTCCGGCTGGCAAGTGGGAGCCGGCACGGAGGCACTCGAAGCGGGCGTCCTGGTCAACGCCGCCGGCGCCTGGGCCGATGAACTCGCCGTCATCAGCGGGGTGGAGAAGCTCGGGCTGCAGCCGTACCGGCGGACCGCGGCGATTGCCGCCGTCGAACACCCCTTGCCCGAGCGGAGCCCTATGGTGGCGGCAGCGGACAATTCGTTCTACTTCCGCCGCGAGGGTGGCGACGTGCTGATCTCCCCGTCCGAATCAGTGCCCAGCAGGGCCGAAGACGCCAGGCCCCGCCCCGGTGACGTGGAGCGGCTCGCCGCAAGGCTTAATCAACTGACAACGCTCGGCATCACCGGAATCCGCCGTGCCTGGACCGGGTTGCGGACCGAAGCGGCGGACGGTATCCCGGTGGCCGGTTTCGACGCCGAAGCCCCCGGCTTTTACTGGCTTGCAGGCCAGGGCGGCTATGGGTTCCAGACATCGGCCGCGATGGCGGAACTGGCAGCAGGGCAAATACTCGCCGGCCTCGACACAACCAGCAGCGCCTCGGGCCGAACCGACGACAGTCCGGCATCCCGGACAGCGCAGGCGCTGGCGGCAACCCGCTGGTCCGTCCGGCGCTGAAGAATGGCACTATGAGTACGCTGATCACCAATATCGCCGAGCTGATGACGCAGGACCTGGAGCACCAGGTCCTGCGGGACGCTGCGGTGGTGATTGAGGGGGAACGGATCTCCTGGTTCGGCGCCGCGGCCGACGCACCTGCCGCGGACGACGCCGTCGACGCCGGCGGCCGTGCCATGCTCCCCGGCTGGGTGGACTCCCATACCCACCTGATTTTCGCCGGGGACCGGACGGCGGAGTTCGAGGCGAGGATGGCTGGGGAGTCTTATTCCGCCGGGGGCATCGCCGTCACTATGGACGCCACCCGGTCAACCTCCGACTTCGACCTCACCCGCCTCGCGCTGGCCCGCGTTGACGAAGCTGTTGCCCAGGGAACCACCTACATCGAAACGAAAACCGGTTACGGCCTGGACGTTGAACACGAAACCCGGAGTGCGCGCATCGCCTCCACCGTGGCCGACCAGGTCACCTACCTCGGAGCACACCTGGTGCCTGCCGGGCAGGATCCGGACCACTACACGGAACTCGTCTGCGGTCCGATGCTGGCCGCCGTCCGGCCATACGTGCAGTGGGCTGATGTCTTTTGTGAAAAGGGCGCTTTCACGGCTGAGCAGTCCCGGCGGGTCCTGCTGGCGTGCCGCGAAGCGGGGCTCGGCCTGCGCGTGCACGGCAACCAGCTGGGCGAGGGGCCGGGAGTGCAGCTCGCAGTGGAACTCGGCGCCGCCAGCGTGGACCACGTGAACTACCTTGCGGAGCAGGACGTGGACGCGCTCGCCGGAACCTGGGCCGCCTGGGATGATGCCGACGGAACCGGACGGCGCGGCACCGTGGCCACCTGCCTGCCGGCCTGCGACCTCTCAACCCGCCAGCCGCTCGCGCCTGCACGGGCCCTGCTGGACGCCGGAGTCCAGGTGGCGCTGGCCTCCAACTGCAACCCGGGCACGTCCTACACCAGCTCCATGGCCTTCTGCGTCACCACGGCAGTGCTGCAGATGGGCCTCAGCGTCCATGAAGCCGTCCGGGCCGCCACCTACGGCGGTGCATTGGCCCTGCACAAGGACACAGGAAACGATGCCGACGGCGAACGCGCGGTGGGTTCAATCGCCGTCGGTCACCGGGCGGACCTTCAGCTGCTCAACGCACCCTCTGCGACGCACCTTGCTTACCGCCCGGGCATGCCACTGACGTACGCTGTATGGCGTGCCGGTAAACGGGCCAGGTAACCAGCACCACAAAATGGCGTTAGATGATCGTAAAGGACCTGTTATGATCAGAAACCGTCATCGGAGCTGGTGGCGGAGTACCTGGAGGCCATTGCATGACCCGCACCGACCGACTGACGGCCATCCTTGATCTCCTTGCCAAAACCGGGCAGGTAGAGGTCGAAGAGATCGTCACCACCCTCAACGTCTCCCCAGCCACTGCCCGGCGCGACCTGGACAGCCTGGCAAAGCGACGGTTGCTGACCAGGACCCGGGGCGGTGCCACCACCGGTGCTCTCGCGTACGACCTGCCGGGCCGGTACAACCGTGACGACCACGCCGAGGCCAAGGAACAGATTGCCCAGGCCGCCTCTGCACTGATTGCTCCAGGGGCGGTGATCGGCCTGTGCGGCGGCACCACCAGCACCGCACTGGCACAGATCCTGGCCACCCGCGAGGACCTCAACGCGCCTTCCAACCAGCCCACCCTCACGGTAGTAACCAATGCGATCAATATCGCCGGGCAGTTGGCGGTCCGGCCAAACATCAAGGTCATGGTGACCGGCGGAATCCTTAATCCGCGCTCCTATGAACTCGTGGGGCCTTACACGGACATCATTATGCAGAAGGTGGTGCTGGACATCGCCTTCATCGGCGTCAACGGCATTGACCCTGAAGTGGGACCAACCAACACGGGGGAGGGGGAGGCCTCGGTGAACGCCCTGCTAGCCAGCAGGGCACGCGTTTCTTATGTGTTGGCTGACTCGTCCAAAGTAGGGGTGCGCGCCTTTGCCACCATGGACGGCTACAACTTCACCCGCCTCATTACGGATTCAGGAATCTCGGCACGGGACAAGGCGGCCTTTGAAGCCAACGGTACGGAAGTGACTGTGGCTGCCAGCTAGTTTCAGCTGTGTGCCAGCCGGACGGTAAGGGCAATCAGCCCGGAACCAGGAACTGCAGGCAAGATGGGTACATGCTGGTTCCCTCCCGCCGTCGTTTGAAGATTGAAGTCTGGATTGTCCTGGGCCTGTCCCTGGGCCAGTCTGCGGTCTACTCGGTGGTGCAGCTACTGGACAAGATGACACGGGCGCCGCTGGCAGAAGGCACGTCCACGCTCAACCGCTCCCAGAGCACTCGTGAATACTTTGACCTGACCTACCAACTGCTGGACATCATCTTCGCGCTGGTGCCCGTGCTGCTGGTGATTTACTTCCTCACGGACCAGCGGCAGGCAGCCTCCGGTGACAGCAACGCGGGTTCGGCTTTCCGCAAGCTCGGATTCAACTTCGAGCGGCCTGGCCGGGACCTGTTCCAGGGGTTGGGACTGGCGGCTCTGATAGGTATCCCGTCCCTTGGCCTTTACGCCGCGGGGAGGGCTCTTGGAATTACTACGGCCATCATTCCCAGTGCGCTCGACGCGTATTGGTGGACAGTGCCGGTGCTGATCCTCTCGGCAGTGCGCCATGCCGTGGTGGAGGAAGTCATCGTGGTGGGCTACCTGTTGAACCGCTTTGGGAAGTTCGGCTGGAGCGTACCGCTGTCCATCGTCGTGAGCTCGGTGCTCCGCGGCACCTATCATCTGTACCAGGGCTTTGGCCCCTTCATCGGCAACGTGGTGATGGGCCTCGTTTTCGCGTGGCTGTATACCCGGACGCGCCGCGTCATGCCCCTGGTGATCGCCCATGCCGTGCTGGACATCGTGGCCTTCGTCGGCTTCAGCCTGTTCGGCAAGGCCATAGGACTGGGGTAAAGGCTCAAAATCCGTGAAGGTCAACCGCCGCGCGCGTGCAGGAACCGTTCGATGCAGTCCTCTCCGGGGGAGTGCGCGACGAGGACAAAGTCCACGTGGCCGCGCGTAGCGTCTTCCGGCACGGTCTGGAGTTGGCGTGGCAAGTGTGGTGGTTCCCAGTCGTGGTGTTCGGGTTTGTAGTGCCTGCCGGTGGGTGAGGTCCAGCCCGGCGGTTGGGTGCTGGTGGCCCTGGTGGGTTTCCAGGCGGTGGCGTGTTTGAGGCGGTGGTGCGTGGGGCAGAGCTGGCCGAGGTTGCTGATTCCGGTGGTTCCGCCGTGGTGCCAGGCGGTGAGGTGGTCGGCTTCGTTGTCCAGGGAGTTGTTGCTGCACCCGGGGAACGTGCATTTGCCGTCCCGGAGCTGGAGCGCTTTCTTCATGGCTTTGGTGAGGCGGTAGCTGGTCCGACCGATCTCCAGTGGCGCGCCGTCGCGGGGGTCCACGAGGACCCGGTAGAACGAGTTGGCGCCGTTGGTGACGAGGTCTCTAACCATCGAGGGCGGGATGGGTCCGTAGCCGTCCAGCATGGCGGGTTCGTCGGTGAGGCCGAGCAGGGAGAACACGGGCACGGTGACCAGTACCTGTGGCCGGATCGATGACGATGGCCCACGATGCGTTCCTGTACCTGCATCAGAGTCTGCAGCCGGGCCTGCGTCTGCGCCTGTATCGTCACTGCTGCCGGTAGTGGTTCCGCCGCTGATCATGTCCCCGCTGCTGAGGAGGGCTCCGGCGAACTGGTCGGCCCGCAGTTGGGTGAGGGTGCGGTGTTCGTTGGGGCCCTGGAGTCCGCGGGCGAGGGCGGTGAGCCGGTTCCAGCCCGCTACCGCCTGGTCAGCGGGCAGGTAGGCGGAGAGCCAGGCCATCCCGTCCTGGTCCGGCCGGTATTCCACCCGCCGGTCCGCCACACCCCTGATGTGCCGCTGTTCGATGGACTCGGCGTGGTGGCGCTCGCGCCAGGTCCGGGCTTTGGCTTTAGACCGGTATGCGGGGATGTCCCCGATCGGCGCGGCGGTGCCGGGTTTCGTGGTGTCCGGGTTCAGGAAGTGCGCTTCCAGGGCCGCGGCGCCTGCGGGGTCGAGGGTCGCGGTTTCCTCGATCATGGCCAGGGCGTGCAGCCAAGAGATCGTCCCGGTTTCGAGGGCGGCCAGGGCCAGGGGCAGGGACGTGGTCAGGGCATGGGACTGAGCCAGCAGGGCGCCGGCGGCCCGGCTGCTGAGGGTCAGGAGGCAGCCGATTTCCGCGGCGATGGCCATTTCCTGTTCCTGCACGGGCGCGTTCGGCGGAGCGGCCGCCCGTGCAGACTCGGCGTACGTCGCTGTAGCGTTGACCACTAACGCCGACATCCGGGCCTGGACCGCGGAGGCCCCGGTAAGGATGTCCAGGCAGCCATCAGCCAGCCCGGCCAGCGGATCAGCAGTCGAGAACGGCTCCGAACCGCATCCCTTCGCCTCGGCATTGAGCACGGAAATAGCGGCATTGATGTCCTCAAACGCCTTCGCTACCGCCGCTTTTCCCATACACCCATGATGACAAGGGGGTCTGACATTCCTCCGGCAGGTTTCGCTTCCAACTGCGGCCAGGGTTTCGAGAGGCTCAACTGCCGGCCCGGGTTCCGAGGAACTTAACCCGCCGCAATACGCCGCGAAGTGGATTCGGCCGCCATCAGCGGGTGGCGCCGTTGTCACCTGCTGATGGCGGCCGAAGCTCAGGAAAGAGCGGGCTGGTATATCCGACCGTACGGAAGCCCGGGCATCAGCCCCGCAACTCCGCCAGGGACAATCAGATCGTGACGGCTCCGTTGGCGGTCTCGAACGTCACCGAAAGGATCCCGGGGGTTCCGTGCGGTGCCACCCACTCCACGGCCACGTCCTCGAGCGGCTTCTCTACCGGCTCACCCAGCCATTCAGTAACGCGCTCAGCCGAACCGGCAATGGTCAGGCAGCTCATCTTGACGTTGCTTTCGTAGGCGTTGGACGGGTGCAGGGTCGGGTCGCCCTCCCACTTGAGCATGTACGGAACCTGCGGGTCTGCGATCAGACCGAGGATGCCGATCTGTTTCCAGACCAGTTCGCGGCCGTCGGGAAACTTACGGTTTCCGTTGACCGAGGAGCGGCCAAGGCGCTCTTCGAATGGTGCCAGGTCGTCAACCTCGACGCACCAGCCCATCCAGCCGCCGCCGGCGGCAGACCGCGCACGCACTGCCTGTCCGAAGGGAGCCTTGTCCGAAGCGGGGTGGTCCAGGACCTCCACCACTTCGAGGTACTTGTGTCCCGCAAGCGGGATGATCATATTCCGGGTTCCGAACCGCGGGTGTACCCCGCCCTTCACTGCCTCAACGCCGAGGGCAGAGGAGATACGTTCGGTGGTGGCAGCCAGGCCATCGTGTTCACAGGCGTAAGAGACGTGATCCATGCGCATGGCAACATCTTGGCACTTTGTGATCGGGCTCTCAGCTAAGGCAACCCTTACTGGGATTTTCCCGTGGAAGCACTGGTTTTTCTGCGCAGGTCCCCGAAATCTTGAGGACTATGTTCGTCATAATCCTGTTCGGCCGTGTCTGCACGTTCCTACACTGAGCTCAGGTCATGAGTGCCAGCACGAAGCCCCGGCTTGCTGGCCGGCAACCCTCCACCCGCGGTGGGGTGCCCCGGGTGAGGACCTGGTTGTCCGGCAACGGCCGGATGGCAAGCGCGGCCCGCGGTGCTTCCCAGCATGCCGGGCCCATGTCAAAGGAGCCTTACTTGTCCAACGGATGGTCTTTTGAAACCCGCCAGATCCACGCAGGGCAGGAGCCGGACGGTGCCACCGGCGCCCGGGCCCTTCCCATCTACCAGACCACGTCCTTTGTCTTCCCCAGCGCTGAAAGCGCCGCCAACCGCTTTGCCCTGGCCGAGCTGGCACCCATTTACACCAGGATCGGCAATCCCACGCAGGAAGCGGTGGAGCAGCGGATCGCCAGCCTGGAAGGCGGCCTGGGAGCGTTGCTGCTCAGCTCCGGCCAGGCCGCCGAGACCTTTGCCGTCCTGAACATCGCCGAGGCAGGGGACCACATCGTCGCCAGCCCCAGCCTCTACGGCGGCACCTACAACCTCTTTGCCCATACACTCAAGAAATTCGGGATTTCAGTCACCTTCGTGGCAGATCCGGACAACCTGGACCAGTGGCGCGGGGCAGTCCAGCCCAACACCAAGCTCTTCTTCGGCGAAGTGGTGTCCAATCCGCGGCAGGACGTCCTGGACATCGAAGGCGTGTCCCAGGTGGCGCACGACGCCGGCGTTCCACTGATCGTGGACAACACCCTGTCCACCCCGTACCTGATCCGGCCGCTCGAATGGGGTGCTGACATTGTGGTGCACTCAGCCACCAAGTACCTCGGCGGCCATGGCTCCGCCATTGCCGGAGTGATCGTCGACTCCGGAAAGTTCGACTTTGGCAAGGACCCTGCCCGGTTCCCGGGCTTCAACACCCCGGACCCCACCTACAACGGGCTTGTCTACGCCCGCGATCTCGGCGCAGACGGTGCCCTCGGCGCGAACCTGTCCTACATCCTGAAGGCCCGTGTGCAGCTGCTGCGGGACCTCGGCTCGGCGGTGTCGCCTTTCAACGCCTTCCTCATCGCCCAGGGTCTGGAGACGCTGAGCCTGCGGGTGGAACGGCATGTTGCCAACGCCCTGGAAGTTGCCCAGTGGCTGGAAGCGCGTGACGACGTCGAATCGGTCGCCTATGCGGGGCTTCCCTCCAGCCCCTGGTACGAGCGGGGCCGCAAATACGGCCCCAAGGGGACCGGCGCCATCGTGTCGTTCAACCTTGCCGGTGGCGCGGAGGCGGGCAAGCGTTTTGTAGACGCGCTGGAGCTGCACTCCCACGTGGCGAACATCGGCGACGTCCGGTCGCTGGTGATCCATCCGGCGTCGACCACCCACAGCCAGCTGTCGCCCGAGCAGCAGGTGGTGGCGGGCGTGAACCCCGGCCTGGTGCGGCTTTCGGTGGGGATCGAACATATCGATGACATCCTGGCCGACCTCGAAGCCGGCTTCCGCGCGGCCAAGGAGGCCACCGGAGCCTAGCCCTCCCACAGGGTGGGCGCCCGGGGGCAGCAACGGGCCGGGGAAGTCACAACCAGTCACACTCTTGGCGGCAGGCAGGGGCTGTTTCGTACACTCGAACCAGGTCATGAGTGCCAGTGACAGCCCCGGCTTGCTGGCCGGCAACCCTCCTTCCGCGGCGGGGTGCCCCGGGTGAAGACCTGGCCTGCCGGTCATATGACGGCGGGCAAGCGCGTAGAAGAGGTCTTGCCATGACGGTTACCGTCACCCGTACAACTGTCCCCGAACACGGCATTGTCCGCTACGCCTCCATCGGCGGGCTGAAGCTCGAAGCCGGCGGTTACCTGCCGGACGTTGTTGTGGCCTACGAAACCTGGGGCACCCTGAACGAGGACGGCAGCAACGCCGTCCTGATCGAACATGCACTGACCGGCAGCACCCACGTGACCCGGGGCGACACCGAGGAGCCCGGTTGGTGGGAACAACTCGCCGGGCCGGACGCACCAGTGGATACCAACCGCTTCTTCGTGGTGTCCGTAAATATTGTGGGCGGCTGCTACGGCTCGACCGGGCCCTCGTCGCCTGCCCCGGACGGAAAACCGTGGGGTTCGCGTTTTCCGCTGGTGACCCTGCGGGACAGCACCGTGGCCGAAGCCCGGCTGGCAGACCAGCTCGGAATCCGGAGCTGGTACGCCGTGTTGGGCGGCTCAATGGGCGGCGCCCGCGCCCTCGAATGGGCCGTCACCTTTCCGGAACGGGTGCAGCGCTGCGCCGTGATCTCCATTGGTGCCGCGAGCACGGCAGAACAGATCGCCTTCGCCCAGGCACAGACGCTCGCCATCCGGCAGGACGCCAACTTCAACGGCGGCGACTACTACGGCGGCCCCGCCCCCGAGGAGGGGCTGGCCCTCGCCCGGCGGATCGCCCACATCACGTACCGCTCTCCGGTCGAGCTGGACGGCAGGTTCGGCCGTGCGCCGCAGGCTCCCGAATCACCGTTTCAAGGCGAGCAGCTTGCAGCGCGCGGGCGCTACCAGGTGGAAAGCTACCTGGACCACCAGGGCAGCAAACTGGTCCAGAGGTTTGACGCCAACAGCTATATCGCCATCACCGAAGCGCTCATGAGCCATGACATCTGCAGGGGGCGTGGAGCCCTCGTCCAGACCCTGTCCGCTTGCACTGCACGGTTCTTTGTAGCGGCGGTGGACTCTGACCGGCTCTACTTCCCGTCCCAGTCATGGGAACTGGCCCGTGCCCTCCCCGGCGAGGTAGACGTCCACCTTATCGAGGCACCCATCGGGCACGACGGATTCCTCACGGAGATCGCCCAGCTGGGGAGCCAGCTGCGGGACCATCTTTCGGAGTAGCCCCGGCCCCACAAGCCTGCCCGTGTGCATTAATGCAGATGCACTCTGCATCATTCGGCGTTGAGCTGCGCGTTTGGGAGGACCATACTCGATGGGACCCGGCGGTTCGTGACCAAAACCACACGCATCCGCTACAGACTGTCCCAGTGGTGTCGAAGACGACGCCGAAGGAGTTCACATGAGTACGGAACACTCCGCCGCACGGCGGCCAGAGGAAACCGACGTCAAATCCACAGGCCTGAGGAAAGTAGTGACGGCCTCCATGGCCGGCACCGTAGTTGAGTGGTATGAGTTTTTCCTTTATGCCTCGGCCGCCACCCTGGTGTTCGGCAAAATGTTCTTCCCCAACTCAGGGACGGAACTCGACGGCATCATCGCTGCCTTCGTTACTTACGCCGTAGGCTTCGTGGCCCGCCCGATCGGCGGCATTGTCTTCGGCCACTTCGGGGACAAGTTCGGCCGCAAGCAGTTGCTGCAGCTGAGCATCATCCTGGTGGGCGTGGCCACCTTCCTCATGGGATGCCTGCCCACCTTTGCCCAGATCGGTTACTGGGCCCCGGCCCTCCTGGTGTTCCTGCGCTTCGTCCAGGGCTTCGCCGTCGGCGGGGAGTGGGGCGGCGCCGTGCTGCTCGTTGCCGAGCACAGCCCGAACAAGTCCCGCGGGTTCTGGTCCAGCTGGCCGCAGTCCGCCGTTCCCCTCGGCAACCTCCTGGCCACCGGCGTGCTGTTCACCCTTTCTGCCACGCTTTCCCAGGAAGCATTCCTCGGCTGGGGCTGGCGCGTCGCCTTCTGGCTCTCGGCCGTGATCGTGATCGTCGGCTACTACATCCGCACCAAGGTCCAGGACGCCCCGATCTTCATCGAAGCCCGCAAGGAAGTCACCGTCGAGAAGAAGGGCTACGGCGTCGCCGAAGTCTTTCGCCGCTACCCCCGCGGTGTCTTCACCGCCATGGGCCTGCGTTTCGCCGAGAACATCCTGTACTACCTCGTGGTGACGTTCTCCATCACCTACCTGAAAGTGGTCGTCCAGACCGACACCTCCCGGATCCTCCTGCTCCTGCTGGTGGCGCACTTCATCCACTTCTGCGCTGTCCCGCTCGTGGGAAAGATGTCCGACAGCTTCGGCCGCCGGCCGGTCTACATGGCGGGCGCCATCCTCGGCGGAACCTGGGGCTTTTTCGCCTTCCCCATGATGGACACCGCCAACGACATCGTCATCCTGGCCGCCATCACCATCGGCCTCCTCTTCCACGCGCTGATGTACGCAGGGCAGCCGTCAATCATGGCCGAGATGTTCCCCACCCGGATGCGCTACTCTGGCGTCTCCCTGGGCTACCAGGTCACCTCCATCGTTGCCGGTTCGCTGGCACCGATCATCGCCACTGCACTCTTGAGCAACTTCAAGTCCTCCACCCCGGTGGCCCTGTACCTGCTCGGTGCCTGCATCGTGACCGCCATCTCGGTGTTCTTCCTCAAGGAGACCCGTGGCATCTCGCTCCACGACGTGGACGCGGCAGACGCCAAGGGCACGGCCGACCTGCTGGCAGCGGCCAAGAAGTAGGCTCCGGCACCCGCCACCGCACAACACGCAGACTGCCCGACCCGCGACAACGCAGGCCCGGGCAGTTCGGCCGTCAGCCCCATCGACGAAGTCAGGATTTCCCATGAAAGCAGCCGTTCTTTACTCCACTGTCCCGCCCGGAACGAGCTACACCGACGCGCACCCCCTTCGGGTCGAGGAGCTCGACCGGCCGGAACCCCGGGCCGGCGAGCTGGGCATCACCATCACCTGCTCAAGCCTGTGCCACTCCGACCTGTCAGTGGTGGACGGTTCCCGCGTCCGGCCCCTTCCCATGGCACTGGGGCACGAGGCCGTAGGACGCGTTGCCGCAGTGGGGGAGGGCGTGACGGATGTTTCCCCCGGAGACCACGTGGTCCTCGTCTTCGTCCCCAGCTGCGGTGCCTGCCGCGCGTGCCGGGCAGGCCGCCCCGCACTCTGCCACCGCGCTGCGGAAGTCAACGGGACCGGGGACCTCCTGCACGGCGAGGCCCTGCTGCGGACGCCTGCAGGGGAACGGATCAACCACCACCTGGGGGTCTCGGCGTTCGCCGACTATGCAGTGGTGGCGCGGGAATCGGTGGTGGTTATCGACGACGACGTCCCGGACACTGTTGCAGCAATGTTCGGGTGCGCCGTACTCACCGGAATGGGAGCGGTAATGAACACCGCTGCAGTCCAGCCCGGCCAGTCAGTGGCGGTCTTCGGACTCGGCGCCGTGGGGCTTTCGGCCGTTATGGCCGCCGCTCTCGCGGGTGCCTCCTCCGTGATTGCCATCGACCCGAATGCCGGCAAACACGGGCTCGCCCTGAAGTGCGGCGCCACGGCGGTGGGGACGCCGGACGAGGCTTCCCGTCTTATTGCTGAGGCCGCGGGTGACGGCGTGGACACTGCCATCGAAGCTGTGGGATCAGCACGTGTCATCACCTCCTGCCTTGAACACGTGACCCGCGGCGGCGCCGTGGTCTCCGTGGGACTGCCGCACCCCACTGCGGAGCTGACGGTGCCCGCGCTCCAGTTCGCGGGAGCGGGCAAGCGGCTGCTCGGGTCCTATATGGGCGACGCCGTTCCAGGCCGGGACATCCCCCTCTATCTCCGGTACTGGCGGGAGGGCAGGCTCCCCGTTGAGCTGCTGCACACGGACACCCGGCCGCTGGAGGAGATCAACGAAGGCCTCGATGCGCTCGCCGCAGGACAGGTGGTAAGGCGGCTCTTCCAGGCCTGACATGGATCCTGCTCCAATTGCAGCAGGATCACGCGCCCGCCGCATCAGGCTGCCAACAGATCCTGGCGTTCCGCCACCTCTTCCTGCAGCGCAGCAATCACGGCCTGCACCCTGGCGGACCGCAGCGCTTCCGGCCGGGCCACTGCCCAGATGGGCACCTGGCGCTGGAAGGAGTCCCGGAGCACCGGAACGAACCCTGGATCCCGGGCCACCATAAAGCTGGGAAGCAACCCGATGCCGGCACCGCGGCGTACCGCCTCCACCTGGGCGAAAATGCTCGTCGCCTGGAAACTGGACTTAGGCATCGGCAGCTGCGAGGACCGGTGGCCCAGTTCGGCCACCTGAAGTGCCGACTCCACGTAGGAGACGAAGCCATGCTGCCGCACACCGTCGGGCGTTTCCGGTAATCCCCTCCGGGCGGCGTAGGCGGGGCTGGCGTAGAGCCGCAGGAAGTAGTTGGTCAGGAAGATGGCCTGCGCGTTGCTCACGTCCGTGCGTCCCACCACCACCTCCAGGTCCACGCCGGAGCGGTTCTGGCTGACCTTGCGCGTGGCACTGAGCATCTCAACATTGAGCATGGGATGCCGGTGCTGCAGCCGGACCAGCGCAGGCGTGACGAATTCGGCGCCGAAACCGTCAGAGGTGCTGATCCGCACCATGCCGGCGAGAGCGTCCCGGTCCTGGCCTGTGACCGCAGCCAGGGAACCCAGGGTTTCCTCGATCCTCTCGGCCGCGGCGACGGCCGAAGCGCCCAGCTCCGTCAATTCCCACCCGTGCGGGCTGCGCTCCAGCGTGCGCCCGCCCAGTTGCTTGTCGAGGGCGAGGATCCGCCGGGAAATAGTGGTGTGCGTGGTACCAAGCGTTTCTGCGACGGCATTGAAACGCCCCAGCCGGGCCACGGTCAGCAAAATCAGCAGGTCGTCCGGACTCGGTAGCCGCGCCACTCATCACCTTCCATCCGTGTGCATCAGTGCACATACTGTCTGTGTTTTTTCCCCTTGATTGCACTGTAACAGGGGTGTGATGGTGGACACAGACCTTCCGGCTGCCTTCGGCCGGGGACACAGCAAAGGAGCTTGGACCATGGCAGTAGTCGGTTGGATTGGGTTGGGGAATATGGGCGGTTCCATGTCGGGGAACCTCGCCAAGGCGGGCCACGACGTACGGGGATTCGACCTCAACCCCGCCGCGCTCGCCGCAGCGGAGGCCGGAGGGGTCAAACCGGTGGGAAGCATCGCCGAGGCTGTGGCCGGCGCCGACGTCGTCTTCACCATGCTGCCGAAGGGCGAACACGCCAGGGCCGTCTACCTGGGCGCGGACGGGGTGCTGGCCCATGCCGATACGCGCACCCTCCTGGTCGATTCCTCCACTATCGATATCGCCGCAGCAAAGGAGCTGCACGACGCCGCCGCTGCCGCCGGCTTCCGCTTCGTTGATGCCCCTGTCTCAGGCGGGATGAGCGGCGCGGCAGCCGGAACACTCACCTTTATGGTCGGCGGTGAAACTGGTGCCGTGGCCGATGCTGCCGGCTTCATCCAACCGATGGCCGCAAACATCATCCCCACCGGCGGAGCCACCACCGGCCAGGCGGCCAAAATCTGCAACAACCTGATGCTCCTGATCAACCTTGCCTCTACAGCCGAGGGCGCCGTGCTGGCGGACCGGCTTGGCCTCGACAAGAAGGTGTTTTGGGATATCGCCTCCGTCTCCTCCGGGGACAGCTGGGCCTTGCGCACCTGGTACCCCGTTCCCGGCGTCGTCCCCACCGCGGCATCCAACAACGACTTTGCGCCCACGTTCACCGCCGAACTGGCAAACAAGGACATCGGCTTGGCCATCAGCGCTGCGGAAGACACCGGCACGCCCCTGGAAATCGGCAAGCACGTCCAGCAGCTGTACCAGCGCCTTATCGATGCGGGCGAGTCCGGCAAGGACTGCTCCATGATCATCAAGCTCGTTGACGGTTCCCTGGATTCAGCAAAGTAGAAGAGAGACTTTCATGCAAACCATCCCGCATTACATCAACGGCAGCCGCGTCACCGACGCGGAACGCTTCGGCCCCGTCTTCAACCCCGCCACAGGAGAGCAGGAAAAGCAGGTGGCGCTGGCTTCGGCCGCCCGCGTGGAGGAAGCCATCGCCGCGGCCAAGGCCGCACTGCCGGCGTGGCGGGCAACGAGCCTGGCCAAGCGGACCAACATCTTCTTCCGCGTCCGCGAAATCCTTAACCAGCGCAAGTCCGAACTGGCTGCCGTCCTTACCAGCGAGCACGGCAAGGTGCTTTCCGACGCCGAAGGGGAGATTTCCCGCGGGCTCGAGAACATCGAGTTCGCCACCGGGCTCTCCCACATGCTCAAGGGGGAACGCTCTGAGCAGGTTTCCAGCGGCGTGGACGTTCACTCCGTCCGGCAGCCTGTAGGCGTGGTGGCCTGCATCACCCCGTTCAACTTCCCGGCCATGGTGCCGCTGTGGATGATCGGCAGTGCACTGGCGTGCGGCAACACCGTCCTCCTGAAGCCGAGCGAAAAGGATCCCTCATCGGCCGTATTCATCGCGGAAGTCTTCGCGGAAGCGGGGCTGCCCGCCGGCGTGCTGAACGTGGTCCAGGGAGACAAGGAAGCGGTGGATGTCCTGCTTGAGCACCAGGACGTGAAAGCCGTCAGCTTCGTGGGCTCAACGCCCATCGCGCAGTCCATCTACAAGCGCGCGGCGGACCACGGCAAACGGGTCCAGGCACTGGGCGGGGCCAAAAACCATATGGTGGTCCTGCCTGACGCGGACCTGGACATGGCAGCCGACGCGGCCGTGTCGGCTGCCTACGGCTCAGCGGGTGAGCGGTGCATGGCAGTGAGCGTGCTTGTTGCGGTGGGCAACGTCGCTGACGACCTCGTGGCGGCCATCAAGAGCCGGATGGCGACGCTCACCATCGGCCCGGGCACGGACCCGGCATCGCAGATGGGCCCGTTGATTACGGCGGAGCACCGTGAGCGGGTGGCCTCCTACGTGGCAGGCGCAGAGGACGAAGGGGCCACGGTGGTTGTTGACGGCCGCTCGCAGCAGTTCGATTCAGACGGGTTCTTTATTGGCGTCAGCCTGGTGGACAACGTCAAGCCGGGCATGAAGGTGTACGACGACGAAATCTTCGGGCCTGTCCTGTCCGTTGTCCGCGTGGATACCTACAATGACGCCGTCCAACTGGTCAACGACAACGAGTTCGGCAACGGCGTTGCCATCTTCACCCGTGACGGCGGCGCCGCCCGGCAGTTCGAGTTCGACGCGGAGGCGGGCATGGTGGGCGTGAACGTGCCCATCCCGGTGCCGGTGGGCACCTTCTCCTTCGGCGGCTGGAAGAACTCGCTGTTCGGTGACACGCACATGTACGGGCCGGACAGTATCCGCTTCTACACCAGGGGCAAAGTGGTCACCACCCGGTGGCCGGACCCCGCGACGTCGGTCATCGACCTGGGCTTTCCGCAGGTCGACTGAGGCGCGTCAGCCGTTCATGATCTCGCCGCGGCGGGCCATGTACTCCTCAACGGACAGTTCGCCGTTGCTGTACTTCTCATCCAGCTCCGCCAGCCTGCGCGCGCGGTAGCCCTGCGGGGCCGACGGCGGCGGGGGAGTTGCAGGGGCGGCCGGCTGCTGGGGCACCTGGGGTTGTCCCTGCACCGGCTGGCCCTGCTGGTATTGCCCATGCTGTTGCTGCCCGTACGGCGGGAACTGCTGGTCCATCGGCGGGACCGGCTGGACGGGCGGCAGCGGCTGGGGCCGGTCAAGGCCGCGGAATCCGCCGCTGAAGTAGTCCTGCTGGGTGAAGCCGTCCCGGGGCTGTTTGTTCTGCGGGCCGGCTGAGCCCGGGAACTGGCCTCCGCCCGGGAACTGCTCGGGGTAGCGCCCCAGGAAGCTCTGCTCCTGGTTCCTGCGGGCCACAGACTTCCGGTACATCCGCATGGCCATCGGGATCAGGAATGACAAAATGATGATCCAGAAAAACAAGTTGCTCACGGTGCCGTGCCTCTCATATGTGTCCCTCAAGCTTAGCCCCGGAGTGCACGCGAACGGCCGGGAGCCCGGTGAATGCGCCGTACCGGTCCACTGCTTCCTGCACTGCCGCGGCCACTGGAGAACCCGGCGTCCCAGCGGAGAGTGACAGCCGGATATCCAGCTCGCAGCGGCCGGGAAGCAGCGTATGCCGCCAGGCGCCGGCCATCTTCCCGTCCAGCAGCACCACGTGCATCGGCTGGCCTTCAGAGGGAAAAGCGGGTGCGCTGCCCCCGAGGTAGTGCCGGGTGGCGGAATAACCCATGATGTATTCGTCGTAGCACTGGACCAGGTCGATCCGGGGCCGGCCTTCCGGTGAGACGGCGGCTCCGTCTCCTGCCCCGGCTTCAGGACTGCCGGACTCAGCATCGCGGGCGCCAGTGCCGGCGGCTTCAGGACTGTAATAGAACAAGACGCCGTCTATAAGGGCTGAGGCGAGAGCCCCCGGTTCAGTTTCCAGGGTGAGCTGCAGGCCCTTCCTGACGTCCGTCATGGTCATTCCCGACCAGTCGGCGCAGTCCTTGGCTGTGGCAGGACCGCGGCCAGTGAAATAGCGGCGGGCGAGTTCGGCCAACGCCTCCTCCCGGGTGGGCGCCGTCCCTGGCCCGGCGGGAACCCGCTCTTCAAAAAGCGCGTATGTCTGCTTCAACGCTCCGCCACGGCTTCGCACGGGCGTCCCGCTCACCAGGACACCGCTGATTTCGGCATGCATAATCAGGTAGGCCAGCTCCAGGCCCTTCGCCGTAAACCCGGCCCCGCGCAGCCGGTCCGCAAGGCCTTCACGGGTCAGGTGGTTTCCGTCCGCAACAGCCCGTGCCAGCACGTCGGCGCTCCGCGCGGCAGCGGCCGCGTCAATGCCGGTGCTGCGGTAGGTGAAGGCATTGGCCTGCTCAAGCCGTGGCCCGGAGAGCGCACGGAGCCAGCGCAGATCGTCCCGGTGAACGAAGTGCCAGGTGGGCCGGAGGATGTGGGTGCGCAGGATCCGGCCGTCCGCCACAGCCTGTTCAATGTCAGCAGCCGTCACGGGTGCACGTCCGGCGGCCGATACGCGCTGGGCGAGACTCCACCGGGCGTACGGAAACTCCTGTGCCTGCACGGCCAGGAGCCTCCGGAGTGCCGCTTCGGGAGAGGCCGCGGCAGGTGCCCGGAGCAGCTGGGACCGAAGCCGCATCCGCACCACCGCATGGGGTTCCATGCCTGCCCGCCTGAACTGGCCGCCGTCGGGATTATCCTGCGGGCGCTAGCGCCTGGCAGCCTCGGTGGTGCCCAAAGGACCCTCGCCGGATCCCAACGGCACGCCGGGGCCAAAGACTGGCCCCGGCGTCGGACGCTTGGCGGTGATTCCATCTCCGGAGGACTGGTGCCGCAGCCGGCGCAGCACCCAGGGCACAAAGTACTCGCGCGCCCACACCAGGTCACCGGAGCGCGCCTCGCGCCAGGTGCGGGAAGGCACAGGCTTGGGCTGGAGCGGCTCCAGTGTGTGCTCAACGTTCAGCGAGTCCAGCACCATGGCCGCGATGGTGTGGTGGCCCAGCGGAGAGAAATGCAGGCGGTCCTGGTCCCACATCTGGGGATCGCTGAGCTGGCGCAGGGACCACATGTCCGCGATAACGGCGTCGTGCCGGGCAGCCACGGTGCGAAGGTTCTCGTTGTAGATGGCAACCTTGCTGCGGATCCTGCCCAGCACTGACGAGCCGGTGTCGGGGCCGTTAAAGAGGACCACGGTGGCGCCGCCCATCGCCAGGATCTGCACCACGGAATCGAGTTTTTCGGCGAGCGCGTCGGGGTCACCGCCAGGGCGGATGAGATCGTTGCCGCCGGCCGAGAGGGTCACCAGGTCCGGCTTCAGTGCCAGGCACGGGGCAAGCTGCTGGTCCACGATCTGCTGCAGCAACCGGCCGCGCACGGCGAGGTTGGCATAGGCGAAGTCGGGCTGGGTGCGGCCCAGTTCCTCCGCCACACGGTCCGCCCAGCCGCGGTAGCCGCCGGGGCTCGAGGGCTCGGGATCGCCGATGCCCTCGGTGAAGGAATCGCCCATTGCCACATAGCGGGTCCAGGGGTGGGATCCGGCGTGGGCGGTGGGGGTTCGAATGGCACTCGTGTCAGTCACGGTCCTATCCTGCCTTCCGCTTCGCTGGCTACGCGAACGTAGGTTGTTACCTGGGGGTAACTGTAAGAATGGAAACCATGACCGAAGCCGAAGTATTTCCTGCCCCTGTTGTTTTGTGGTCACATCCGGAGGACCAGCGCGACGGCAGGCCGCTGCTGGTGCTGCTGCACGGCTACGGCGCCAACGAACAGGACCTGCTCAGTCTGGCTGACCTGCTGCCGGGGGACTTCGCCGTGGCCTCAGTCCGGGCCCCCATCGCCATGGGCCCGGGCTTCACCTGGTTTCCGCTCACGGCCTCCATCGAGTACTCGCTGGATCGGGTCAAGGCAGCGTCGTCCTTTGTGCTGGATTGGATCGACACCATCAAAGTAGGACACCCCTCGGTGTCACTGCTGGGCTTTTCCATGGGAATGGCCATGGCCACCACGCTCCTGCGGCAGCGCCCCACTGACTTTGCGGCCGTCGTCGGGCTCTCGGGCTTTGTGGTGGACGCGGGCGGCGACCCCAGCTTCAGGGACTCCGAACTGGACGGCACCATTCCCATGTTCTGGGGCCGGGACCAGCAGGATCCGGTGATCACTCCGGACAGGATCGACTACACCATGGGCTGGGTCCGCAAGCACGTCAAGCTCACCAAGGTGCTGTACACAGGCATGTGGCACGGGATCAACCAGCAGGAGATCGGGCACGTGGGTGAATTCCTCACCCACGAGGTGCTGAAGAAATAGGCGGACGACGCCGGGCGCCTGCCCGGGAGGTCAGCCCGCCTTCGGTGCCACCACCCGGACGGTCTGCCCGTTCACTGTGACGGTGTCCCCGTGATGCAGCTGCCGGCCGCGGCGGTCATCGATTTCGCCGTTGACTTTGACGAGCCCGTTCCTGATGAGATCCGCCGCCTCCACGCCGTCCTCCACAAGGCTGGCGAGCTTGAGGAGCTGGCCGAGGCGGATCATACTGTCGCGGATGGGAATGTTTTCAACGGGGTTGCTCATGAAGCAATGATGCCTGACGTAAGGTGGATTCGGTGACCTCCAGCCCCCGCCTGCCGCTGCTCGCAGGCCTGCCGTTGGCGGTGGGCGCTGGGCTGGCCATTCCGCTTCAGGGCCGTGTCAACGGTGCCCTTGGTGCCCGTTTGGACGACGGCATTGCCGCTTCCGTCGTGAGTTTCAGCACAGGCCTTGTGGTGATGATCCTGATCTCGCTGCTGCTGCCGCGCGGCCGGGCCGGGCTGGCGCGGATCGTACCTGCCGTCCGCAGCAGGGCCTTTCCCCGGGTTTATGTTTTCGCCGGCGGGATCGGGGCGCTGTTCGTTTTTGCCCAGTCCTTCACGGTGGGCATCCTGGGTGTTGCCCTCTTCACGGTTGCCACCGTTACCGGCCAAACCGTCAGCGGCCTGCTCGTGGACCGGTTGGGCATCGGGCCGGCAGGCAAGAGACCCGTCACCGCGATCCGGCTCATCGGCTGCCTGCTGACCATCGCCGCTGTCGCCTGGGCAGTTTCGCCCCGGTTCACCGGAACCGGCGGGGGAGCGCACGACGGCGGTCCTGCTTTCCTGGTGCTTCCCCTCCTTCTTCCCGTCGCGGCCGGGTTCCTGATGAGCTTCCAGCAGGCCATGAACGGAACGGCAACAGCCCATTACGGCACGCCCATTGCAGCTACCCTGGTCAATTTCGTGGCAGGTTCGCTGGTCCTCTGGACGGCGTATGCCATCAAGGTGGCCGTTGCCGGGCCGGGCAATCCGTTGCCGGGGGAGTGGTGGTACTACGTTGGCGGCCCGATGGGGTGCGTGTTCATCGGTTTGGGCGCCCTGCTGGTGCGCAGCCTGGGCGTCCTGGTGACGGGGTTGGGCATGATCGCCGGGCAGTTGCTCGGCTCGCTCGCCCTCGACGTGATCCTGCCGGCGCCCGGAAGCGTGGTTGCCCCGGCCACAGTGCTCGGCACCATCCTCACTCTCGCGGCCATCATCCTGGCCACCCTGCCCTGGCCTCGGGGCGCGCTCCACAGTGGGCACCGGTAGGCTAGGTCACGCAGCTTTCTGCATCTTCCTTCATCCGCCCCCGCGGCAGCCAGCGGTTGCACACCGCCGGCTTACCGCGGGCCCGAAAAACCGCGGACCGCACCCAGCGGCCCTGTAGAAATTGGAGTTTTCCCCATGGCAGCAAAATCCGTTCTCGACCAGGTCATTTCCCTCTCCAAGCGGAGGGGTTTTGTGTTCCAGGCCGGTGAGATCTACGGAGGTTCGCGTTCTGCCTGGGACTACGGGCCCCTCGGCGCGGAGCTGAAGGAAAACATCAAGCGCCAGTGGTGGCAGTCCATGGTCCGCGGCCGCGAGGACGTGGTGGGCCTGGATTCCTCCGTCATCCTGCCCCGCCAGGTATGGGAAGCCTCCGGCCACGTGGAGGTCTTCTCCGATCCCCTGGTGGAGTGCCTGTCTTGCCACAAGCGCTACCGTGCGGACCACCTTGAGGAAGAATACGAGGAAAAGAAGGGCCGCCCTGCCGAGAACGGCCTGAAGGACATTGCCTGCGCGAACTGCGGCACCCGCGGCGAGTGGACCGAACCCCAGGAGTTCTCCGGCCTGCTCAAAACCTTTTTGGGTCCCGTGGCCAGCGAGGAAGGCATGCACTACCTGCGGCCGGAAACGGCTCAGGGTATCTTCGTGAACTTCAACAACGTGCTCACCACTTCGCGCAAGAAGCCGCCGTTCGGCATCGGCCAGATCGGCAAGTCCTTCCGCAACGAGATCACGCCGGGAAACTTCATCTTCCGCACCCGCGAGTTCGAGCAGATGGAAATGGAGTTCTTCGTCGAGCCCGGCACGGACGAGGAATGGCACCAGTACTGGATGAAGGAGCGCATGTCCTGGTACACGGGCCTGGGCATCCGCCAGGAAAACCTCCGCTTTTTCGAGCACCCGCAGGAAAAGCTGAGCCACTACTCCAAGGGCACCACGGACATCGAGTACCGCTTCGGTTTCCAGGGCTCGGAATGGGGCGAGCTTGAAGGCATCGCCAACCGCACGGATTTTGACCTCTCCACTCATGCCAAGGCCTCCGGCACGGACCTGAGCTACTTCAACCAGGCCACGAACGAGCGCTACACCCCGTACGTGATCGAGCCTGCGGCCGGCCTCACCCGGTCCTTTATGGCGTTCCTGGTGGACGCGTACACGGAGGACGAAGCCCCCAACGCCAAGGGCGGCGTAGACGTCCGCACTGTCCTGAAGCTGGATCCGCGCCTGGCCCCGGTCAAGGCAGCCGTGCTGCCGCTGAGCCGCAACGAGGACCTGTCCCCGAAAGCCAAGGACCTCGGCGCGCAGCTGCGGAAGAACTGGAACATCGACTTCGACGACGCCGGGGCCATCGGCCGCCGCTACCGCCGCCAGGACGAAATCGGCACCCCGTTCTGCATCACGGTGGACTTCGACACCCTCGAGGACCAGGCCGTCACCATCCGCGAGCGGGACACCATGAGCCAGGAACGCGTCTCCCTGGACAAGGTGGAGGGCTACCTGGCCGCCCGCCTGATCGGCGCCTAGCCATGGCCATCGAATACCGCGAATGGCGCGAGGGCGACGACCTGGCCCTCCTGGAAATCTGGGGCGGCCCCGAAACGTACCAGGCGCGGCAGTTCCGCGGCGCCCTGGCACCGTCATCGGACGGAAGCGGCTCGCCATGGCGGCGCTGCATCGTGGCCGAGGACGTCATTGACGGCGTCGGCATTCCGGTTGCGGCTGGCGTTGTCTACGAGGCCTCACTGCACCCCGAGCGGCTGTGGGCCTACATTGAGGTGGCACGCGATCACCGCCGCTCCGGCATCGGCGCCACGCTCCTGACCATGCTGCGCCGCGAAGCCGGGCAGTCGCCGTCGGGCGTGTCCAGGTTACGGGCCAAGGTGGAGCCGGGCACTCCGGGTGCCGCCTTCGCAGAGCATTTCGACCTTTCGCCTATCCAGCGGTCCCGGCTGGTGGTTGTGGAGCCGGGCGCCCTGCGGCTTCCGGTCTTCCCGGCCAAGGACCACGACGGCGGGCCGGCGAACGATGAGAACGCAGGCTCCGACGTCGTGATGGACCTGGCTACCGGGTCCGTGGAGCTGACCGATGTGGTGGGCCGCTATTACACGGCCATCCACGACTGGGATTCGCCGGGTGTGCTGTCCGTGGGCCAGGTGCAGAAGCTGTTCCTGGACGATCTGACCGGCGCGCACGGGGCCATCGTGCTGCGTGCGCAGCCGGAGTCCGCGTTCGGGGCGGGGGTTTCGCCCAGCAGGAAGGGCCGGATCAGGGCTTTCGCAGTGAGTTATGCAGCCCAGGCGCAGGGCCCGGAACAGGACACGGCGCCGCAGGGGGAACAGGTTCCTACTGACGTGTTCGTTGGGCACGAACCCGCGCTTGCCCCGGAGGACGCCGCCGAGGCCGTCCGGGACATGCTCGCGCTGATTGCTTACCAGCACCCGGTCATGCTGGAACTGGACGATTCAATGACGGCCCTTCGCGCCGCCGTCGAGCCCCTCCTCGAAAACGGCAAGGCGCGGCTCTCCGGTTCCGAAACCCTGGTCGTGTCGGACTAGGAAGACTGACCCACCTGACCCGCAGCGATCGTCCCCGGCGTTAACTGCGGGTCATGCGGGCAGCCTCTCTGCAGCGTTACAGGGTCACCTGGACGGCCGATGCCGGCAGCAGCTGGCCAAACCCGCGGGGAAGGGCAACATCCGCCCCGGTTGCGTCGTGGAATGCCTTCAGCACAAATCCCGTGGACAGCGAATGCCACAGGCCGATCTTGCGGAACATGAAGTGCCCCACGCCTTTCAGGGCAACGTACTGCATCGACTGGGCACCTGCGGCGGCCCGGCGGGCGAACGCGAGCGACGCCGGCGGGCTGGTCCACCTGTCGACGGTGCCGTGGACAATGAGCACCTTCCGGCCGGCCACTGCCGAAACCGGAGTCCCGGTGCTGAGCCAGGGCGCCAGGGCAACAACAGCTTCCACCTGGGGGTGGTCTGCAGCGCAGACGGCAGTCAGGCCGCCCATCGAGTGCCCCACCAGGAACACCGGAACGCCCGGGTGCCGGCTGCTGATCTGTTCAAGGGCCCAACGCGCATCCTGCAGCGGCGACATGTCGGCGCCGTTCCAGCCGCGCACGCTGTTGCGGAGGGACCACACCGCCAGTCCGTTCTGCCGGCCGGCCCGGTGCAGGTGCCGCGCAAAGGGGATCATCCGTGCCGGGCTCAGGTGGATGGCTTCCACCGGCTCGCGGCTGTGCGATTTTCCGCCGTGCAGCACCAGGGCAACCCCCAAGGTGGGCCCGGACGCCGGAAGAACACTGAGTGCGGCCTGGGGGGCGGCGTCAGAAGCAGTTCCGGCGGCATTGAAACGGCCGCTTTCTCCCGTGCTGCGGTTGGCCATGCCCGGTTCCTCCCAGTTCTGACGGTCCATTTATCAACCCTATGGTGCCGGACGTAGAGTTCAAGGTATGAGGTTCTACTGCTGATGGGCTCCGGTCACTCCCACGCTTCCACAGGCCATGCGGAGCCTTCACCGCAGGCAATGGCCGCCCGCCGGAAGGCAAACAGGATCCTCGCCGCGGTGCTGATTCCCCTGACGCTCCTGACCCTGGCCGGCATGGCGATGCTCTGGCCCTCCGGAAGCAAGGAGGGCATCTCCCTGGCCAACCCCTACTCCGCCGCTCCGGGGGTCACGTTCGACACCGGATCCATCCAAAGCGTCGTCACCGAGAACTGCATGCAGGGCGTCGCCCAGCAGGGGCCGGGCGAGCAAAGCCAAACCCAGCAAAGCCAAAACCAACAGGGACAAAGCCAGCAGGGATCTGACTGTACGTTTGCCTTTACCGAACCGGACAAGGGCGGAAGCCCCGTCAAGGTGGTCATCAACCCGGATGTCGCCAAGTCGCACGGGGTGAAGCCTGGCGACCAGATCCGGTACCTGAACCTTTCCAACGCCCAGGGCGCCTCCGCCTCCCAGGGTTCACCCGCCTTCATCTTCGTGGACTTCGTCCGGACCCTGCCGATAGTCCTGCTCGCACTGCTTTACGCTGCGGTGGTCATCGCAGTTGCCCGCTGGCGGGGCCTCCGGGCGCTGATCGGACTCGTGGGGGCCTACCTCGTGCTGGCCGGCTTTATGCTTCCAGGCCTGGTCGAAGGCAAACCGCCGCTGCTGCTGGCCCTGGTGGGGTCGACCGTGATCATGATCGGGGTGCTGTACTTCGCCCACGGCTTCTCGGCCCGGACGTCCACCGCCCTCCTGGGCACCATGTTCGGGCTCGGAATAACAGCGCTCCTGGCAGCCTGGGCCACCGGCGCCGCAAACCTTGCCGGCGTGGGCAATCACGAGGCAACCACCCTGGTGAACACCTCAACCAACATCTCCATCTCGGGTGTGATCCTGTGCGGGCTCATCATCTCCGGACTCGGTGTCCTGAATGACGTGACCATCACCCAGTCCTCCGCCGTGTGGGAGCTGTACGAACTGGCACCGGGCAGCAGCGCACGGAAACTGTTCACCTCCGCCATGCGCATCGGACGCGACCACATCGCCTCCACCGTCTACACCATCGCCTTCGCCTACGCCGGAGCCGCCCTGCCGATCCTCATCATCGTGATGCTCTACGACCGCCCGCTCGCGGACACCCTCACCAGCGCGGAGTTGTCGGAGGAGGTCATCCGGACCCTGGTCGGCTCCATCGGCCTGGTCCTGGCAATTCCGGTCACCACCCTCATTGCCGTGCTGGTGGTGAAGGCCACCGGCGCACGGGCAGTGGAGCCCGCGGGTTCCGGAGGCCTCCAAACGGAATCGGGCCAGGGTGAAGCCGCCGCTGCTGAAAGGCCGGCCCGTCCGCCCCAGCCCGCCGTCAACCCGGACGACGTCAGCGATACAGGCACGCTTGCCGCCGCTGCCCTGCAAACCCGGCGGGGGCGTAGGGCGGCCGAGCGGGACTGACGGCGGCGGTCACCGGGGGAGCGGGACCCGCGCGCACGCCCGATTTGCCCGGCTTTGCAACAATGGACAGGTGACTGTTGCAACTCCTCCCGCCCCCAAGCTGGAACTCCCGCCCCTGAGGCTGGGCCCCATCACCGTGGACACCCCGGTGATCCTGGCGCCCATGGCCGGCATCACCAACTCGGCTTTCCGCCGGTTGTGCCGTGAATACGGCGGCGGCATGTACGTGGCGGAGATGGTCACCTCGCGCGCGCTGGTGGAACGGACGCCTGAGTCCCTGCGCATCATCTCCCACGATGATGACGAAAAAGTCCGGTCCGTCCAGTTGTACGGTGTGGACCCTGGAACAGTGGGCCGCGCCGTCCGGATGCTGGTGGAGGAAGACCGGGCAGACCACATCGACCTGAACTTCGGGTGCCCCGTACCCAAGGTCACCCGTCGCGGCGGCGGCTCAGCCTTGCCCTGGAAAATCGACCTCTTCACCTCGATCGTGCAGACCGCCGTCAGGGAGGCCTCAAAGGGCAACGTCCCGCTCACCATCAAGATGCGCAAGGGCATCGACGACGACCACCTCACGTACCTAGACGCCGGCCGCATCGCCCGGGATTCCGGTGTTGCCGCCGTCGCCCTGCACGGCAGGACCGCGGCCCAGTTCTACTCGGGACAGGCGGACTGGTCCGCGATCGCCCGCCTTCGCGAGGCGCTGCCAGACATTCCGGTGCTCGGCAACGGCGACATCTGGTCTGCCGAAGACGCTGTGCGGATGGTCCGCGACACCGGTGTTGACGGCGTGGTGGTGGGGCGCGGCTGCCAGGGCCGGCCTTGGCTGTTCGGGGACCTGCAGGCAGCCTTCGAAGGCAGCGACACCCGCTTCCGGCCCAACCTGCGCCAGGTGGCCGAGGGCGTGTACCGGCACGCCGAACTTATGGTGGAAACCTTCGGCGACGAGGGCAAGGCGCTGCGCGAGATCCGCAAACACATTGCCTGGTACTTCAAGGGATACGTGGTGGGCGGGGAACTGCGGACCCGGCTGGCCCTGGTGACCAGCCTGCAGGTGCTGCGGGATACGCTCGCCGAACTGGACCTTGAATCGCCGTACCCGGGCAACGACGCCGAGGGTCCCCGGGGCCGCGCGGGCTCGCCGAAGAGGCCTGCCCTGCCCAAGGACTGGCTGGACTCGCGGGCGTTGAACGCGGACCAGTCCCGGGACATTGCTGCGGCGGAACTGGATGTTTCCGGTGGCTGAAACGCGCACTGCTGCCCCGGTCCTGCCGGGCTATGACACCCATGATTCCGCCCGCTGGGTGGAAGAGCCGCCCAAGAACATTTACCGGTCGGACTTTGAGCGTGACCGCGCCCGGGTGCTGCATTCCTCCGCGCTGCGCAGGCTCGGGGCCAAGACCCAGGTGGTGGCGCCGGACACTGACGACTTTGTCCGCACCCGCCTCACCCACAGCCTGGAAGTGGCGCAGGTGGGCCGCGAACTGGGACGCGCCCTTGGCTGCGACCCTGACGTGGTGGACACTGCCTGCCTCAGCCATGACCTCGGCCACCCGCCGTTCGGCCACAACGGGGAATCGGCGCTGAACGAGGTGGCCCACGCCATCGGCGGTTTCGAAGGCAACGCCCAGACCCTCCGGCTGCTGACCCGCCTCGAACCCAAGGTGCTGACGGCAGACAACCAGCCGGCCGGGCTGAACCTCACCCGGGCCAGCCTCGACGCGGCAGCGAAGTACCCCTGGTCCGCGCTGGAAGCCCCGGTGATCCACGGCCAAAGGACCAGCAAGTTCGGCGCCTACGAGGACGATCTCCCCATCTTCAACTGGATCCGCGAAGGCGCACCGGAACGCCGGTCCTGCCTGGAGGCGCAGGTCATGGACCTCGCCGACGACATCTCCTATTCGGTCCACGACGTCGAGGACGCGATCGTCGCCGGACACTTCCAGCTCCGCTGGATGGACAACCCGGACCACCGCGCCCGGGTGGTGGGTTATGCCAGGCAGTGGTACCTGCCGCACAACGACCCCGCCGCCATCGATGCCGCCCTGGCCCGGCTGGAGGCAACCGACGTGTGGGTGCGCGAAGCGGACGGCAGCCGCAAGTCCATGGCAGCCCTGAAAAACATGACCAGCCAGCTCATTGGCCGGTTCTGCCAGAGCGCCCTGGAAACCACGCGTGCGGTCTACGGCCCGGAAAACCTGACCCGCTACAACGCCCAGCTCATGGTGCCGGACGAGACCATCATGGAGATCGCGGTCATGAAAGGCCTGGCCACCACCTTCGTGATGACCACCGAGCACCGCCAGCCGATCTACGAGCGCCAGCGCGAGGTGCTGCACGCCCTGGTAACCGCCCTGAGCGCCACCGGGGACCGTCATCTCGAGCCGATGTTCGCGGCGGACTGGCGTGACGCTCCCGACGACGGAGCCCGCCTTCGCGTCGTAATCGACCAGGTGGCGTCACTCACCGACGGTTCGGCGCTCGCTATGTATGAACGCCTGGTGGGGAGCCTTCCGTCACTGTGGTGAGGAACGCCATAAGGCGCCCGGCGCAGTCGTACCCCGGGGCTAGGATGGCTCTGTGGCTGGGCTGATCAAACGTGAAGACATCGACGAAGTACGCCAGCGCACTGACATCAAGGAAGTGGTGGACGGCTACGTCACGCTCAAGGGCGCGGGGCTGGGCACCTTCAAGGGCCTGTGTCCGTTCCACGACGAGCGCTCGCCGTCCTTCACCGTCCGCCCCCAGGTAGGCCGCTACCACTGCTTCGGCTGCGGCGAGGACGGCGACGTCATCGCGTTCGTCCAGAAGCAGGACCACAGCTCCTTCCAGGAGGCCGTGGAGAAGCTGGCAGCCCGGATCGGCTACGAACTCCGGTACGAAGACGGCGGAACAGGGCCCAGCCGCGAGGAAGTCGGGCGGCGGCAGCGGCTGCTGGATGCCCACAAAATTGCGGATGAGTTCTTCCAGGCGCAGCTGCTGACGCCCGGTGCCGCCGAGGGGCGGACCTTCCTGCACGGCCGCGGGTTCGACCGCGCCGCCGCCGAGCAGTTCGGCGTCGGCTACGCCCCGCAGGGCTGGGACTCGCTGCTCAAGCACCTGCGCAACCGCGGCTTCACCGATTCCGAGCTGAAGCTCACCGGCATGTTCTCTGAAGGAAACCGCGGCATTTACGACCGGTTCCGCGGCCGCCTCATCTGGCCCATCCGCGACATCGCCGGCGACACCATCGGCTTCGGTGCCCGGAAGCTCTACGAAGACGATCAAGGGCCCAAGTACCTGAACACCCCGGAGACCACCCTCTACAAAAAATCCCAGGTGCTGTACGGCATCGACCTCGCCAAGCGCAACATCGCCAGGGACCGGCAGCTGGTGGTGGTAGAGGGCTATACGGATGTGATGGCCTGCCATCTGGCAGGGATCCCGACGGCGGTGGCCACCTGCGGCACCGCGTTCGGCACCGAGCACATCAAGGTCGCCCGCAGGCTGCTGTCCGACGACGGCACCGGGGGAGAGGTCATCTTCACCTTCGACGGTGACGCCGCGGGTCAGAAGGCGGCATTGCGTGCCTTTGAAGAGGACCAGCGTTTCACCGCCCAGACCTTTGTTGCCGTGGAGCCCACGGGCGCTGATCCGTGCGACCTGCGCCAGACCAGGGGCGACGAGGCCGTGCACGCGCTGGTGGAGTCCCGGCGGCCGCTCTTCGAATTCGCCATCCGCAGCACGCTTCAGCAGTTTAACCTGGACACCGTGGAAGGCCGGGTGCAGGGCCTGAAAGCGTCCGTACCGGTGGTTGCCGCCATCCGTGACGCATCCACCCGCACCGGATACTGCCAGGCGCTCACGGGCTGGCTGGGCATGCCGGACCCCAACGAAGTGCTGCGCCTGGTAACTGCCGCGGTAAAACGCGGAGACCAGGCAGGGCCACCCGCAACAGATGCCCGGACTTCCGCACGTGCCGCCCTGCCGGGCGGTCCGGGCGTCGCTGCCGGGCCGGTGCAGGGCGCCGTCCCGTCCTTCCACCGCCCGGACCCGCGCGATCCTGTGGCGTCCATGGAGCGGCAGGCCCTGGAGGTGGCACTGCAGGAACCCGCACTGCTCGGTGGAGGGGTCTGGGAGCGCTTTTCCGCTGCCCGGTTCGCCACCCCGGCTTTCCAGGCGGTCCACGACGCCATGCGCGCCACGGACCCTGCCCTCACGGCCGATCCCGTGCGCTGGGTGGAGCATGTGATGAACGAAGTCCCCGAACCGCTGCGGCCCCTGGTGTCCGAACTGGCTGTGGTGCCATTGCCCGCCAGCACGGAGGAAGCAGTGCAAAAGTATTGCCGGGACATCCTCGCGCGGCTTTTCGAACTCCAGATCACCCGGACCAAGGCGGACAAGATGGGCCAGCTCCAGCGGCTGGACCCGGGGGCGGATCCCGAGACCTACCAGCGGCTCAACCGCGAGCTCATGATGCTCGAAATGGAACGCCGCGCTTTGCGTGCGGATGCCTGATCCGTTCGCCGCACCACCCCGCCCGCCCCGATTTCGTTTCCCGGCCACACCTTTGCTAGGCTAATACCCGCTTCATTCCTCCTTAGCTCAATTGGCAGAGCATTCGACTGTTAATCGAAGGGTTGCTGGTTCAAGTCCAGCAGGAGGAGCGCGCAATCCCCGTTCCGGACTCCGGAACGGGGATTTTTTTGTACCCTCAAAGCCTTCCCGGCCCGGCAAAACCGCCGATTTCACTTTGGCGTGGATCCTTTGCTAATGTCATACCTGCTTCATTCCTCCTTAGCTCAATTGGCAGAGCATTCGACTGTTAATCGAAGGGTTGCTGGTTCAAGTCCAGCAGGAGGAGCCAAGAGAAAAATCCCCGTTCCTCCATTGGAGACGGGGATTTTTCTTTCCTAGACGAAGTCCATCTCCACTTGAAGAAACCGCTCCGCCTCGGCTACGGCGGCCAGGAACGCCTCCTGCTCGGTAGGCGACCTCCGCGGCTGGCGCGGGTTCCACTCATGCGGCGCCGAATGGACGCGCACAAAGCCCGTTTCCGGCGGCGCATAGAAGATCCCAAAGCGCTGGACGGGCCACTCGGGTGAGGTTTCCGGGGCTACCAGCAGCGCGGCCTTGAAGGCGGGGTTGTACCACTGGGCGATCGGACGGCGGCGGTCCTCCGTAAACAGGCCGGCGGCGTAGAGGGCGGCGGACTGCTCGCCGCTCTGGGCACGCAGCCGGTCCCACCACAGTGGCAGTATCCGGGCATCGCACCGTTGCCACGTGGCCGGAAGCGGCGGTTGGTTCTGCCGGCGGGACACGGACACAGTTTATCCCGTAGGGCACCGCGACGGCAGACATGGCGCCGCGGCCCGGCCGTGCCGCGGGAACGTCGGGGAAGCCCTGCGGCCAGTGTCAGGGCCGGTTCCAGGGCCCCGGGTTGACGCGGTACAGCAAAGCCGCTCCTGCAATCATGCCCAGGGCGATCCCCATGGCAGGGTTGCCCAGGGCCCGGCCTGCAAAATAGCCGGCGACGGCGCCAAGCACCGCTCCGAGGAACAGGCCCCGGCGGTTCCGGTGCGGCTTTCGCCGTGGATGCTTCATGGCTTCAGTGGATCGAGGGGACGGTGCGTGGCCGTACCACCAGCCAGAGGGCTGCGATGGCCAGCAGGATGCAGGCACCCTGCACGGCGCCCATGGGAGCTGCGCTGTTGATGCCCAGCCAGCCGACCACAGGGGAGATGAGTCCGGCCATCATGAAGGTCGCGAAGCCGAGCAGGGAAGCAGCGGTGCCGGCCTGGGCGGCGTGGCTGGCCAGGGCGAGCACCTGCACGCAGGGAAACATGAAGCCGGTGCCCATGATGTAGAACCACAGCGGGACCATCACGCCCCAGAGGCCGAACCCCAGCTGGTCGAACACCACGATCAGCATTGCCATCACGAACATCCACGCCGTGGCGCCGGCAAGGATCCACTGCGGCGGCACGCGGCGGATCAGCCGCGAACTCGTCTGGATTCCGGCCACGATGCCCAGCGAATTGATGCCGAAGAGCAGGCCGTACTCCTGGGCGGAGAACCCGAAAACGTCCTGGAACAGGAACGGGGACGCCGAAAGATAGGTGAACAGGCCGCCGAAGTTCAGGCCAGCCACCATCAGCAGCCCAACGAAAACCCTGTCGGTGAAGAGAACACGGTAGCGCTGGCGGGCTGTCATGCCGCTTTGCCGGCGTTTTTCCGGCGGCAGCGTCTCGCGCACCAGGAACAGGGCGGCGACGATGACCAGGGTGCCGTAGGCGGCAAGGAAAACAAAAATCCCCGGCCACGGCATCACCAGGAGCAGCTGGGAGCCAATCACAGGCGCGAGGATCGGCGCCAGCCCGCTGACCAGGGACATGCGGGAGAACATCCTGACCAATGCATAGCCGGAGAACAGGTCCCGGACCATGGCCATCGCCACCACGCCGCCGCCGGCAGCGCCCACCCCCATCAGCACGCGGAAAATACCCAGGGTGGTGATGTCCGTGGACAGGGCTGCGCCGAGCGAGGCTGCGATATGCAGGGCCGTGGCCAGGATCAGCGGAGTCCTCCGGCCGAACCTGTCGCTGAACGGGCCCACCACCAGCTGGCCGAGGGCGAAGCCCACGGTCGTTCCGGCGAGGGTCAGCTGGACCTGGGCCTCACTCACGCCCAGGCTCGCCTCCAGTGCGGGAAAGGCGGGAAGGTAAAGATCGATCGTGAACGGACCCAAGGCCGTCAGGGCACCGAGGAGGAGGATGTACAGAAGTTTCCGGCGTCGGCTTAACAGGTCGCCCGGATTGCTGGGTGTGGTCACGGAGATTAATCCTATGGCCGGGGGCTAAGGGAATTCTCCAGCGTTGTAGGCCGCGCCGTCCGGCAAGCCACGGGGGCCGGTCATTCAACCGAATGATACTTTTGGTGCCGGGGACTGTGCAGCTGCACTTTCCCGCAGCACATGGAAGCCGAATTGGCCATGAAACAGTAAGGCGGAACCGATGAGCGGACGTCACAGCGGGCGGACCAGCCCGGGATTGCGCATCGCTGCGCTGCCCGGGACGCTTAAACTCCTTTTCCGGTTGGCGCCCCGCCAACTGAATGACGAAGTCGCTTTCGCGAAGATTGAGCTTAAGCGCAAGGGTATCCAGGTCGGAGTTGCCTCAGCCTTCCTCGTCGTGGCGCTTGTCTTCCTCCTCTTCCTGCTGGTCGGCCTGATCGTTGCCGCGATCATGGGCCTGGCCACGGTCATGCCGGCGTGGCTGGCCGCCCTGCTGGTCTCTGCGGTTTTTCTGCTGATAGCACTCATCGGTGGCCTTATCGGCATGCGCAAATTCAAGAAGGCGATGCCTTTGCTGCCGGAGGAAACCATCCGCGGCATCAAGCACGACATCGGCATCGCGAGGGAAGGCTCCGCCTACAATCCCGCAATCCTCGATCCGCAAAGCCCCGAGGCAAAAGCGGCCAAGGCTGCCAAGGCGCAGGCCGATGCCAAGGCCAAGGCCGAAAAGGAGGCCAAGGCAGCGGAGCACAACAAGGAATACCCGCAGGCCTCCGAGCCGGACCTCGTCCGCCGCCTCAACCAGCGCCGCCACCACCTCACAGAGGTCCGCGACGATCTCGGCGATGAGCTCGATGTCAAAGCCCAGGCCCAGTTCCTGCTGGCTGCCGCCCAGGGCAAGCTCCACCAGGGCCAGGTTCTCGCCGGGCGGGGCAAGGACCTTGCCGGACGCCGGCTTGCAGCACTCTCCGAGTCCGCCGGAGGCCTGGGTAACCGGTGGAAGCCACTGGCAGCCTTTGCGGCTGCCGGCACCTTGTTCGTCGTCCTGGTCCGCAAACTCCTGAGGACCTACTAGCACCAGGCTTCCTCCCGCGCTGCAGCGTGCAGCGCGGCAGGTCCGTCGGCAGGAACCGTTAGCCCGCGCCCGAGGGGCAGCAGGAAGGAAAGGGGGTCGGGATGAAGTTCATCGGTGCCGGCTCCCGTCCCGGACGCCCCCAGGTGGACCATGACCGCGTGTTCACCATCCCCAACCTGCTCACTGTGGTCCGGTTCATGGGCGTACCGCTCTTCGTCTGGCTGGTCCTGGCCCAAAAGGAATACGGCCCCGCCGTAGTGGTCCTGGCAGTGATGGGCTGCACCGACTGGATTGACGGCTACGTAGCGCGCCGCTTTGACCAGGCCTCCAAGCTTGGCCGGGTCCTGGATCCCATCGCGGACCGGCTGGCGCTGATCGCCGTCGCGGTCACGCTGGTGATCGCCGGGATTGTGCACTGGCTGTACCTGGCCGCACTGCTGATCCCGGACGCCGTGCTGCTGGTGCTCACGCTGTCATTCTTCGGCGGCCACCCGGACCTGCCCGTCAGCGCCGTGGGCAAGGTCCGCACCGGCCTGCTGCTCCTAGGCACGCCGCTGCTGGTCCTGTCCCGGCTGGACACCGCGTTCTCGGGCGGGCTGCTCGTCACTGCGTGGATTGTCCTGGGCCTTGGCCTCGTTGGGCACTGGATCGCGGCCTACAACTACTTTTGGGCCATCCTGCGCAAAGGCAGAATGGTCCAGGACCACGACGGCGGGACCTCCTGATGGTGTGGGTGGCGGTTGGGCTGGCACTGCTGGGTGCTTTCTGCCTTGCCCTTGGTGCCCAGCGCCAGGGGAGCGCGGTTAAAGCCGACACCGGTGGCCTGGCGCTGAGCTCCAACGGATTCCTCCGCCTCCTCCGTAACCCGCGGTGGGTTTTCGGCCTCCTGCTGCTGTGCGCGGGCATGGCCATGAACGCGGTGGCACTGGTGTCCGCCCCGCTCACCGTGGTGCAGCCGATCGGCGCCATCGCGCTCGTCATCACAACCGTCATCAATGCCAAGGACCAGGACCTCACCATTAACCGCGCGACAGTGGTGGCCATCAGCGCGTGCGTGACGGGCTCTGCGCTTTTTGTGCTTCTGGCCGTCAACGTCACCCAGGAAAACCACCATGTGAGCCTGGACGCCGAACTGACCATCGTGCTGCTGCTGGCCCTCGCCGTCGGACTTTTCGGCACCCTTGCAGTGATGTTCAAGCACCGCATCAACGCTTTTATCTACATCCTTGGCGCCGGCGTACTGTTTGGCTTCGTAGCAGTGCTCACCCGGATCATCGGCAAACACCTGCTTGACCCGAACGGGCTGTTCCTGCTGAACGTTCAGTGGTACTCGGTGCTGGCCCTCATCGCCGCGGGAGGTCTGGGTTCGTGGTTTGTCCAGAACGCCTACTCCGCGGGTCCGCCGGACCTGGTGATTGCGGGACTTACGGTGATCGATCCGCTGGTAGGGATCGCCATCGGAATTGTCATCCTCGGTGAACTCCGCCCCGATGTCCACGCCGTGATGGCCATTGCCATGGGAACCGCTGCTTCCCTTGCTATCGTGGGGGTAATAGCCCTTTCAAGGCACCATCCCGAGGTTACCAAGCGCAAAAAAGACGCTCGGAAGGCCGCGGGCAGGCCGTCCCACTAGTCCGTCCAGCCACTACACGAGGCCCCCGCCCATAGCGGCGGCCAACCGTGCTGCCAGTGCCAGCTGTCCGCACCGTGACCATCAGGAGTTCTCCACGTGACCACGCCCGCAGACCAGCAGCCCCTGACCATCCTGATCGCCGCGGACACCTATCCGCCCCATATCAACGGGGCAGCCCAGTTCGGGTACCGGCTGGCCAAGGGCATGACGGGCCGGGGCCACAACGTGCACGTGCTGGCCTGCCGCGCGGACAACGGGAAGAGCTTCACCGAGTTCCGGTCAGAAGCAACGGTGCACCGCCTCCGCTCGCACGGCGTGCCCACGCATGAGTACTTCCGGATCTGCTTTCCCTGGGAAATCAAGAAGGAAATCAGCCTCCTTTTTGACCGCGTTAAGCCTGATGTAGTGCATATCCAGAGCCACTACATGATCGGTGAGCATGTCCTGTACGAGGCCGACAAGCGGGGCATCCGGATCGTCGCCACCAATCACTTCATGCCGGAGAACCTCAACCCGTTCCTGCCGTTTCCGCAATGGTTCAAGAACATCATCGGGCGGATCTCCTGGAAGGACATGGGCAAGGTGATGGGGCGGGCGGACGTGGTAACTACGCCCACCCCGCTGGCGGCCAAGGCGATGCACCAGCACGCTTTCCTCCGCAAGGTCCTGCCGCTCTCGAACGGCATCGACTCGGCCGCCTACGAGCTTCAGCCGGGCGAGCACATTGAACCGCACGCCCACCCCACCGTGATGTTTGCCGGCCGCCTTGCCGAAGAAAAGCATGTGGATGTGCTGATCGAAGCCATCAGCAAGACGCCCCCGGAGCTGAACGTGCACCTGGAAATCGTGGGTGGCGGCGAGGTGCGTTCCTCCCTCGAAACCCTCGTCCAGCGGCTGGGCCTGGGGGACCGGGTGAAGTTCCTGGGCCTTGTCAGCGACGAGGAGCTGCGGGAGACCTACATCAAGGCTGATCTTTTCTGCATGCCAGGGACTGCGGAGCTGCAGTCCCTGGTCACCCTGGAGGCGATGTCCGCTTCCACTCCCGTGGTGCTGGCGGATGCCATGGCTTTGCCGCATCTGGTCCGCGATGGCGAGAACGGGTACCTGTTTACCCCAAACGACAGTGATGATCTTGCCAAGAAGATCACCATGATCCTTGAGCTGCCAGCGGACCAGCGCGCCGTGATGGGCCAGGTCAGCCGGCAGATGGTGGAACCGCACAGCCTCGAAGGCACCCTGCAGACTTTCGAGGACCTGTACCGGGGGGCGCGCTTCGAGGACAAAGTGGTCTGAAGGCTTTCCCGGGTTTGCTAGAGTAATTTTGCCCTGCCGGCGCATCCCTTTTGCCGTGGCGGGCCAGGGCGTCTGGGGCTATAGCTCAGCTGGTTAGAGCGCGGGACTCATAATCCTAAGGTCCTCGGTTCAAGTCCGAGTAGCCCTACCCAAAGCGCGTAACCGCGGCCGGCACTTGTGCCGGCCGCGGTTTTTTCTTCCTTAAGCGTGCCTGCTGAGGTATGTTACTGAGCAGTAACTTAACGTGCTCCTTCCGGGGCCCCCGGTCACCGCTGATCATTTGCGAGGTAAACATGTCCACTTCCGCTGCCGACCTCAACAACCTGCCTTACGCCGATGGTGACTTTTATGCCTTCGAGCAGTTGCTCAGCGGGAAGGAGCAGGACCGGCTGTCGGAAGTCAGGGAGTTCCTGGCACGTGAGGTACGGCCTATTGCGGTTGACTACTGGAACCGCGCCGAGTTTCCGATGGACCTGATTCCCAAGCTGGCGGATATTGACCTGGTCAGTCCTGTGCGCAGGCAGGGCCACTCCAACCTGTTTGCGGGCCTGATGCATGCTGAGGTGACACGCGCTGACGCGTCCATTTCCACCTTTATGGGCGTCCACGACGGGCTCTTCACCGGTTCCATTGAAGCGTTGGCCTCCCAGGAGCAAAAGGAGGCTTGGCTACCGGACATCTATTCGCTCAGGAAGATCGGAGCCTTCGGCCTGACGGAGCCCCTGGGCGGATCCGACGTAGCGGGGGGTACGCGGACCACTGCCCGCCGCGAGGGTGGTTCGTGGATCCTGAACGGGGCCAAGCGCTGGATCGGGAACGCCACCTTCTCCGACTGGGTGGTCATCTACGCACGCGACATCCAGGACAACCAGGTCAAGGGCTTCCTGGTGGACACCCGGCTGGAGGGCTTCCGCGCGGAGAAAATCGAGAACAAGATCGCACTGCGGACGGTCCAGAACGCCGACATCACCCTGGACAACGTGGTGGTGCCTGAAATCTGCAAGCTTGCCCACGCCAATAGCTTCCGCGACGTCAACAAAGTCCTGAAAGTCACCCGCCTCGGCGTCGCCTGGCAGGCCGTCGGCCAGCAGCTGGCTGCCTTCGACGTGGCGCGGCGCTACGCGGTGGAACGCCACCAGTTCGGCCGGCCGCTGGCCTCCTTCCAGCTGGTGCAGAGCCAGCTGGTCCAGATCCTGGGCAACGCCGTCAGCTCCATGGGCATGATGGTGAGGCTGGCCCAGCTCGAGGACGCTGGGGTGGCCAAGGACGAACAGTCCGCCCTGGCCAAGGCCTTCACCACGGCAAGGATGCGTGAAAGCGTTGCCATCGGCCGGAACCTCCTGGGCGGCAACGGCATCGTGACCGACTTCGAAATGGCCAAGATCTTTGCCGACGCCGAAGCCATCTACTCCTACGAGGGAACGCACGAAATCAACACCCTCGTGACCGGCCGCGCCATTACCGGCATCTCAGCCATCGTCTGAGCCGGCGCGGTCCGGTTCCACGGCACCTCAGCTACTGCGGCGGTGCTGCTAGGGGCAGCAGGATGGACGGACGCAGGTCCAGAACAAACTGCAGCGGATTTACGTAGTCCTCGCCCCGCCTGACACCCCAGTGGACGCACGAAGCCCCGGGGCAGTGCCCCGGCAGGGCAGTGCCAATAACCTGGCCCGCGCCCACCGCGGCTCCCGCGGCCAGGCTGCTCTCCACCGGTTCAAAGCTGCTGCGCAGGCCGTTTCCGTGATCAATGGTGATCACCGGCCGGTCCACCACAACCCCTGCGAAGCTGACAGTGCCTGCCGCCGGCGAGGTGACCTGTGCGCCGTCCGACGCTGTTGCCAGGTCCACACCACGGTGGCCGCTGAGCCACGGCTTGGGCGGCGGGTCGAAGTCGCGCAGGACCGGCGGCCGGGGACTGAGCGGCCACTGCCAGGAAGGCGCCGGCTCCGCCGCTGCAGGCTCTGTGGACAGCAGGGGGCCGGACACCAGCGTCTCGCCGGCGGGGGCAAGGGAAGCGGGCAGCAGGAGCAGGGCCGCGAGCAGGACCGGAGGTTTCATAGCCCCAGCCTGCACCGGCGGGGAAGTACCTTGGCAGGGCCAGCCCGGCCTATGTGGATAAGGCCTGGCATAGCGGTGTCCCGTCCTTGGGGCGCGGGTGCCTGTAGTACACTTGATGGAGCAGTTTGCTGCGCCCTCAACGCTGTCCGTCCGGCGGCTATCCCAATGGTTTTCCCAACGGTATACGCCCCTGTCCGGGTTTGCGTCGGCACGTCTCATTCAGGAGTGTGGGGGAGTGGCAGCTGACTACGCGTATCCAGCCCTCCAGCGGAGGATCATGCTTCTTGCGGTCAGCGCCCCTGGTGCTGATGAGAAGTGCGATGGATGCCAGGAGCAGGGCCCGCCCGGGCCCGGCTAATAAACCGTCAACTATTGGCAGGGTAAGAAGCCCAGGGGCTTTCTCATGAATGACCTGCCGGAAGGAGCGTCGGCATGCCCGTCGTAACCATGCGCCAGCTGCTTGACAGCGGCGTCCACTTTGGACACCAGACCCGCCGTTGGAACCCGAAGATGAAGCGCTTCATTTTCACCGAGCGCAACGGCATCTACATCATTGACCTTCAGCAGTCGCTGTCCTACATCGACCGCGCCTACGAGTTCGTAAAGGCCACCGTTGCACACGGCGGCACCGTTCTCTTCGTCGGCACCAAGAAGCAGGCCCAGGAAGCAATCGCCGAGCAGGCAACCCGCGTGGGCCAGCCGTACGTGAACCAGCGTTGGCTCGGCGGTATGCTGACCAACTTCCAGACGGTCGCCAAGCGCATCCAGCGCATGAAGGAACTCGAAGAGATCGACTTCGACGACGTCGCCGGCTCCGCGTACACCAAGAAGGAGCTGCTGCTCCTCAAGCGTGAACTCACCAAGCTCGAGTCCAACCTCGGCGGTATCCGCAACCTGACCAAGGCACCCTCCGTGCTCTGGATCGTGGACACCAAGAAGGAGCACCTCGCCGTTGACGAGGCCAAGAAGCTGAACATCCCGGTTGTGGCCATCCTGGACACCAACTGCGATCCGGACGAGGTCGACTTCCCGATTCCGGGCAACGACGACGCCATCCGCTCCGTGAACCTCCTGACCCGCGTTGTTGCCGACGCCGTTGCCGAGGGCCTCATCGCCCGCAACAACCGCGCCACCGGCACCACCGAGGCGCCGGAAGAGCCGCTGGCCGAGTGGGAGCGCGAGCTCCTCGAAGGCAGCAAGGCTGAAGAAGCTGCTCCCGCCGCTCCGGCGGAAGAAGCTGAAGCACCCGCTGCTGCCGAGGCAGCTGCCCCGGCAGAAGACGCTGCTGCTCCGGCTGAAGACGCCAAGTAACAAATAAATCCGGATTCTCCTGCGCCGCCCTGCGGTGCCGGAGCTGCTGACAGGATGGCGGCCCACCAGGTGGGCTGCTGTCCTGTCGGTCCGTACACCACCATAAATTTCTAGACAGAGGGGTTCACATGGCGAACTACACTGCCGCGGACATCAAGGCCCTGCGCGAGCGCACCGGCGCCGGCATGATGGACGTCAAGAAGGCTCTTGACGAGGCCAACGGCGACGCCGAGAAGGCCATCGAGATCATCCGCATCAAGGGCCTCAAGGGCGCTACCAAGCGCGAGGGCCGCTCCACCGCTGAGGGCCTGGTTGCCGCCAAGGTCAGCAACGGCGTCGGCGTTATGATCGAGGTCAACTGCGAGACCGACTTCGTGGCCAAGGCTGACAAGTTCATCCAGCTGGCCGACAAGGTCCTGGCCGTTGCCGTCGAGTCCGGCGCAGCCGACCTCGAGACCCTGCTCGCCACCGAGGTTGACGGCAAGCCCCTCTCCGAGGTCGTCGTCGAAGAAGGCGCTGTCCTGGGTGAAAAGGTTGTTGTCCGCCGTGTCTCCCGCGTCGAGGGCGCAACGGTTGACGCTTACCTGCACAAGACTTCCAAGGACCTCCCGGCCCAGGTTGGCGTGCTGTTCGCTGTCGACGGTGAAGGCGAAGCCGCTGGCACCGCCGCCCACGACGTTGCAGTGCACATCGCTGCCATGGCTCCGAACTACCTGACCCGCGAAGACGTCCCGTCAGAGCTGGTTGAGTCCGAGCGCCGCATCGCCGAAGAGACCGCAAAGGCCGAAGGCAAGCCCGAAGCCGCCCTCACCAAGATCGTGGAAGGCCGCGTGACCGGCTTCTACAAGGGTGAGGTCCTGGTTGACCAGGCATTCGCGAAGGACGCCAAGAAGTCCGTGGCGCAGGTCCTCGAAGAGGCCGGTGTCAAGGGAACCGCGTTCACGCGTTTCCGCGTCGGCTCCTAGTCGAAACAGCAAGGGGGTGGCCACTTCGGTGGCCGCCCCTTTTGCATGCGCGGGGACGCCCGCCTGGGAACCTGCCCCGAACGGGACAGGCTCGAATGGTGCGGGCCCGACTGGGTCCCCGGCCGCGCAGCAGGATAACCTTTTTTCAGAGTTCACCAACGGGAAGGCATCATGGAAGCCGTCAACACTGTAGTCCAGCCAGAGAAAAGCCGACGCCGGGTCCTCCTGAAGCTTTCCGGCGAGGTCTTCGGCGGCGGGAAGCTGGGCGTTGACCCTGAGACCGTCCGGGACGTCGCCAAGCAGATCGCAGCAGCCGTCCCCCAGGTGGAGGTGGCGATCGTGGTAGGCGGCGGCAACTTCTTCCGGGGCGCCGAACTTTCCCAAAGCGGCATGGACCGCTCAAGGGCCGACTACATGGGCATGCTCGGAACGGTCATGAACTGCCTGGCCCTGCAGGATTTCCTGGAGCAGGCCGGCGTGGAGACCAGGGTCCAGAGCGCCATCACCATGGGACAGGTGGCCGAGGCCTACATTCCGCGGCGCGCCATCCGGCACATGGAAAAGGACCGCGTAGTCATCTTCGGCGCCGGTGCCGGACTCCCGTACTTCTCCACCGACACCGTTGCCGCCCAGCGGGCACTGGAAGTGCACGCCGACGTCGTCCTGATGGCCAAGAGCGGCGTGGACGCTGTGTACACGGCGGACCCTAAAAAGGATCCCACTGCCGAGCGGCTCGAAACCCTCAGCTATGACGACGCGCTCCGCCGCGACATCCGCGTGATGGACCAGACGGCGATGACCATGTGCAAGGACAACAACCTCTCGATGGTGGTCTTTGGCATGGAAGGCGAAGGCAACGTTACCCGGGCCATCCTCGGCGAGAAGCTGGGCACCCTGGTCACAGCCTAGCTGCGGCTAGGATGTCTTCAGGACAGTTCCGCCCCTGCCTGTGTGGCCAGGGGCGGAAGCAGTAACAGAACCACGTTTGTGCATGGACCCGGTGGCCCGGACTGCACCAGAATCTTCAGGAGAAACCGTGATTGAAGAAACCTTGCTCGAAGCCGAAGAAAAGATGGACAAGGCTGTTGAGGTAGCCAAGGAAGACTTCGCTTCCATCCGCACCGGCCGGGCCAATCCGGGCCTCTACAACAGGGTTCTGGTGGACTACTACGGCTCACCCACGCCGCTGCAGCAGCTCGCCTCGTTCGCCATTCCGGACGCCCGCACCATCCTCATCACCCCCTTCGACAAGACGGCCCTGCGCGACATCGAACGTGCGCTCAGTGATTCCGAGGTGGGTGCCAACCCGTCCAACGACGGCAACGTCATCCGGATCACCATTCCGGAGCTGACCAAGGAACGCCGCAAGGAATACGTCAAGATCGTCAAGACCAAGGGCGAGGACGCCAAAGTCTCCATCCGCAACATCCGCCGCAAAGCCAAGGAAACCCTGGACAAGCTGGTCAAGGACGGCGAAGCCGGTGAAGATGAGGGCACCCGCGCCGAAAAGGAACTTGACGGCCTGACCAAAGCGCACGTGGACGGCATCGACGAGCTGCTCAAGCGCAAGGAAGCAGAGCTGCTCGAAGTCTGATGGGCCAGGCAGAGCAGGCCCCGGCACAACGGGCGCGCACACGGGGGAAGCAGCCCAGGTCCAACCCGACGCCGAAGGCCGGACGGAACCTGCCGGCTGCGGTGGCGGTGGGCCTTGCCATGCTCTTCGCCGTGCTGGGCGGGCTGTTGTTCCTCCCTCTCGGCTTTGTTGCTGTCACCACCGCGTTCGCCGTTTTCGGGGTCTGGGAGATTTACCGTGCCCTGGAGGCGAACGGCACCAGGATGCCCATCGTGCCGGTAATAACCGGCACGGTGGCCATGCCCTTTGCCGCCTACTTCGGCGGGATCGAGAGCCTGCTGTTTGCCATGCTGCTGAGCTCGGTGGCCGTGCTGCTGTGGCGGTCCATCGAGAGTGCCGCCGGCTCAGCCAACAGCATCTTTGCGGGCGTCTTCACCCTGGGCTGGGTGCCGTTCTTCATCAGCTTCGCGGCACTTCCGCTGCATGCTTCGGGCGGTGCCACCCCCGTAGGACTTTGGCCGGGAGGGATGATTCCCGACGGCGCGTGGCAGGTGGCGGTCATGCTGCTGCTGGTCGTATCCAACGACACCTTCGGCTACCTGGTGGGCGCGTCATTGGGCAAGCACCCGATGGCGCCCAAGATCAGCCCAAAGAAATCCTGGGAAGGCTTCGCCGGCTCCATCGGCGGCGCCATCCTTATAGGCGTCCTGGCCAGCCTCTTTATGCTGGACAAGCCCTGGTGGGTGGGTGTGGTCCTGGCGGTGGGACTCGTAGCCGCATCCACAGCCGGCGACCTCGCCGAATCCATGGTCAAACGCGAGCTCGGCGTCAAGGACATGAGCAGCATCCTGCCGGGACACGGAGGCGTGATGGACCGCCTGGACTCGATCGTCTTTGCAGCCCCGGCGGCCTTTGTCCTGTACGGCCTCGTCTCCGGGGCCTGAAACACAACCCCCGCCGGACACCCGGGCACCCCTAGACTGGCGCCCGGGCGGTACGGCTTGAGAAGCATCGAAGGAATCATCAGTGGCATTGGACATTCATCGGCAGATCCCTGCGTCCTTTGAGCGCGTGCAGCGCAGTGATTACGGCTACAACGCCAAGCAGGTGGACCAGTTCCTGCAGCGCGCGCGGGTGTCGCTGGAGAACCCCGGCGCCGCGGCGGAGCCGGTCAACAGTGCTGACGTCAGGGCGGTTTCCTTCGACCCCGTCAAGGGCGGTTACTCCGCTGCCGTTGTTGACGCGGCCTTGGACCGCCTCGAAGATGCCTTCGCGCGCCGTGAGCGGGACGAGTTGATCGCTGCCCGTGGCGAGGAGGCGTGGCTGCGCGAGATCGGCAACCTGTCCGGGATCCTCCGCGGCCGGCTGCACCGCCCCGACGGCGACCGCTTCCGCCGCCCCGCAAAGAAGAAGGCGCGCAGCTACAACACGGTTGACGTGGACCGGCTCTGCCGCGAACTTATTGCCTACCTTGAGCAGGACAAGCCACTGAGCGTGGACAACGTCCGCCGGGCAGTCTTCCGTCCCGCCGTTGGCCGTGACGGGTACGAGGAAACCCAGGTTGACGCCTTCCTCGACCGTGTGGTCGAACTGATGGCAGCCATCGACTGAGCCGCCTTCACACATCCCCGGGCGGAGTGGGGGAGAGCGGCTTGAACCTGCGCCAGATATTCCGGTAGGCCCGGTAACCATAGACCGACCACGCGGCCACGAATGCCAGGCCCGCCACCGCTCCAACGACGACTGCCACCGCTGTGCCGGCTCCCAGGAGCGACAACAGCAGGCCGGACAGGATGGCGATCAGGGCTGCGTTCGCAGCAGTCATGAAGATCATGCTGCTGCCCAGCACATGGCTCAGGGAATTCCGGTTCCCGAAGAAGAAGTAGGTCCTCCCGGAGCCGGCCTCGTCATCGTGGCTGGCGGCCATCAGGTACGGCGCTATACCGGGGTCAAGATCCACGTAGGCGGCCCGAAGCCGGTTCATAGCCGTCACATACATCAGGTCCTCCTGCGCGACATTCATAACGCGGATCTGGGTAAGGAGTCCCATGGCCACGTCAATGCACAGAACGATCACCGCAAGCAGGACAAAGGCTTCGGAAAAGCGGGTTGCCTGACCCACCAGTGCCGCACTCACCACACTGGCGGAGGTAAAGGTAAGGAACATGCTGATCCGGGTCAGGACCTCGCTCTGGGTGGTGCTGCGCGATGCCAGCAGGCCCCAGTGTTCAGTGGCGAGCAGCTGGGCCCGCACCGACGGAGGAATGCCATCCGGCGTGCCGCGCGGCCTGCCGTCCTCGGTGGACATGGCGTTATTGTCTCCCATCCCGGGGAGCAGCGCGAGGAAAAAGCAGGCCACGGCGGCGTCCGGCTGGATCAGCCGGGCCTGTTCACCGCTCGGTGGCCAGCGGCCGTTCCGGAGTGTGCAGGCGCGTCATGACCCGGGACATCGTCCTGGGCACCCTGTTGGCGGTGGCGCGGGAAACAACCACCATCACTGCGAAGGCGGCCGGTACTGTCCAGGCGGCAGGCTGCGCCAGCCAGGGCGAGAGGTTCGACGCGCCGGCCACTGAGCCTGCGATCATGGCGCCGCCGCAGAGGACCCCGCCGGTCAGCATCCCGGCGATGGCACCGGCGTCGGTCAGCGCCCGCCACCAGATGCCGAGCAGGAGCACCGGGCATACGGTGGAGGCGGTGAACGCGAAAACCAGGCCCACGCTGCCGGCAAGGGCCAGCGAGTCCGTCATAGCGGCAAAACCCAACGGCACCACGATCGAGATCACGGCGGCCAGCCGGAATCCGCCCACGCCCGCGCCCAGCACATCCTGGCTGATAACTCCGGCAAGGGATACCACCAGTCCCGACGTCGTGGACAGGAAGGCGGCAAAAGCGCCGGCCACCACAAAGGCCGACAACAGGTCGCCGGCGGCACCGCCCACCAGTTCGCCGGGGAGCAGCAGCACCAGGGCATCGGCCTGGCTGGTGCGGGCGAGGCCTGGAGCGAACATCCGGCCCACCAGGCCGTATGCCGTGGGGAACAGGTAGAACACGGACAGCAGCCCCAGGACGATCAGCGTGGTGCGCCGGGCCGAATGCCCGTCCGGGTTGGTGTAAAAGCGGACCAGCACGTGGGGCAGCCCGAGGGTGCCGAACAGGAGGGCCACCAGCAGGGACACGTTCTGGTACAGCCCGGCGGGGGCCAGGGAAGTGGGGTTTACGGAGGGCGCTGACAGTGCAGGGGTTCCGTTCCCCGCCAGCATAAAGATGATGAAGAGGATGGGGACCGCCAGAGCGGTGAGCTTGAGCCAGTACTGGAAAGCCTGGACAAAAGTGATCGAACGCATGCCGCCGGCAACCACCGTCAGGCACACCACAACCACCACAGCCACCGATCCCACCCAGGACGGCAGTCCGGTGGTGATCCGGATGGTCAAAGCGGCTCCGTGCAGCTGGGGCACAATGTACAGCCATCCCACCAGCACCACCACGAGGCTGGTGACCTTCCGGACAGCCCGTGAATCAAGCCTGGCCTCCGTGAAGTCAGGAATCGTATAGGCGCCGGAGCGCCGCAGCGGCGCTGCAACAAACAGCAGCAGCATCAGGTAGCCGGCCGTATAGCCCACCGGAAACCACAGGGCATCCGTTCCGGACAGCAGGATGAGCCCGGCAACACCGAGGAAACTCGCGGCGGACAGGTACTCGCCGCCAATGGCGGAGGCGTTCCACCAGGGCCGCACCGTTCGGGAAGCAACGTAGAAATCCCCGGTGGTCCTTGAAATGCGCAGGCCGTAAAAACCAATCACCGCAGTGGCCACCGAAACCACCGCGAGCGCGGCTATGGCCACGCCGGGGTTCACGGTGCCCTCACTGGTCCTTGGCCAGGTCGCGGTACCGTGCCTCGTTGCGCGCAGCGGTGCGGACGTACAGCCAGGCGCTGAGTCCGATCAGGGGGTAGATGCCTGCGCCCAGGAGGAGCCAGTCAAAGGGAATCCCCGCAACGCGGGTCTCCGCCAGCCCCGGCACCACGGCCAGCAGCAGCGGGAAAGCGCCAAGGATCAGCAGGAACCCGGCAGCCACCACCAGCGCCAGGCGCAGCTGCGACCGGATCAGCGACCTGACGAAGACCTGCCCTACCTCGGAATCCTGCGCCGCTTCCCGGCTGTCCCGGGGAGGAAGTGCAGCGGAACGGGGGGCGGTAACGCGTACCCTGCTCATGCGTGCGGCCTGATCCGGGTGGCCCCCAGCTTTTCCCGCACCGTTGGCAGGTGGCGCCGGCTGATGGGAAGGCCGGCACCTGCAACGGTGACGCAGGGACCGTCCGCAGCCAGCTTCATGGACGTAACGTGCTTCAGGGCAACGAGGTAGGAGCGGTGCGTCCGGATGAAGCCGGCGTCGGCCCACTGCTGCTCAAGGTCCGCCAGCGGCACCCGGATCAGGTAGCTCGCATCAGCCGTGTGCAACCGTGCATAGTCGCCCTGGGCCTGGACATAGGTGACGTCGTCACGCCGGATCATCCTGGTGGTACCGCCCTGGTCAACGGTGATCATCTCCGGTGCCGTACCGCCGTCGCGCAGTTCACTGATGCGCCCCACGGAGCGGGCCAGACGTTCGGCCCGGACCGGCTTAAGCAGGTAGTCCACAGCGGCGAGTTCGAAGGCCTTGAGCGCGTGGTCCTCGTCCGCGGTCACAAAGACCACGGCGGGCGGATTCCGGCTCCCGGAGATGGCGCGGGCAATATCCAGCCCGGAGACCGCCGGCATATGGATGTCGAGGAATACGGCGTCAACCGGGCTGGCTGCCAGGGCCCGGAGGGCTTCGGTGCCGGAGGTGGCGCGGAGGACGGTGCCGATGCGGTCGTCCCGGCCGAGGAGGAATGCCAGTTCTTCAACGGCGGGCAGCTCGTCATCGACGACGAGGACGTTAATCATCTTCCTAGGGTACGTTCCCGCCTGGCGCCTGGTGTGCGGGGTCACGCGTCGTGGCCGGGTTGGGACTTGGGGACCCGCATGGTGATCAGGGTCCCCTCCCCGGGGGCGGTGTCGATGACCAGCCCGTGGTCGTTGCCGTAGACCTGGCGGAGGCGGGCGTCCACATTCCGCAGGCCCACGTGCTCGCCGTCGGTATGGCCGGCCAGTATGGACTGCAGCTGCGCAGGGTCCATGCCCACGCCGTCGTCCTCAATAGTCACCTCGGCGAAGGCGCCGGCGTCGTTCGCGCTGATGCTGATGTGCCCCGGCCCTTCCTTGGCCTCCAGCCCGTGCCGGACGGCGTTTTCCACCAGCGGCTGCAGGCTGAGGAAGGGGATGACGGTGCTGAGGACCTCCGGGGCCACCCGCAGGCTGACCTGGACGCGCTCGCCAAAACGGGCACGTTCCAAAAGGAGGTAGCGATCGATGCAGCGGAGCTCCTCGGCGAGCGTTGTGAAGTCGCCGTGCCGCCGGAAGGAATAGCGGGTGAAGTCGGCGAACTCCACTACCAGCTCCCGGGCCCGGGCAGGGTCGGTGTTGATAAAGGAGGCGATGGCGTTGAGCGAGTTGTAGATAAAGTGCGGGCTGATCTGGGCGCGCAGCGCCCGGACCTCAGCCTCCATCAGCAGTGTCCGTGATGCGTCAAGCTCGGCAAGCTCCACCTGCACGGCCACCCAGTCGGCCACTTCTGTGGTGGCCCGCACCAGGCCCGCGCCGGCTGTCGGGGCGAAGGCAGCGACCGCCCCCACCACGCGGGTGCCGGCCCGCACCGGGGCGATCACCGCCGCGAGCGGCCCGCCCGTACCGCGCTTCGGGGCACCGCCCGGTCCGGTGGGATAACCCGCCGGCAGCACCGCAGTCCGCCCCCCAGCCAGCACCCCTTCGGCAAGGGCCATCAGTTGCGGTTTCAGTTCCTCGCCGGCACCGTCCCACGCGAGTACGCCGGTGGTGTCTGTGATGGCCAGCGCGTCGGAACCGAGCAGCCCGCGCAGCTGCTTGCCGGCTTTTGCCGCGCCGGCGGGGTTCAGTCCGCGCCGGAGATGCTGGCCGGCCTGGGATGCCGCATGCAGGGTGTGGTACGTGGCGCGTTCGGCGTCGGTGCCGAGGTCCCGGAATGAGCGCAGCACCTTGAGTCCCACGCCGACGACGACGGCGACGGCCATGGCGATCACTGCCACCGCCGCGGCAGTCAGGAGGGGGGAGTCAGGCATGGTGCCCAGCGTAGTGGCGGGTGCCGTTTGGCGCAGCATCCCGACCGTTGAGCGACCGCCGGCGGGCCGGGTATGGCTTGTACTGCCCATCGCCCGCAGAGTGATTGCAGTCACACTTGCGGTAGCCCTGACTGGATTTGCCGGCCGGTGTGTGTCCAAGGCAAGTCTCAATGAGGAGGAACGATGGGTAACGATGCCCACACTCCGGACGCAGCAGCGTCCGTGGACTTTGAACAAGTCCAGTCGACCGGGCAGTTCCAGGAACTGCGCAAGCGTCACCGCAGCTTTGTCTTTCCCATGGCGATCGCATTCCTGCTGTGGTATTTCGCCTACGTCCTGCTGGCTGACTACGCGGTGGGCTTTATGTCCACCAAGGTCTGGGGCAACATCAACGTCGGGCTGATCCTCGGCCTGCTCCAGTTCGTCTCGACGTTCGCGATCACCAGCTGGTACGTCAGCTACTCAAACCGGAAGCTGGACCCCATCGCAGCGGAGATCCGGAACGAAATCGAGGGGCATGAATTTGATAAGGACGGCAACCGCGTGGGCGAGGTAAACAAATGATCGGGATTGCCGCAGCGGTGGACGTCGCCGCGCTCAAGGACACCACCCTCCTGAACATGGGCGTCTTCGCCCTGTTCGTGGCCGTGACCATGGTCATTGTTTTCCGCGCCAGCCGGAACAACAAAACCGCGGCCGACTACTACGCCGCAGGCCGGTCCTTCACCGGCTCACAGAACGGCACGGCCATCGCGGGGGACTACCTCTCGGCAGCGTCTTTCCTGGGCATTACCGGTGCCATCGCCGTCAACGGCTACGACGGTTTTATGTACTCCATAGGCTTCCTGGTGGCCTGGCTGGTGGCACTGCTGCTCGTGGCCGAACTCCTGCGCAACACGGGTAAGTTCACCATGGCGGACGTGCTGTCCTTCCGCCTCCGGCAGCGGCCCGTCCGCATCGCCGCCGCCATTTCCACGCTGGCCGTCTGCTTCTTCTACCTCCTGGCCCAGATGGCAGGGGCCGGAAGCCTTGTTTCGCTGCTGCTGGGCATCAGCGACTGGGGCGGCCAGGCCCTGGTGATCATCGTCGTCGGCGGCCTGATGATCATGTACGTTCTCATCGGCGGCATGAAGGGCACCACCTGGGTGCAGATCATTAAAGCAGTCCTGCTTATCGCCGGCGCGGCCGTCATGACCATCTGGGTCCTGGCGATCTACGGCTTCAACCTTTCCAGCCTGCTGGGCGCAGCAGTTGAGACGGCCAACAACCCGGCCGTCCTCAACCCGGGCCTGCAGTACGGCAAGACCGAAACCTCCAAGCTGGACTTTATGTCCCTGGGCCTCGCGCTGGTCCTTGGAACCGCCGCCCTGCCGCACGTGCTGATGCGTTTCTACACCGTCCCCACCGCCAAGGAAGCCCGCAAGTCCGTGGTGTGGGCCATCTGGCTGATCGGGCTCTTCTACCTGTTCACGCTGGTGCTCGGGTACGGCGCCGCCGCTCTCGTTGGTCCCGACACCATCCGGACGGCACCGGGCGGTGTGAATGCCGCGGCCCCGCTGCTGGCCTTCTACCTGGGCGGGCCGCTGCTGCTGGGCTTTATCTCGGCCGTGGCCTTCGCCACCATCCTCGCCGTTGTGGCAGGGTTGACCATCACCGCCGCCGCATCCTTCGCCCACGATATCTACGCAAGCGTCATCTCCAAGGGCAAGGCCGACGCCGACACCGAGGTCAAGGTGGCCCGGCGCACTGTGGTGGTCATCGGTGTCCTGGCCATCCTGGGCGGTATCCTCGCCAACGGACAGAACGTGGCGTTCCTCGTGGCGCTGGCCTTCGCCGTCGCCGCCTCCGCCAACCTGCCCACCATCGTCTACTCCCTGTTCTGGCGGAGGTTCACCACCCAGGGTGCGGTCTGGAGCATGTACGGCGGGCTTGGCGCCGCGATCGTCCTGATCATGTTCTCGCCGGTGGTCTCCGGCGGCGCGACCTCAATGATCAAGGACGCCAACGTCGCGATCTTCCCGCTGAGCAACCCCGGCATTGTGTCCATCCCGCTGGCGTTCTTCCTCGGCTGGCTCGGAACCGTCCTGGACAAGAAGCGCGAAGACACCGCCAAGCAGGCCGAAATGGAAGTCCGGTCCCTGACCGGGGTCGGGGCAGAAAAGGCAGTCAACCACTGACCCCTGACTCAAGGGTTACCCGGCATCACGGAAAGAGCCTCGGCGCTGCGGCGCCGAGGCTCCTTCGTGTGCGGGGGAGTCAGGCCTTGGGCCGGAGCTTGATGTTGGTCATCTTCAGGTCCTCGGTACCTTCGAAGCGGTAGGCCAGGTCCACTTCCTTGCCCTCGCAGGTGATGACACCTGCCACGTCCGCCGCCTTGGTCCCGTTCTCGGTTCCCACCTGGAGGTCGTTATACGTCGGCTTGCAGGAATCGTCCATCTCCAGGGTGTCCACTCCGGCGATGAACGCTTCCTTGGACAGCTGTTCCTTCAGGGCAGGGTCAAGGTACTCGTCGTAAGCCTCTGAGCTTCTGCCGCTGATGACCATCTTTGTGAAACCGTCAGCAACGCCCCTCGCCTGGTTGGTGGCACTTCCCACCACGTTAACCAGGATGATGACGCCCAGGACCACCAAAAGCAGGACACCGCCGATCGCCGCCAACACAATCCACAATTTCCGCCGGCTCTTGACCGGAGGCTGCCGGCCCGGCAGGCCAAACGGGCCCGGTTCCCCATACGCCCCGGCGGGAGCCTGGTAAGCCTGCCCGCTGTAGCCCGGCACTTGCTGCGGGGGCAGGGGCGGCTGCTGCGGCACCTGCCCGGGCTGTCCCGGCTGGTACGGTTCCTGAGGATTGCCCAAGATCGAGCCTCTCCGGCGTGATGCATGGCACCCGCCTGGTTGCGGGGACCTCCCGGCACCCGTGAATAACTTGCAACAGCCTATATTCCCGCGCTGCCGCCGTCGTACTTCCACGGCGATCCGCCGGCACTGTCAGCCGTTTCGCGGGCCCCGCTCCAGGAGGGGCTGCATCCGGAAGGGGATGAGCTCACCCATCGCCAAGGCAGTGTCCGTCCGGTCCACGCCGTCACACGCCAGGATTTTCCCGTTGATGCGGAAGAGGTCCTCGGCGTCCAGTGCCACCACCCGGAGCAGCAGGTCGGCCGGACCGGTGAGCCCGTAGCCTTCGAGGATCTCCGGAATCCCGGCCAGTGCCGTTGCCAGCCCGGCGAGCTTTTGCTGCTGGACGTGGACGGATATAAACGCCATCAGCGGATATCCCAAGGCCACGGGATTGATCCTGCGTTCGAAGGAAAGGAAAACGTGTTTCTTCTCCAGTTGGGCCATCCGCGCCTGAACCGTATTCCTGGACAGGCCCAGCTTTTGGGCCAACGCCACCACCGTCCGCCGCGGATCCTGGGCGAGGGCGGACAAAAGGCGGGTGTCAGTGCCATCCAGAGCCTGCATAGTGCGCAACGTTAGCACCGTCACAAGCCGCCACACAGAGCATTGTGCTCAATGGCCGCCCTGGTGGTTGTACCCAATGAGCATTGTGAGTAGGGTCACAGTATCCGCGGCAACGGCGCCCGGGGGCCGGAGGCAGGCGGGACCACAAGTCCCCGAATCCGCTGGTCAACAACGTGAGAAGGTGCGGCTATCGTGTCTACAGACAGAACCGGCCAGGACGGCGCAAATACCCCGCTTGCAGATGCCGCGGGTGCTGATGCCGGGGCGGATATTCACCGGCAGGGCAAGGGTCTTGTCCAGCTGATCACTCCCCGGGGGGAGCGGATAAGCCACCCGGAATTCGACCCCTGGGTCCAGGACATTACTGACGAGCAGCTGTGCTCGCTGTTCGAGGACATGACTGTTGTCCGGCGCATCGACGTTGAAGCCACTGCCTTGCAAAGGCAGGGCGAACTCGCCTTATGGCCGCCACTGCTGGGGCAGGAAGCGGCGCAGGTCGGCTCCGCCCGGTCCCTGCGCGCGGACGACTTCGTTTTTTCCAGCTACCGCGAAAACGGTGTGGCCTACTGCCGTGGTGTCGGCCTGACGGACATCGTCCGGGTCTGGCGCGGAAACGCCCCGTCCGGCTGGGACCCCTACTCCATTAACATGGCCACGCCGCAGATCATCATCGGCGCCCAGACCCTGCATGCCACCGGATATGCCATGGGCATTCAGAACGACGGCGCCGATTCCGCGGCCGTCACCTACTTCGGCGACGGCGCCACCAGCGAGGGTGACGTCAACGAGGCGATGGTCTTTGCCGCGAGCTTTCAGGTGCCTGTCGTGTTCTTTTGCACCAACAACCACTGGGCCATCTCCGAGCCCGTGCGCGTTCAGTCGCACATCCAGCTCGCGGACCGGGCCGCCGGGTTCGGCATCCCCAGCCTCCGGGTGGACGGCAACGACGTCCTTGCCGTCATGGCGGCAACGCGGGTGGGCCTGGACCGTGCCCGCCGCGGCGGCGGCCCCACCTTCATTGAGGCCGTCAGCTACCGGATGGGCCCCCACACCACGGCCGATGACCCCACCCGCTACCGGGACCCCAACGAACTCGAGGACTGGGCAGCGAAGGACCCCATCAGCCGGGTCGAAGCGCTTTTGGACCGCAAAGGCCTCCTGACGGCAGGGTTCAAGCAGCAGGTCAAGGACAAGGCCGACGCCGTTGCACGGGACATGCGCACGGGCTGCACCACCATGCCGGAGCCCCAGCCGCTGGACGTTTTCAAGCACGTCTACAGCACCCCCAACTCCTGGCTGGACCGGCAGCAGGACCACTACACCCGTTACCTGGCCTCCTTCGGTGATCCCGCAGAAGCCGTCTCAGAAAAAGGTGAACGCTGATGACCCAGATGACCTTTGCCCGTGCCATCAACGCCGGCCTGCGCAAATCAATGGAAAATGACCCAAAGGTGGTCCTGCTGGGCGAGGACATCGGTGCCCTTGGCGGCGTCTTCAGGATTACAGACGGCCTGCAAAAGGACTTCGGCAGGCACCGCGTTGTGGACACGCCGCTGGCCGAGTCCGCCATCGTGGGAACCGCCGTGGGACTGGCCTACCGCGGCTACCGGCCCGTGGTGGAAATCCAGTTTGACGGCTTCATCTACCCGGCATTCGACCAGATCGTCAGCCAGGTGGCCAAACTGCACTACCGCACCCGCGGCGCGGTGAAAATGCCCATCACCATCAGGGTGCCGTTCGGCGGCGGCATCGGCTCACCTGAACACCACTCGGAATCCCCGGAAGCCTACTTCACCCACACCTCAGGGCTGCGGGTGGTGACTGTTTCCAGCCCCCAGGACGCGCACACCGTCATCCAGCAGGCCATCTCCTGCGACGACCCCGTCCTGTACTTTGAGCCCAAGCGCCGCTATCACGACAAGGGTGAAGTGGACGAGGCGCTTGATCCACTGTCAGCGGCACCCATGGACAAGGCGAGGGTGCTGGCGGACGGCACAGACGTCACCCTGGTGGCCTACGGTCCATTGGTAAAGACAGCACGGGACGCCGCCCTTGCCGCCGCGGACGAAGGCATCTCCATCGAAGTCATCGACCTTCGTTCGCTCGCGCCCGTGGACTACGACACCGTGGTGGCCTCAGTCCGCAAGACCGGCCGCCTAATCATCACCCACGAGGCGGGCCAGTCCGGAGGCCTCGGCGCGGAAGTGGCAGCGAGCATTACCGAACGGTGCTTCTACTACCTTGAGGCGGCGCCTGTCCGCGTGACCGGCTTCGACATCCCATACCCGTACTCCAAATTGGAAATGCACCACCTGCCGGGCCTGGACCGCATCCTCGACGGCGTGGACCGTGCCCTGGGCCGGCCGAACTCCCTCAGCGGGCTGGAAGGATGAGCGCCACCATGATCAAGGAATTCCGGCTCCCGGACCTGGGCGAAGGACTTACTGAATCGGAAATCCTCAGCTGGAAAGTGGGGGTGGGGGATACGGTGAGCCTGAACCAGGTGATCGCCGAGGTGGAAACCGCCAAGGCGGTGGTGGAGCTCCCGTCCCCTTTTGCCGGAGTCATCCGGGAACTGCACGAACAGCCCGGCACCATCGTGGAGGTGGGCAAGCCCATCGTCTCCTTTGAAGTGGCGGACGACGCCGGCACTGCCTCAGCAGGGTCCGGTACCGCTGCTCTGTCCCCGGCTGGCCCGGCCGCCTCCGCCGCGGGCCAGGAGGGGGAACCCGCCAGGAGGCAACCCAACCTCGTGGGGTACGGCGCCGTCGTCGAAAGCTCCGCCCGTCCGGCACGGCGCCCCCGCAACCTGCTCCGGGTTGCTGCGGCCCCGGTGGCCGAGGCAGCAGCGACAAAGCCGTTGGTTGAGCCGGCCGGAACAGGGCCTGCCGCAACCGACCCTGGCGCAACCGACCCTGGTGCAACCGATCCTGGCGCAATGCGCCCCCGGTCCACTCCGCCCGTGCGGAAGTTTGCCAAGGACGCGGGCGTGGACCTGGCGCTGGTTCCAGCAACCGGCCCGCACGGCTTGATCACCCGCGAGGACGTCCAGCAATTCCTGGACGGCAGGTCGCCGAGGGCGGCTGCTCCTGCGTGGGAAGCAGAAACCCCGGTGCTGGCGGCACAGCAGGGCGGGCGGGAAACCCGGACGCCCGTCAAAGGCGTGCGGAAGCTTACGGCGGCTGCAATGGTGCAGAGTGCCTTTACCGCGCCCCACGTCACCGAATTCCTCACGGTGGACGTCACCCCATCGATGGAGCTCCTGGCCAGGCTCAAGGAAAGCCGCGGCTTCAGCGGCCACAAGCTGACTCCGCTCACCCTGGCGGCGAAAGCCGTACTCATCGCACTGCGGCGCAATCCCGCCCTCAACGCCCGATGGGACGAGCAAAACCAGCAGATTGTGACGTTCAACTACGTGAACCTCGGCATAGCCGCCGCGACGCCGCGTGGACTCACCGTTCCCAACATCAAGGACGCGGACACCCTGTCCCTGCTGCAGCTGGCCGATGCCCTGACGGAACTCACCGAAACCGCCCGGGCGGGCAAGACCACACCCGCGGACTTGTCCGGGGGAACTATCTCGATCACCAACATCGGTGTCTTTGGGATCGACGCCGGCACGCCCATCCTCAACCCGGGGGAGGCGGCCATCCTGGGGTTGGGAGCGGTGCGGAACATGCCGTGGGAGCACCAGGGCCAGGTGGCGCTGCGCCAGGTCCTCACACTGAGCCTGTCCTTTGACCACCGCCTGGTGGACGGCGAGCAGGGCTCGCGTTTCCTGGCAGATGTAGGCGCGATCCTCGCAGAGCCCGGAATGGTCCTCACGATGGTCTGAGCCGGCAGCTGCTGGACCGCTGCCGCCAGCCGGGTCTGCCGGGCCGCACGTTTCCTGCCGGGCCGCACGTTTCCTGCCGGGCCCCGCGTCCCTTCGGCTGTTGAAGAACCGGGGCCTTACGGGGAGCCCTGCGGGACCTCCACCAGCAGCGCAGCCAAAGCCATGCCCTCCAGCAGGGGACGGGCGGTTCGTGCCGCCATCTTCCGGCCGTGGCTGCGGACCGAGTGCGGCGTGGAGTTGATCAGTCCGAACGTGGCGTGCGCCCGCATCCGCAGCTCCGCGATGTCCGTGTCCGGATGCAGCCGGGCGAGCACGTCCACCCAGACTTCGACGTAATTCAGCTGAAGCGTACGCACGGCTGCCTGGTCCTGCTCGGACAGGTTGCTGAAGTCCCGGTCCTGTACCCGGATGACGTCAGGCTTGCCGAGGGCGAAGTCCACCTGGAACTCCACCAGGCGCCGCAGGGCGGAGGCGGCATCAGGATTTTGGTCAACAACGTCACGGCCGCCGTCCAGCAGTTCCTGGCTGACGGTCACCAGCAGGTCGGCAAGGACGGCCTGCTTGCCCGGAAAGTGACGGTAAACGGCCGGGCCACTGACTCCTGCCGCTGCTCCAAGGTCTTCGAGGGATACCCGGTTGAACCCGTTGACGGCGAACAGCGAAGCCGCGGCGGACAGCAGCGCCTGGCGGCGGTTTTCCTTGGCCTTGCCGCGCTGCGTTGACTGGACGCGCTGCGCTGACGGGACGCGCTGGGTGGCTGGTTCGGGCCGGCCGGCGGTAACGCCTGCCGGACCCGGATCCGCAGCCGGGGACTGGATCGAGGATCCTCGTCCGCCCGTCTTGGTGGCGTCGGTGCCGGCCACGTTTCCTCCTCGGCCCCGCGGCGTCAGCCAGAGCGGTATGTGTTGGACTTCACAGTTAATACAGACTAACCTGATTTTCAGTTATTGGGCGCTAACCGAGTTGCTTGGACAGCTCGGACCGGAACAGGAACGGACCGTCAATGGAGACCCTTGCCACCCGGCTTGACGCAACGGCCGAGGCCTTTGCGTCCAACCGCGCCGAGCAGCTGGCGCTCGCCGAGGAGCTGCGGAAAAAGCTGGCCGACGCCGCCCTGGGCGGGCCCGAAAAGTCCAGGCAACGCCACGTGGCCCGGGGAAAGCTCCTGCCCCGCCAACGCATCGACCAGCTGCTCGACGACGGCAGCCCCTTCCTCGAAATTGCGCCACTGGCCGCCACCGGGATGTACAACGATGAGGCCCCCGGCGCCGGCGTGATTGCGGGGATCGGGCTGGTTCACGGCAGGCATGTGCTGGTGATTTCCAATGACGCCACCGTCAAGGGCGGAACGTACTATCCGATGACCGTGAAGAAGCACCTGCGGGCCCAGGAAATCGCCTTCGAAAACCGGCTGCCCTGCATCTACCTGGTGGACTCCGGTGGGGCCTTCCTGCCCAAGCAGGATGAGGTTTTCCCGGACCGGGACCACTTTGGCCGGATCTTCTATAACCAGGCCAGGCTCTCGGCGGCCAAGATTCCCCAGATCGCCTCGGTTATGGGCTCCTGCACTGCCGGCGGTGCCTACGTTCCGGCCATGAGTGACGAGACCGTAATCGTCCGGAACCAGGGCACCATCTTCCTGGGCGGGCCGCCGCTGGTGAAGGCCGCGATCGGTGAAATTGTCACTCCTGAGGAACTCGGCGGCGGGGAAGTGCACTCCAGGATCTCCGGCGTGACGGACCACCTGGCCGAAAACGACGAACACGCGCTGCAGATCATCCGGGACATCGTGGCCACCCTGCCGCCGCCGGCACCACCGGTGTGGGAGGTGGCTGACGCCGTCGAACCCGCAGCAGATCCTGGCGGGATCTACGGCGCTGTTCCAACGGACGTCAACGCCCCGTACGACGTCCATGAGGTGATCGCCAGGCTGGTGGACGGCGGCCGGTTCCACGAATTCAAAAAGGAGTACGGCGCCACCTTGGTGACAGGCTTCGCCAGGCTGCACGGGCACCCGGTGGGGATCGTGGCCAACAACGGCGTCCTGTTCAGCGAATCGTCCCTCAAGGGCGCGCACTTCATTGAACTGTGCGACCAGCGTGGAATCCCGCTTCTGTTCCTGCAAAACATTTCCGGTTTTATGGTGGGCAAGGATTCGGAGCAGGGCGGCATCGCGAAGAACGGGGCCAAGATGGTCACCGCCGTGGCGACAGCCCGTGTGCCCAAGCTGACGGTGGTGATCGGAGGCTCGTTCGGTGCCGGCAACTACTCGATGTGTGGCCGCGCCTATTCGCCGCGGTTCCTGTGGATGTGGCCCGCCGCCCGGATTTCCGTGATGGGCGGCAATCAGGCCTCCAGCGTCCTGGCCACCGTGAAGCGGGAGCAGTACGAGGCAGCCGGCCAGGAGTGGTCGGCTGAGGACGAGGAAGACTTCAAGGCGCCCATCCGCCGGCAGTACGAGGACCAGGGCAGCCCCTACTACTCCACCGCCCGCCTGTGGGATGACGGCGTGATCGATCCCGTGGACACCCGTACGGTCCTGGGGCTGGCACTGGACGTGGTGTCCCGCGCCCCGCTGCCGGAAACCTCCTTCGGCCTCTTCAGGATGTGAGCCCAGTGACCATGCCACTATCGCCGGCCGCCCGCGCGGAAACATCCGCCACGGCACCGCCAAAACAGGATGCACTCTTCGGCACCGTCCTCGTAGCCAACCGCGGCGAGATCGCAAGCCGCGTCATCCGGACGCTGCGCGCCCTGGGTATCCGGTCAGTCGCGGTGTACAGCGATGCCGACGCCGGCGCCCGGCACGTCCGCGAAGCTGACACTGCCGTCCGGATTGGCCCGGCCGCTGCCACCGAGAGCTACCTGAAGATCGAAGCCATTATCGAGGCGTGCCGCAAGACAGGGGCCGAAGCAGTGCACCCGGGCTATGGCTTCCTCAGCGAGAACGTGGACTTTGCCCGCGCACTGGACCAGGCAGGCATTACCTTCATCGGACCCGGTGTGGAGGCCCTGAATGTGATGGGGGACAAGATCCGGTCCAAGAACCACGTGGCCGGATACGGCGTTCCCGTGGTCCCCGGGGTTGCCCAACCGGGAATGACCGACCACCAACTGGCACAGGCTGCCGGGGCCGTGGGGTTTCCCCTCCTGATCAAACCCTCAGCGGGCGGGGGCGGCAAAGGCATGCACGTGGTGGAACGCCAGGAAGACCTGGTGCCGGTACTGGCCACGGCGCGAAGGGTGGCGGCAAGTGCCTTCGGCGACGACACCCTGTTCCTGGAGCGCCTGGTGTCCACCCCGCGGCACATCGAGGTGCAGGTCCTGGCCGACAACCACGGCAACGTCATCCACCTCGGCGAGCGCGAATGCTCGTTGCAGCGGCGGCACCAAAAGGTTATCGAAGAGGCTCCTTCACCGCTGCTTGAAGCACTCCCGGCAGGCGCCGCCATCCGTGCCCGCCTCGGCGAAGCCGCGTGCAACGCAGCCCGCAGCGTCAACTACAGCGGCGCCGGAACGGTGGAGTTCCTCGTCTCCGACGATTCGCCGGAGGAGTTCTATTTCATGGAGATGAACACACGGCTGCAGGTGGAACACCCGGTCACCGAGATGGTCACCGGCATCGACCTCGTCGAGTGGCAGGTGCGGATCGCCGCGGGCGAGGAACTCACCGTCCGGCAGGCCGACGTCGGACTTAACGGTCACGCAGTGGAAGCCCGGGTTTACGCCGAGGTGCCCGAGAAGAACTTCCTTCCGTCCACAGGCACGTTGCTCCTGCTGGACGAACTGCCCGGTGGGCCAAGGCGCCCCAGCGCCCCTTCCCAAACCCAGGTCACTGCCGGCAACGGCCTGGTGCGGGTGGACTCGTCCCTGGTGGAGGGGCTGGAGCTCTCGGCCAGCTACGACCCCATGATGTCCAAGCTCATCGCCTGGGGCGAGGACCGCGCGGCAGCCCTGGCCGCCCTTGATACCGCCCTGGCAGGCTATACCGCACTGGGACTGGACACCAATGTGGAGTACCTGCGGTTGCTGATCAACGATCCCGACGTCCGCGCCGGCCGCCTCGATACCGGACTGATAGAGCGCAAACTGCCCAAGCTGACCTTCCGCCGGGTCGCCGACGCCGAACTGGTGGCGGCGGCACTCTTCACCATCGGTGCCGAGGCACAGAACAATACGCCCCCCGCGCCCGGCCTCTGGCAAGCACGCAATGGCTGGCGGCTGGGAGCACCTGCACCCCGCCGCATCAGTTTGGGAACGCCCGACGGCGGCGTTGCAACAGTAAGCATTAGCGGCGCATCAACAGACGGTACTGCGTTTGGCACCGTGACCGCGGGAGGCAGGACCCCCGGCGGCACCGTCCTCGTGGCTGTGGACAGCGGGCCCGCACGACCGGCGCGGCTGGAGTACCTTTCCCCCCGCGCCGCCGTGCTGACCCTCGACGGCCAGAGCACCACCTACGCCGTCGCACCGGTCTTCCGTGGGCCGGTGACACCTAACAATGACCACCCGGTTGCAGGGGTACCGGCGGAACTGTTCCTGGGCAACGAAGGCTGGTCCTGCCGGCTGGAAATACTCACCCGTGAGTCACGGCTGGAACGGGTCCTGGCAGCTGTCCACCGGGAGGAGGGCGCCGCCGATCCCGCCGTCCGCTCCCCGATGCCGGGAACCGTGGTGTCCGTTGCGGTCAGCGACGGAGAGGCCGTGGTGGCCGGGCAGGTGCTGGCGTCGGTGGAGGCGATGAAGATGGAACACCATTTGCTGGCACCGCTGGACGGAACGGTCCACCTCAGTATCCGGTTGGGCGACCCCGTCAAAGCAGACCAGGTCCTGGCCACCATCCACGCCACCCACACGGAGGCCGCCGCAGAACAGCCACACGACACCCCTTCAGATGGCAAAGGAGCCTAGACATGGCAGGTTTTGAACTCAGCGAGGAATACCAGGACCTCAGCGACACCGTCCGGGACTTCGCGGACAACGTGGTTGCCCCGGTGTCGGCCAAGCACGACGAAGAGCACAGCTTCCCCTACGGGGTAGTGAAGCAGATGGCAGAAATGGGGCTGTTCGGACTGCCCTTCCCCGAGGAATTCGGCGGCATGGGCGGGGACTACTTCGCCCTTGCCCTGGCACTGGAGCAGCTGGGCCGGGTGGACCAGTCCGTAGCCATCACCCTCGAGGCGGGCGTATCCCTCGGTGCCATGCCGATCTACCGCTTCGGAACCGGGGAACAGAAGCAGGAGTGGCTGCCCCTGCTGGCGTCCGGCCAGGCGCTCGCGGGCTTCGGCCTGACCGAACCGGAGGCGGGATCCGACGCCGGCGGCACCAAGACCTCCGCCCGGCGTGAGGCAGGGCAATGGGTGATTAACGGCAACAAAGAGTTCATCACCAACTCCGGCACGGACATCACCCGGCTTGTCACGGTCACGGCCGTCACCGGACAGAAGGAACGCGCGGACGGCAGCATCCAAAAGGAAATTTCCACCATCCTGGTTCCCACGGACACGGAAGGCTTCAAAGCGGAGAAGCCGTACAACAAGGTGGGCTGGAACGCCTCGGACACCCACCCGCTGACGCTGAGGGTCGTGCGTGTCCCGGAGTCAAACCTGCTGGGGGTGGAGGGCCGCGGCTACGCCAACTTCCTGTCCATCCTCGATGAGGGCCGCATCGCGATTGCGGCGCTGGCCACCGGCGCCGCCCAGGGCTGCGTGGATCTGTCGGTCAAGTACGCGAAGGAACGGAGCGCCTTCGGCAACCAGATCGGCAAGTACCAGGCGATCTCATTCAAGATCGCCCGCATGGAGGCAAGGGCCCATACCGCCCGCCTGGCTTACTACGACGCGGCGTTCCGCATGCTGGCCGGAAAGCCGTTCAAGACCCAGGCGGCCATCGCTAAGATGGTCGCAGGCGAGGCGGCCATGGACAACGCGCGGGATGCCACCCAGGTGTTCGGCGGCTATGGCTTCATCAATGAGTTCACCGTGGCACGCCATTACCGCGACTCCAAGATCCTTGAGGTGGGGGAGGGCACCACGGAGGTCCAGTTGATGCTGATTGCCCGCGAACTGGGTCTGTAGTACCGGGCGCTTGCCCCATGGAACCGAGTCGGCCTGAAAGGATCACCGATGATAGATAAGGTTGTTGCCACCGCAGAGGAGGCTGTAGCGGACATCCCGGACGGCGCCTCCCTGGCGGTGGGGGGCTTCGGTTTGTGCGGCATCCCGGTGTCCCTGATTGACGCGCTGCACCGGGCCGGAACAACGGAGCTGGAAACGGTGAGCAACAACTGCGGCGTGGACGACTGGGGCCTGGGCATACTGCTTCGGGACGGCCGGATCCGCCGGACCATCAGCTCCTACGTCGGCGAGAACAAGGAGTTCGCCCGCCAGTACCTGGCCGGTGAGCTTGAGGTGGTGCTCACTCCGCAGGGCACCCTTGCAGAGAAACTCCGGGCAGGCGGTGCGGGCATCCCGGCCTTTTTCACCAAGGCCGGCGTAGGCACCCAGGTGTCCGACGGCGGCCTGCCGCAGAAATACGACGCCCACGGCGGGATTGCCATCGCTTCGGCCCCGAAGGAGGTGCGCACCTTCGCCGGGGTCGATTACGTGCTGGAGGAGGCCCTGACCCCGGACTTTGGCCTGGTCCACGCCTGGAAGGGCGACCGCCACGGAAACCTGGTCTTCCACGCCACCGCCATGAATTTCAACCCGCTGTGCGCCATGGCCGGGCGGATCACCATCGCGGAGGTGGAGGAACTGGTGGAACCGGGCGAGCTGGACCCCGAACACATCCACACACCGGGGATTTTCGTCCAGCGGGTAGTGCTGGCCCCGGACGCCGAAAAGCGGATTGAAAAGCGGACCGTCGCCCTCAACCAGCAGGCAGGAGCCTAACCATGGACCCGAACAGCCCCTACGCGCCACGGCCTGAAGGCGTACGTCCGGAGTACCGCCGCGCAGCCTCCCAACACGACGCCCCGGGCGACGGACGGGACACGTCCCAAACCAAGGGCTGGACGCGGAACGAACTGGCCGCCCGGGTGGCCCGGGAGCTCAGCAACGGCCAGTACGTCAACCTGGGCATCGGCATGCCAACCCTCATTCCCAACTACATCCCTGCCGGGGTGGAAGTGGTGCTCCATTCCGAAAACGGGATTCTCGGCGTCGGACCTTATCCGGCGGAGGATGCCGTAGACCCGGACCTGATCAACGCCGGCAAGGAAACTGTCACGGTCAACAAGGGGGCTGCCTTCTTCGACTCGGCGACTTCCTTCGGAATGATCCGCGGCGGGCACGTGGATGTCGCCGTACTCGGTGCCATGGAGGTGGCCGAGAACGGCGATCTCGCCAACTGGATGATTCCGGGCAAGATGGTCAAGGGAATGGGCGGGGCCATGGACCTGGTGTTCGGCGCCAAGAAGGTCATCGTGATGATGGAGCACGTGGACCGCAACGGGAACCCGAAGATTGTCCGGCAGTGCTCCCTGCCCCTGACGGGCAAAGGCTGCGTGGACCGGATCATCACGGACCTGGCAGTCATCGACGTCGTCGACTCAGCAGGCTCGCGCCTGGTACTCCGGGAACTGGCGCCCAACGTTTCCGTGGAGGACGTGGCAGCGGCCACCGGTGCCGAGCTTTTCGAGGAAGACCGGGAACTGACTGTATGAGGGGCGGCAGGAATTCCGGCGACGGGCTGCGCCAGATCGAGCAGCGCGGACTGTACTTCGATGAGCTGGAGGAGGGCGTGCTGTACGCCCACCGTCCCGGCCGGACCGTCACGGAAGCGGACAACGTCCTGTTCACCACGCTGACAATGAACACCCAGGCGCTGCACCTCGACGCTGCCTGGAGCGCAGGCCAGCCTTTCGGCCAGCGGCTGGTGAACTCCATGTTCACCCTCGCCACCATGGTGGGCCAGTCCGTTTCCCAGCTCACCCAGGGCACCATCATCGCCCAACTGGGCCTCACCGACGTCTCCTTCCCGCACCCGCTGTACCACGGCGACACCCTTTACACCGAGACGGTGATCGCCGGGAAACGGCTCTCGTCATCCCGCCCCGGCCAGGGCATCGTCAGCATGGAACACACCGGCCGCAACCAGGACGGCACCGTGGTTGCACTGGCGAAGCGCAGTTGCCTGATGTGGACGCGGGACGCGCACGCCCGGCAGCCCGGCCCGGGAGAGGGGACAATACCGGTATGACCTTTGTGATGGGACCTGCCCTGCTTTTCTGCCCGGCGGACCGGCCTGAGCGCTACCAGAAAGCCGCCACCCGCGCCGACGCCGTCATCCTGGACCTTGAGGACGCCGTCGCCCCGGCGGACAAACAACGCGCCCGCGGTGCCATCCTTGCGCAGCTGGGTGCTGCCGGCGACGTGCCCGAGCTGGACCCGAGCCGGACCATTATCCGGGTAAACCCTGCCGGGACCGAGGAATTCGAGAAGGACCTGCACTGCCTGGCCCACACGCCCTACAAAACCGTGATGCTCGCGAAAGCCGAGAGCACCGTGCAGGTGGATGCCCTGGCCCGCTACCAGGTGATTGCACTGTGTGAAACGGCCGCCGGCGTCCTCAACGCCCCGGCAATTGCCGCGGCCCCCAACGTAGTGGCCCTGATGTGGGGAGCTGAGGACCTGCTGGCGTCACTGGGCGGGACCTCCAGCAGGACGGACGATGGCGGCTACCGGGCCGTCGCGCTCCACGCCCGGTCCTCAGTCCTGCTCGCCGCACGGGCCTTCGGCAAGGAAGCGGTGGACGCCGTCTACACCAACATTCCGGACCTGGAGGGCCTGGCGGCGGAAGCGGCGGATGCGGTGGCGTCAGGCTTCGGTTCCAAGGCATGCATCCATCCCAGCCAGGCAGCAGTGGTGCGGGGGACCTATGCGCCCTCGGAAGCGGAGGTCTCGGCTGCCGCAGCGCTGCTCCAGGCCGCGGCGGCGGCAGGACAGGGCGTTTTCCAATACAACGGCCACATGGTTGACGGGCCCATCCTCCGGCACGCCGAGGCAGTTATCCGCCGTGCAGGGGAGCACGCCTAACGTTTGCGTCCGCTCGATTTCCGCAGCGAAACCGGGGGAATCGGCTCGTGGAGCAACGTCCGCACCCACCGGTCCCCGGTCTCCCGGAATTCCTGACGCGTCGCAAACCGGTAGTGGTAGCTGCGGACGCGCACCCAGTGCGGCGGCACGCCGTCGAACGGGTCCTGGCGAAGCAGCCGCAGCGTGGGGCGGTCCGCTTCCAGCAGTTTGCCGAGGAAAGCGTAGAACCACTCCTCATGGACGCTCCGCAGCGGCAGGAACCACATCAGCCAGTCCAGCCGGAGGTGGTACGGCGCCCACTGGCGCGGCACCCTGCGGACATCGCCCGGCTTGCCCTTGAAGCCGTACTCCTGCCACTTGGCGGAACTGTCCGGGTCCTCCTCAAGCGTGCCTTCCACCACGATCTCGATGCGCTTCCTGGTTACTGAACCGAACGCACCGTAGGTGTTGACCAGCTGCCACCGGTTGAAGCTGGCGTTCATGAGTTGCCGGCTGGAGAACAGGTTGCGCAGGGGCCAGTAGCTGAGCACCAGCAGCAAAAGGGTGACGGCCAGCGTGATGACCAGCCACCACAGCGGTGTCTCCCTGCCCGCGGCGGCTTCGCCGTGCCAGTCCAGCGGGATGACCGGCAGGACAGCATGCGCCACCGGGTCGCTCACCGCGGCGAACGCCAGCACAATGGCGATCCAGTTCAGCCAGGCGAAGTTGCCGGTGGCCACCAGCCACAGCTGGGTGAGGATGACCACCGCCGCCGCGACGCTGGCCACCGGCTGCGGCGCGAACAGGAAAAAGGGCACCACCAGCTGGGCGAAATGGTTGCCGAGGACTTCAACTTTGTGGAGCGGTTTGGGCAGCAGATGCGCCTGCCGGCTCAATGGCCCCGGCATGGGCTGGGTTTCGTGGTGGTAGTACAGGGCGGTGAGGTCGCGCCATTCACGGCCGCCGCGGATTTTGATCATGCCGGCGCCAAACTCGAGCCGGAACACCAGCCACACGATCAGGATCAGGATGGTGCGCGGCGGGTCGGTCTGGTCCGACCCCAGGAAGGCCACGGTGAAGCCCGCCTCGAGGAGCAGCATCTCCCAGCCGAAGCCGTAGAAGGTCTGGCCCACGTTCACAATGGACATGTAGAGCAGCCACAGGCTCAGGAACGCAATGAGGGGAACCCAAGGCGGACCCTGCTGCGGGATGCCCGCCACCAGCAGCGCCGACACCACAAGCCCTGCCGCGCAGACCCAGCGCAGCAGCCGGTCCGAGTACCGCCAGCGGAATAGGGTGGGCCGGCGCAAACGGCTGAAACCGGACAGGTACTCAGGCGCCGGAAGGAGGCCCCGCTCGCCCAGCAGCGCGGGGAACTGGTTCAGTGAGGACAGGAACGCAACGAAATACAGTGCTGCCACGCCGCGCTGCAGCACCTGCCGGGCGAACTCGTATTCCGGCGCATCAAACCACGAGAGCCAGTCCACGGAGTCCACGTTACGCCCGGCCACCCCGGGGTCAAGGCGCAGCGGGCCAAGGATGGTGCGCAATACTTAAGCAATGCAGCCACGCAAGATCGCCCTCCTTGGATCCACCGGCTCCATCGGCACCCAGGCGATTGACGTCGTCGACGGCGCCCCGCATCTTTTCGAGGTGGTGGCACTCAGTGCCGGGGGAGGCAACCTGGAGCTCCTCGCGCAGCAGGCGGTGAACACAGGGGCAGCGGCTGTGGGCATTGCCGGCGGCGACCCCCGACGCCTCGCACTGTTGATCGGGGAGGCCGCCGCCGCGGCCGGCAGGCACGGCTACCGGCCGGAGATCGTCGCAGGACCGGATGCATCCACCCGGATCGCAGAGGTCCAGGCAGACGTGGTGCTTAATGGAATCACCGGTTCCATCGGCCTGGCACCGACTTTGGCTGCCCTCAAGTCAGGCGCCACCCTTGCCCTCGCCAACAAGGAATCGCTGATTGTCGGCGGCTCGCTGGTGAAAGCGGCGGCCCGGGAAGGCCAGATTGTCCCCGTGGACTCCGAGCACTCGGCTATCGCCCAGTGCCTGCGCTCGGGGTCGGCGGCCGAGGTGGACAAACTCATCCTCACAGCCTCGGGTGGCCCTTTCCGCGGCAGGAGCAGGGCGGAACTCCACGATGTCGCTCCGCACGAAGCACTGGCACACCCCACCTGGGACATGGGCGTCATGGTCACCACCAACTCTGCCACCCTCGTCAACAAGGGACTGGAAGTGATCGAGGCACACCTGCTGTTCGACGTGCCGCTGGAACGGATCGATGTGGTGGTGCATCCCCAGTCCGTGGTTCACTCCATGGTCCAGTTCATCGACGGGTCGATCATTGCCCAGGCGTCCCCGCCGGACATGCGCCTCCCGATAGCCCTGGGGCTGGGCTGGCCGGACAGGGTGCCCAACGCCGCCGCGGCCTGCGACTGGACCCAGGCGTCCACGTGGACTTTCGAGCCCCTGGACGTGGCTGCCTTCCCTGCCGTTGACCTTGCCAAGGACGCGGCCAAACGGGGCAGCACCTTTCCCGCCGTGTTTAACGCCGCCAACGAGGAAGCCGTGACGGCCTTCCATGCCGGCCGGATCAGGTTCACGGACATTGTGGACACCGTGGCCGCCGTCCTCAGCGAACATTCAGGCTCCTCCGGGCTGACAGTGGAAACTGTGCTGGATGCTGAAAGCTGGGCACGCGCACGCGCCAATGAACGTTTAGCAGTCAGCAGTCTCTAGGAAGCAGCAAGTACCTCCATGACCCCCGTTTTCCTCTTTATCCTCGGTGTCGTCTTTGTGGCCATCGGCATCGCTGCCTCCATCGCGCTCCACGAAGTGGGCCACCTCGTGCCCGCCAAGCTCTTCAGGGTCCGCGTCACCAAGTACATGATCGGGTTTGGCCCCACACTCTGGTCACGGCGGAAAGGCGAGACGGAGTACGGCGTGAAGGCCATTCCGCTGGGCGGTTACGTCTCCATGATCGGGATGTACCCGCCCAACCAGGAGGACGGATCCGTCAGGCCCTCCAGCACGGGAATGTTCCAGACGCTGGCAACGGAAGCACGGTCCGCCGCCCAGGAGGAAGTTGGCCCGGGTGATGAAAACCGGGTGTTTTACCGGCTTCCCGTATGGAAAAAGATCATCGTGATGCTGGGCGGCCCGGCCATGAACATGGTCCTCGGCGTGGTGCTGACCGCTGTCCTGCTGATGGGCTTTGGCATGGCGACGGCCACCACCACCATCTCGGACGTCTCCAAATGCCAGGTGGCGGCGGGCGAAACCGTTGACCCGGATTCAGCGGACTGCCAGCTTACGCCGGCCGCGGCCGCAGGCCTGAAACCCAACGACACCATCACTTCCTTTGACGGGAAAGCCGTTACCAGCTGGGACCAGTTGACTGAATGGATCCGGGCTTCGGCAGGGCGTGAAGTAGCCATTACGGTGGAGCGGGACGGTGCCCCGGTTTCCACCACCGTGACGCCGGTACTGTCGGCCAGGCCCATCATCGGTGCGGATGGCCGGCAGGCGACGGACGACGCCGGCACCCTCCTTTACCAGGACGTCGGCTTCCTGGGCATTGGCGCGCAGACAGAACTGGTGCCCCAGCCGGCGTCGTCCGTTCTGCCCATGGCCGGCGAAAACATCCGGCAGGTGGCAGGAGTGGTCTTCAACCTCCCCGCCCGGGTGGTAGGCGTGGCGAAAGCCGCCTTCAGCGAGGAGCCCCGCGACCCCAACGGCCCCATCAGCGTGGTTGGTGTGGGCCGGGTGGCCGGTGAAGTGGCCGCCATGGAGGAGATCCCCGTCCAGTCCCGGGTGGCCACCCTGGTGGGACTGCTGGCCGGGCTGAACTTCGCCCTGGCGGTCTTCAACCTGATCCCGCTATTGCCGCTGGACGGCGGTCACGTAGCCGGTGCGCTCTACGAAGGTGCCCGGCGCCAGGTGGCCAAACTGTTCGGCAAGCCTGACCCAGGCGCCTTTGACATTGCCAGGCTGCTCCCTGTGACCTATGTGGTGGCGGCCCTGCTGATGGGCATGAGCGCGCTCCTCATCTATGCCGACATCGTCAAACCCGTCAACCTCTTCGGCTGACCTTCGAGCGCAATGCGGGAGTTGCAAACCGGCAAGGGTGATTCGCTTTCATCAGCCTCTGACGGCTGATATTGGATAATCAGCTATTACCGATTGATTATATGCCGCCCGATGTCTAGGGTCATGGCATGTACGTTCTGACCATTGACCAGCGTGGCAGCTCTTCGGACCGCGACCGGGTCCCTGACCTGATCTCCGCGCTCCGAACCCTCACGCCGGCACCCTTCGAACGCTCGGTTGGTGACGAACTCCAGGGCGTTGTGGAGAACGCCGCAGAGGTGGTGGATATAGCACTCCACGCGCTTCGGAGTGGCCACTGGTACGTCGGGATTGGGATAGGCAACGTACAGCTGGCGCCGGGGAACAGCCCCAGGGAGGGATCAGGCAGCGGCTTTGTGGCAGCGCGCAAAGCTGTGGAACTGGCGAAAAGTGCAGCGGGCCAGGTTCCGTTGTCAGTGGTAGCGGGCATTATGGGCCGTGGGGACCTCCCGTCCCAGGGAAAGGAAGGTGCCATGGCCAGCGCAAACGCCCAGGCGGTGCTGCGCCTGATCGGAAGGGTTGTGCAGCAGCGCACGGAGGCGCAGTGGCGGGTGGTGGACCGGCTGCGCGAGATCCAGGACGGCGAGGGCCGGCATGGCAGCCAGAAGCAGGTTGCCCACTCGTTGGGGATAACGGAGCAATCGGTGAGCCGGGCGGTCCTTCGCTCCGGCTGGCAGGAAGAATGGGCAGCCAGGCCGGCAGCAGCGATGCTTTTGGACCACGCCCACTTCCAGGCTGTCCATACCAGGAATGAGGCAGCCCAGTGACCGCACTGTGGGTTACGGCCGCGCTGCTCGTGGCCGGTTTCGCCGGTTGGCCGGTGACCGCCCTGGTGTTCCGGGTAGCCAGAACCATCGACGACAAAGCCGATGCCGCCAGAGCTGCGGAGGAGGCCAGCAGGGCAACCGAGGACCCGGCCGCGGACGTGACAGTGGACCCGCCCCGTGCCGGAACCCAAAACGTGGACGGGGAGCTCACAGCGGCAGCCGCCGCCCCGTCGCCGGGTGCTTCAGCTGGGATGCCCCCTGTTTCCAGCCAGCGCATCCTCCGCGGCGGAGCAATTATTGGAGTACTGGAGCGGCTCGGCGTGTGCCTGGCAATCCTCACCGGCCAACCTGTGGCCATCGCCTACATCGTGGCCATTAAGGGCCTGGGCAGGTTCGCGGAGCTGAAGGAAACGCCCGTGGCAGCCGAACGCTTCATCATCGGAACACTGACCTCCATGCTGTGGGCTGCCGGAACGGCGGCGGTGGTTAAAGTGCTGTTCCTTTCCTGAGGCGTGCGCACTGTGCAGTCCCGTCGGCCCGGCAGGGCTCCCGGATGGGTGCTGGGGCAGGCGGGGCGATAGGGTAGCGGTATGACAGTTTTTGCCGTTGAGTACGTTTACGCCGCCGATTCCACCGAAGCCCGCAACGAGGCCAGGCCAGCCCACCGCGAATGGCTGGCGGGCCTTGCGCAGGATGGTGTCGTCCTTGCCAGCGGTCCGTACGGCGACGGCGCCGGAGCGCTGCTGATTTTCAAGACCGCAGACGAAGCCGCCCTGAATTCAATCCTCAAGCAGGATCCCTTTGCCGCCGCCGGAGTCATCGCCGGGACCCGCATCACGGAGTGGTCGCCCATCATCGGCGTGCTCGCCGGCCTCACCGCGTAGCCGCTTCGAAACCCTTTCAACTCTAGGAGTCCACGTGACCTCGGTCAGCCTGGGAATGCCGTCAGCACCGCCGCCCGTCCTCGCCCCCCGCCGTAAGACCCGCCAGATCAAGGTCGGTTCAGTAGGGGTAGGCTCAGACTTCCCCATCAGCGTGCAGTCCATGACCACAACCCCCACCACGGACATCAACGCCACCCTGCAGCAGATTGCGGAACTCACGGCGTCCGGCTGTGACATTGTGCGCGTGGCCTGCCCTTCCGCCGATGACGCCGAGGCATTGCCCATCATCGCCAGGAAGTCGCAGATTCCGGTCATCGCGGACATCCACTTCCAGCCCAAGTACGTCTTCGCGGCGATTGAGGCCGGTTGCGCCGCCGTGCGTGTGAACCCGGGCAACATCCGCAAGTTCGACGACCAGGTCAAGGAAATCGCGGCGGCCGCCCGGGACCATGGCACCTCCATCAGGATCGGCGTCAACGCCGGTTCGCTGGAACCGGGCATCCTGAAGAAGTACGGCAAGGCCACGCCGGAGGCACTGGTGGAATCCGCCGTCTGGGAAGCCTCCCTGTTCGAGGAGCACGGCTTCCACGACTTCAAAATCTCCGTCAAGCACAACGATCCGGTGATCATGGTGGCGGCGTACGAGATGCTGGCGGAGAAGGGCGACTGGCCGCTGCACCTTGGCGTCACCGAGGCCGGCCCGGCGTTCCAGGGAACCATTAAGTCAGCCACCGCCTTCGGCGCACTCCTATCCCGGGGGATCGGTGACACCATCCGCGTTTCCCTCTCGGCTCCGCCGGTGGAGGAGATCAAGGTGGGCAACCAGATTCTCCAGTCCCTCAACCTGCGTCCGCGGAAGCTCGAAATCGTTTCCTGCCCGTCCTGCGGCCGCGCACAGGTGGATGTGTACACGCTCGCTGAGCAGGTCACGGCAGGACTCGAAGGCATGGAGATTCCGCTGCGGGTGGCCGTCATGGGTTGCGTGGTGAACGGTCCCGGTGAGGCCCGCGAGGCTGATCTTGGCGTGGCTTCCGGCAACGGCAAGGGCCAGATTTTTGTGAAGGGCGAAGTCATCAAGACTGTGCCCGAGAGCCAAATTGTTGAGACACTGATCGAAGAGGCCATGCGTATCGCGGAAGAGATGGGGGAGGCCGATGGCGAAGATGCTGTCAAGGGTAGCCCCGTGGTTAGCGTCTCGTAAGGACGCTCCCGACCCCCCGGGGATCTCTGTCCGCACGCTGGACGGAACGGATACTGCCGCGCTCCGGATGCTGGCTCAGCAGGATCCGGTAACCAACGTCTTCATCCTTGCCCACCTGCGTGCTTCCGGTACCGCCGCCCCCACCAGTGGCGGCGCCGGCGTCATTGGCGTCTTCGACGACGGCGTGCTGGTAGGAGCGTGCTGGGCTGGGGCCAACCTGGTTCCGGTCCAGCTGGACCCCGGTTTTGCCGGGGCCGTTGCGCGGGCAGCCAATGGGTCCGGACGCCGCTACGCCTCCGCGTTCGGTCCTGCCGAGTCGGTCCTTGCCCTCCACGCCAAACTTGTGGAACTGGGCCACCGGGCGCACGAGGTTCGCGCCGAGCAGCCCCTGATGACTATCGAAGGTCCGCCGTTGATCCAGCCCGATCCCGGCGTCGGTCTGGGAAACCTCGCCGACTTTGACCGCATCCTTCCTGCCTGCGCGGCCATGTTCGAGGAGGAAGTGGGCTATTCTCCCTTCCTTGGCGGCAGGGAGTTCTACAGCCGGCGGGTGGAAGGTCTGATCCGCCAAGGCCATTCCCTCGTTCACCTCAACGACGCTCGTGAAGTGGTGTTCAAAGCCGAACTTGGTGCCGTCACCTCGGAGGTCACACAGGTCCAGGGCGTCTGGATGAACCCGCTGTACCGTGGCCAGGGCCTCAGCTCCGGCTACATGGCGGCCGTTGTGGAGCAGGCGAGGAAGATCGCTCCCATTACCAGCCTCTACGTCAACGGATTCAACGTGCGCGCCCGCGCCACGTACGAGCGGGTTGGTTTCCGGCAGGTGGGCACGTTCGCCACCGTGCTGTTCTAGGCTCTCCTGCCACTCGCCCCATCATCACCTGCTGGTCTACGCCGCACCTGGACATGACGCTGATCAACGCCGATGGGAAGAATACTTGTCATTTGTGGGCCCCATCACTTAGGTTCGATTTAGCTGCGCTGGAGTGGCGTGGGCGGTCTCACCAGTCCTCACCAGTACTTAGGCGGTAACGGCTTTGAGCCACGCCCGGATGCGATGACCAGCCCTTTGGGGGGCCAGGGGCTTTGTATCCCGGGCGTGGCTCTGCTGTGCTTGGCGGTAGATTAGTACCCAGACGAAATGCCCGGCCTGCTGCTGCTCCAGCACCTCCCCAGAAACGGAAACTTTCCCGTGGTTACAAGACTGTCCCAGTTATTCCTGCGCACCCTGCGCGAAGACCCCGTCGACGCCGAGGTTGCCAGCCACCGCCTCCTGGTCCGCGCGGGCTACATCCGCCGCGCCGCCCCCGGCATCTACACCTGGCTGCCGCTGGGACTGAGCGTCCTGCGCAAGGTTGAAGCCATCATCCGGGAGGAAATGGCGAACATCGGGGCACAGGAAGTTCACTTCCCGGCGCTGCTGCCGCGCGAACCGTACGAGGCCACAAACCGCTGGACCGAGTACGGCGAAGGCCTGTTCCGCCTCCAGGACCGCAAGGGCGCGGACTACCTGCTGGCCCCTACCCACGAAGAAATGTTCACGTTGCTGGTCAAGGACCTCTACTCCTCCTACAAGGACCTGCCGCTCAGCCTTTACCAGATTCAGAACAAGTACCGGGACGAAGCCCGCCCCCGCGCGGGCCTCCTGCGCGGACGCGAGTTCATCATGAAGGACTCCTACTCGTTCGACGTCGACGACGCCGGCCTGGACGCCAGCTACGCGGCCCACCGCGGGGCCTACCTCCGGATTTTCGAGCGCCTCGGCCTGGAGGTTATCCCTGTCACTGCAACCGCCGGCGCCATGGGGGGCTCAAAGAGCGAGGAATTCCTGCACCCCACGGAGATTGGTGAGGACACGTTCGTCCGATCCGCCGGGGGCTACGCCGCGAACGTCGAGGCCGTCACTACTGTGGCGCCCGCGCCAATCGACTTCTCGGCTGCTCCCGCCGCCGAGGTCCTCGACACCCCTGATACGCCCACCATTGACACGCTCGTCGCAGCTGCAAACCAGCTCGCCCCGCGCTCATCAGCCGACGGCGGCGCGTGGACTGCCGCGGACACGCTCAAGAACGTCGTGCTGGCCGTCACTCTGCCCACCGGGGAACGGCAGCTCGTGGTCATTGGTGTTCCCGGCGACCGGGGCGTGGACCTGAAGCGCGTTGAGGCGAACATCGGCTCCTTCCTGCCAATCGCAGGCGAAATCGGCATCGAAGCCGCCAACGACGACGACCTCAAGAAGCAGCCGTCGATCGTGAAGGGCTACCTTGGACCCGGACTTGCACTGGACGAAGCACTGCTGGGCAGCGAGAGCGCCTCGAAGCTCCTGTACCTGGTGGATCCCCGCATTGTCAGCGGAACCGCCTGGATCACCGGCGCCAATGAGGCAGGCAAGCACGTCTTCGGCCTGGTGGCGGGCAGGGACTTCTCGTGGGACGGCGTCATCGAGTGCACGGAAGTCCGTGAAGGCGACCCCGCCCCTGACGGCTCCGGCCCCCTGGAGATAGCCCGCGGAATCGAGATGGGCCACATTTTCCAGCTCGGCCGGAAGTACGCCGAAGCCCTGGAGCTGAAGGTCCTGGACCAGAACGGCAAGCAGGTTACCGTCACCATGGGCTCCTACGGCGTAGGTGTCACCCGGGCAGTTGCCGCGCTGGCCGAGTCCAACAATGACAGCAAGGGCCTGGTGTGGCCGCGTTCGGTGGCGCCGGCTGACGTCCACGTGGTGGCCGTCGGCAAGGGCGAGGACATCTTTGCCACCGCCGGGCAGCTGGCAGCAGACCTGGAAGCCGCGGGCCTTGAGGTCCTGCTGGATGACCGGCCCAAGGTCTCGCCCGGGGTCAAGTTCGGTGACGCCGAGTTGCTCGGCGTACCCACTATCCTTGCCGTGGGCCGCGGCCTGGTGGACGGCGTGGTGGAGATCAAGGACCGCCGCAGCGGTGATGCCGAGAACGTTGCCGTAGACAAGGCTGTTGACTACGTAGTCAACGCTGTCCGCGCCAGCTGACGCAGCAGGGGTGCTTCCAGGGCTTGAGTCCATCCAGCTCACCACGCTGGTACTGATTGTGCTTGCGGGTTTCGCAGCCGGGTGGGTGGACGCCGTGGTGGGCGGGGGCGGGCTGATCCAGCTTCCCGCCCTGTTGCTGGTCCCGGGCATCACGCCCGTGCAGGCACTGGCCACGAACAAGATGGGGTCCATTTTCGGAACTGCCACCAGCGCCGTCACGTACTACCGTCGGGTGGGACCGGACCTGCGGACGGCACTGCCAATGGCCGCAATCGCGTTGGCAGGCAGTTTCGGTGGTGCCGTGTTGGCCGCCACGCTGCCGTCCGCCGTGTTCAAACCCATAATTGTGGCCGCACTGGTGGCGGTTGCGCTGTTTACGGCCCTTAAGCCGGACGCGGGCCACATCACCGACCTGCGGCACAACGGACACAAGCACTATGTGGTGGCGTGCCTGATCGGTGCCGTCATCGGCTTTTATGACGGCCTGATCGGTCCTGGAACCGGTTCTTTCCTGGTCATCGCACTGGTTTCCGCGATGGGTTACGCGTTCCTCGAAGCCAGTGCCAAGGCCAAAATCGTGAACATGGCAACCAATGCCGGCGCCCTGATGTTCTTCCTGCCGCACGGCTCCATCCTGTGGGGACTCGGCTTGTTGCTGGGTCTTGCCAACATGGCCGGCGGGTACCTGGGAGCCAGGACGGCGGTAGCGCAGGGAAGCCGGTTTGTCCGTGTCGTCTTCCTGGTGGTGGTGGCCGCCCTGATCATCAAGCTCGGCTACGACGTCTGGCAGGAAAACTTCGCCCAACAGGGGTAGGCGGGAGCCTCCCGGGCACCAAAGGCGGGGGAGTAGCATGCAGCTATGCCACACGGCGAAGATGAGTACTCCAGTGCCCTTGCTGCCGCGGCAAGGCACGCCAAGGCCTGGCTGGGCAGCCTTCCTGACAGGCCGGTGGGTCCACGCCGGCCGGCCCAGGACCTCACCGGCGCCTTTGGCGGCCCGCTGCCTGCTCACGGCGTCCCTGCAGAAGATGTTGTTGAGCTCCTGGCTGAAACAGCCGAACCCGGACTGATGGCGATGCCGTCCGGCCGCTTCTTCGGCTGGGTCATCGGCGGGACACTGCCTGCCGCTCTCGCCTCAGACTGGCTGGTCAGCGCGTGGGACCAGAACGCCGGCCTCCGCTACGCCACCCCTGCCATGGCAGCCATCGAGGAAAGCGCCGGGACGTGGCTGCTGGAACTGCTGGGGCTTTCACCGGACTCCGACGTCGGCTTTGTCACCGGGGCCACCATGGCCAACTTCACCGGGCTGGCTGCCGCACGGTGGCGGCTCCTCTCGAACGCCGGCTGGGACCTGGACCGTGATGGGTTGAACGGAGCACCACGCATCAGGTGCTTCGTGGGCCGCGAACGGCATGACACCGTGGACCTCGCCCTCAGGTACCTGGGTTTGGGCAGGCCGGAAGTGGTTGACGTGGATGATCAGGGGCGGCTTGTTCCTGCTGCCCTTGAGGCGGCGCTGGCTGAAGGTTCGGGGCCGGCCCTGGTATGCCTGCAAGCCGGGAACCTACATTCCGGGGCGTTTGATCCGTTTGCCGACGCCATTGGCATCGCCCGGAAACATGGCGCCTGGGTCCATATCGACGGTGCATTCGGCCTCTGGGCGGCGGCAGTACCCGAACTGCGGAACCTGACCCGGGGCTACGAGGATGCCGACTCGTGGGGGACGGACGCCCACAAGACCTTGAACGTTCCCTACGACTGTGGCATCGCCATTGTGCGCGACGCAGCCGCCCTCCGGTCCGCCATGGGCCTGCACACCAGTTACCTCATCCAGGATGCTGAAGGTCCTGGTGACCCGTTTGAGAAGGTGCCGGAGCTGTCGCGGCGCGCCCGAGGGGTCCCCGTATGGGCTGCGCTGAAGAGCCTGGGCCGTGACGGCGTGGAAAACCAGGTGCGGGGCCTGGTGACCGCGGCTGCTGACATTGCCGCCGGCCTGGCAGGGCTCGACGGCGTGGAAGTCCTGAATGACGTCCGCTACACCCAGGTCTGTATTGCGTTCGGTGACGACGCGACCACCCGCGCCGTAACCGCACGCATCATTGCGGACGGCAGGGTGTGGATGTCCGGCTCCCGCTGGCGCGACCGGGACATCCTGCGCATCTCCGTCAGCAACTGGCAGACATCAGCGGAAGAGGTGCGCACTGCCGTGGCAGCGGTGGATTCCGCCCTCGCCGCCGTGGGGGGAGCATGAGCAGCGAGGCGCCACCGGCATCAGCGCGCGCCGGGAGCCTTGCCGGGTTCCGGAAGACGATGCGCTGACGGGAGCCCTTCCAGGGTTTTGCCGGCCAGGGTGCTGGCCACCCACAGGGACCGGGCAAGCTCCCCGCGCAGGCCCGGCCTCCCAGCGTATGCGAGGGCGCTTTCCACTTCCCGGGCGATGCCCCATTGCCGTGCCACGTCCGGGTCCAGGCCCGCGGCAGAGCTGAACTCAGCACAACGCTGCAGAAGCCCGGCTCCGGCGTTGTTCAGGGGCAACCAGGACAGGCGGTTCCACAGCAGCGGGGCCACGGCAAACTCCGGCTCGCCGATCATGGGCTGCGGGTTGATGGCGGCGAAGCCTGCCGCCATCGGAAGCGCCGGCGGGGCTCCAGAGCCTGCACGTCCCGGCGCAGCGGGACGTGCCAGGACGTTGAGGAAGTGCAGATCGGTATGTACCAGGACGTCGCATGCTGAACGCCGCCCTACCGCCCCACGGGTTTGGCACACCTCAAGTGCAGCTTCGAGGAGCCAGCGTGGAAAGGGGCGTCCCAGCTGTTCCCATTCCAGGGGCAGGTCATCACTCCATTGCTCAGCCCGTGCGGCGATGTGTTCAAACTCCTGCCACTGCGGCCGGTCATCGGGGACGATGCTCAGCTGCCGCACCAGGCCGCCCCACACTTCCACAGCCTCTTCGATGGAAACAGCGGCGAGTGACCGTTCGCCGTCGAGCCTTTCCAGGAGGATGGCGCACGTACCTGCGTCGGATGCCAGCAGTGCTGCCGCGCCCCGTCCCTGCCACAGGGCAAGGGCGTGCCGTTCAACCCGGGCTTCCTCGTGGGGGAAGGCGATCTTGAGGGCCGCCGTTTTGCCGTCCGCCTGCCTCACTGGGACGACCACTCCGCCGCGGCCGTTCCAGGGCAGTGCGCCGGGAGGCAGGTCCGGTGTCAGCTGCCAGTTCTCCAGCCGGCCCTTGATGAGGTCCGGCAGGGACGCGAGCCACGCCCGCCCTGCGCTGCTGCGGCTGTACCGCGCAGTGAGGTCAGGGGGGATTGGTACTGCCGCCGGCCCGCTCATCCCTTCCAGCCTAGGCGTACGGAAGCGGCCAGCGCCGCAGGGTACATCCTTAGACCACGCCCGTGGCTCCGAGCAGGCTGCCGACACTGAAGGTGGCTGCGAGGGCGAGGGCGCCGCCTGCCACCACCCGGGCAGCCGCCCGGACTTTTGAACCGCCACCGATCCAGGCCCCAACCCCACCGGTCAGTGCCAGGGCAAGGAGGACCGCGGCGAAGGTGACGGGGACACGAAGCTCCGGTGGCGGGAGCAGGATGGCCAGCATGGGGAGGACGGCGCCGGTGACGAAAGCGATGGCAGAGGCGAAGGCGGCGTGCCAGGGGCTGACGATGCCGGTCTCGTCAATGTTGAGTTCGGCGGACAGGTGTGCGGCCAGTGCGTCGTGCGCTGTAAGTTCCTCGGCTACCCTGCCGGCTGTTTCCGGGCTGAGGCCTTTGGCCAGGTAAAGGGCCGTCAACTCGGCCAGTTCCTCTTCCGGTTCCTCCGCCAGTTCACGGCGTTCCTTTTCGATCAACGCGCGCTGGCTGTCACTTTGGCTGCTGACGGAGACATACTCGCCCAGCGCCATGGACACGGCCCCGCCCACCAGGCCCGCGGCTCCGGCTGTCAGTATCGGCCCGGTTGCGGCGGTGGCGCCGGCCACTCCAACAACTATCGCTGCAACGGAGACGATGCCGTCATTGGCGCCCAGCACCCCTGCCCGCAGCCAGTTCAGCCGCTGCGCGATGTCGTTGCCGTGCGGTTCGTTGTTGTGGAAAGGGGGTGCGGCGTCCATCCCTACAGCAAACCACCGGGCGCAGCAGGCCCGCCAGCATCAAGGCCCGGGTATTGGCGCCCGGGCAGTCGAAGGCCGCCCTACGCGGGCAGTTGCGGCAGCTGGGCTGCGTCCACCACAAGGCCCGGCAGGGGAACCGTCCCGGCGCCCCAGTGCTGGGCGCGGCGGGCTGCTCCCTGCAGTGCGGACAAGGCCCAGGCCCGGGTGGATCCGTGTGCGAGCGCCACAATGTCCCCATAAGCGGGCAAAATGTCTGACTCCAGCCCGGCAAGTCCTGCCGCCGGCGCATCAAGGAACGCCTGGTCCAGGACGTAACCAGGCTGCTGCGGAACCGGGCCCCTGCAGTGTCTCAGGCTCAACGTTTCGGCCTGCACCGCAAGGTCCTGGTGCTGTTCCAGGAAGTCCGACGCCGGGCGCGCCCCTTCGGACGGAAGGCGGGTGAGGGCGGCCTGGTACCCGTACACGGTCTCCCGCTCAGCCACAGCCACGGCTGCAAGGGCGGCCCCAAGGCCGGTGTCCGCATCCGCCTGCGAGTCGGGCGCGGTCGGTGCGGCCGGGCAGGCAGAGGCCTCAGCGGACTTTGTTGGGCCGGGTGCACCTGACGCAGCTGCCGGAGCTGTTGCCGGCGCTGTTCCTGCGCCCTGGGCCCCAAACCGTTCGGCTGCCAGGAGCTGCGCCGTGCCGGTCCCCGCCAGCAGGCGGGCCATGCCGCCGTCGGCCGTCTCCGCGTCCTTCAGCCGCTGCTGTCCGCTGGCGGCCAGTGCGGCGGCGAACTCCGCCGGCGTGACCTGGGCAGGAGGAGCCGGCGACGGCGGAGAAGCTGAAGGCGAAGCGCCGGCAGGAGGCGCGGTGGCTGAGGCCGCAGCAGCCCTGGCGGACGTAGGGTCAGTGGGGGCAGGCCCTGCGGGAAGCAGCAGCGCCCGGGCCTGGATGGTCAGCAATGTCACAACCCCGTCCACCGGGGGCATAGCCGTTGCACCGGCGGCGGCGTTTCCTCCGGTAGCGGCAAGTTCCAGCCCGGCGGACCGCAGCCGCATTGTCTCTTCGTACGCGGCCGCGCGGGCCCGTTCTGAGAACGGCGGTTCCGCAGGGGCAGGCGGTTCAGGGGGGATGAAGGCGAATCCCAGGCTCAGGACGAGGAGGGCTGCGAGCGAAAAAACGGCGTACCGGAAATAGCGCATCTGCAGGCGGTTTTCCTGGTTGTCGTCTGTCACAACAGACCATGGTGTCACGCCGGGGGTAGAACTTCGTGCACCAAGGAACCGCTAAAATAGCTACGCTAGTACACACAACATCATCTAAACGGGAGGCGGCCGGCATCGTGAGCAATGCAGAAGCCACGGCTTCATCAGACCGGACCGGTACGGGTAAGGCCGAGGCCGCGCACAATCCGGAAGCTGCACGGCTCAGGGCCCTTCTTGAACCCTCGGTCCAGGCCAACCGCCTCTACCTGGAGGACGTGGCCATCATCCCCGGTTCCCATCGGGTGGTCCACGTGGTGGTGGACCTGCCGCAGGAGGAAACCGGCGGCGTAAGCCTGGATGTCATTGCCGATATCTCCAAGGTGCTTTCCGATGTGCTGGACAACGATCCCGGTGACGATGGGCGTCCCTATGACCTTGAAGTCTCTTCCCCCGGCGTCGGGCGGCCGCTGACCGAGCCGCGCCACTGGCACCGCGCCAAGGGGCGCATGGTCAAGGTCAATGTTGTCCAGGGAGACAACATCACTGGCCGGATCAAGTCCGTCGACGACGGCGGCGTGACGCTTGTGCCCGAGATCGCCGTGAAAAAGGGCATGAAGCCCAGGCAGGGCGAACCCCTCAAGCTTCCTTTCGACAGGATCCGCAACGGAAAAGTCGAGATCGAATTCAGCCACCTCAACGAGGACGGTCTGGAAACTGCACACAATGGACCTTCTGAGGAGGCCTGATGGATATTGACATGAGCGCACTGAGGCTTTTGGAGCGTGAGCGTGAAATTCCGCTGGACCTCCTGATCCCCACCATCGAGCAGGCGCTCCTGGTGGCTTACCACAAGTCGCCCGGCGCCTTCGAAAAGGCCCGCGCGGAGCTGGACCGCAAGAGCGGCCACGTGACCATCTGGGCCGTGGAAATTGATGACGACGGCGCCCCCATCGGCGAGTTCGAGGACACCCCGGAAGGGTTCGGCCGCATCGCCGCCAGCACCGCCCGCCAGATCATCCTGCAGCGGCTGCGTGACGTGGAGGACGACAACGTCCTGGGCGAGTTCAAGGGCCGTGAAGGCGAACTGGTGGCCGGGACAATCCAGCAGGGCCACAACCCGCACATGGTCCAGGTCAACCTCGGCGCTGTGGAAGCACTCCTGCCGCCGCCCGAACAGGTGCCTGGGGAGAAGTACATTCACGGCAACCGCCTGCGTGCCCTGGTCATCGACGTCCACCGCGGTTCCAAGGGCCCGTCCGTGACGCTGTCCCGTTCGCACCCGGGGCTGGTCCGGAAGCTCTTCGAACTGGAAGTACCGGAAATCGCTGACCGTTCGGTCGAGATCGTCGCCCTGGCCCGGGAAGCGGGACACCGCACCAAGATTGCCGTGAAGGCAAACGCTCCGGGCATCAACGCCAAGGGCGCGTGCATCGGCGAAATGGGTTCACGCGTGCGGGCCGTCATGACTGAACTGAATGACGAAAAGATCGACATTGTCGACTTCAGCGAAAATCCGGCCACGTTCATCGCCAGTGCATTGTCCCCGTCGCGGGTGAATTCGGTCACCATTACCGACGAGGCAACCCGTTCGGCCCGCGTCGTGGTTCCCGATTACCAGCTCTCGCTGGCCATCGGCAAGGAGGGCCAGAACGCCCGCCTGGCCGCCAAGCTCACCGGCTGGCGCATCGACATCGTCTCCGACGCAGCGACCCCCCGCGAAAACTAGTCCCGCCGGTTACCGGCCAGCCGCGCCGCGACCACAATTGCGTTTCGGGCAGAACGGCCCGGAGGGGCTAGAATAGATAAGGCCGCGCCCAACGGCCGGCAGTTGTGCGCCCTGCGCGTGTCCCTTCCGCTGAACAAGCGGAGGCAAGGCATGACGGGGCCGGCAGATATGAACGTCAGGAAGATGACCGTGGCAGAGCTTTCCACCGGGAGTCAACCGGAACGTACCTGCATCGGCTGCCGGAAAAAGGGCAAGCGGTCCGAACTACTCCGGCTCGTCGCCGAAGGCAGCGGTTCCACCGCTGTCCTTGTGGATGAACGACGCCGGATGGCTGGCCGGGGTGCATGGCTGCACCCCAGTGAATCGTGCCTTGCTCTGGCCTTAAAACGGCGGGCTTTCGGACGTGCCCTGTCGGGCGCAACCGGAACCGCCGCCGTCGAACGCTGGATTAAGGAAGCGAGCGTTGCAGCCACGGCAACTGCAACACCAACCGTCCAACCTGAAAGCGGGTCAGAAATCTGATGGAAACCCGATGAGTTCCCAGCGATGAGTGCGCAACGATGACAACTTTGTTGCGCTCTGCAATGGGCCCTTCTGCACCAAACGCGGCTGGGGCCCGCAGTAAGAAGTAGACGGTTCGTGCCTGGCTCGGTGCGGACCGAGACAGGAGAAATGTGGCCAAGGTCCGCGTACACGAGCTCGCCAAAGAGCTCGGTATAACTTCCAAAGATGCAGTGACAAAACTGCAGGAACTGGGCGAATTCGTTCGCTCCGCCTCTTCCACCATTGAGGCCCCCGTTGTGCGCAAACTGCGCAACGCCTTCCCCGACGCTGCTGCCAAGGCATCAGCTCCGGCCGCCGCGCCCAAGGCAGCCGCTCCCGCGGCAGAGGCGCGTCCTTCCACCCCCGCTCCCGGTCCGGCAGCGCCCAAGGCTCCGGCCCCCAAGGCGCAGGAACCTGCCCCCGCAGCTCCGGCCGCACCGGCACCCGCAGCTCCCGCTGCACCGGCGCCGGCAGCACCTGTTGCCAGCGCTCCGGCGGCTCCGGCCGCTCCGGCAGCGGCTGCTGCACCGTCCACCGGCGCAAAGCCCGGTGCGCGCCCGGCCCCCAAGGCCGAGACCCCGGCTGCACCCACCCGCCCCGGTGGATCACAGGGTGGTTCCGCTCCCCGTCCCGGCGGTCCCCGTCCGGGCAACAATCCCTTCGCCACCTCGCAGGGCATGCCCCGCGGCCGTGGCGGTGACGGTGAGCGCGCTCCCCGTCCCGGCAACAACCCGTTCGCCACCTCCCAGGGCATGCCCCGTCCGGGTGGAAGCCGTACCGACGGCGACCGTCCCGGCGGTCCGCGCCCCGCAGCAGGTGCCGGCGGCCCCCGTCCCGGTGGTCCCCGTCCCGCAGCAGGCGCCGGTGGGCCTCGTCCCGCCGCAGGCGCCGGCGGCCCGCGCCCCGGTGCACCCCGCCCCGGTGGCGCCGGTGGAAACCGTCCTACTCCGGGCATGATGCCCAACCGCACCGAACGTCCGGCTCCGGCCGGTGCTGGACGTCCAGGTGCCGGCGGCCGCGGCCCGGCACGCCCGGGTGGCGCTCCTGGAACAGGTGGTCCCGGTGGCGGCGGCGGTGCTCCCGCCGGTGGTGGCTTTGGCAAGGGCGGCCGCGGACGCGGCGGCACCCAGGGTGCCTTCGGCAAGGGTGGCGCCGGACGCGGCAAGCAGCGCAAGTCGAAGCGTGCGAAGCGCCAGGAACTTGAGCAGATGAGTGCCCCGTCGCTGGGTGGCGTGAGCGTACCCCGCGGCGACGGCAACACTGTCATCCGCCTCCGCCGCGGCTCGTCCATCACGGACTTCGCCGACAAGATCGAGGCAAACCCCGCCGCGCTGGTCACCGTGCTGTTCCACCTCGGTGAAATGGCAACAGCCACCCAGTCGCTGGATGAGGAAACCTTTGCGCTGCTGGGCGAGGAGCTTGGCTACAAGCTCCAGGTCGTATCGCCGGAGGACGAGGAGCGCGAGCTGCTCTCCACCTTCGATATTGACTTCGAAGCAGAGCTGGAAGCCGAAGGCGACGAAGACCTCGAGGCACGTCCTCCGGTTGTCACCGTCATGGGCCACGTGGACCACGGTAAGACCCGCCTGCTTGATGCCATCCGCAAGTCCGACGTCATGGCGGGCGAGCACGGCGGCATCACGCAGCACATCGGTGCCTACCAGGTCACCCACAACCACGAAGGCAACGACCGGAAGATCACCTTCATCGATACCCCGGGCCACGAGGCGTTCACCGCCATGCGTGCCCGTGGTGCGAAGGTCACCGACATCGCCATCCTGGTGGTCGCAGCGGACGACGGCGTTATGCCCCAGACCGTTGAAGCCCTCAACCACGCGCAGGCAGCCAACGTCCCGATCGTGGTGGCCGTGAACAAGATCGACAAGGAAGGCGCCAACCCGGACAAGGTCCGCGGCCAGCTGACCGAGTACGGCCTGGTTCCCGAAGAATACGGTGGCGACACCATGTTCGTGGAGGTCTCTGCCCGCCAGAACCTCAACATCGACGAGCTGCTCGAGGCAGTCCTGCTCACTGCAGACGCTGCCCTGGACATGCGCGCCAACCCGAACAAGGACGCCCGCGGTATCGCCATCGAAGCCAACCTGGACAAGGGCCGCGGTTCCGTGGCCACCGTCCTGGTGCAGTCCGGTTCGCTGCGCGTCGGCGACACCATCGTTGCAGGCACGGCCCACGGCCGCGTCCGTGCGATGTTCGACGACGACGGCAGCGCCCTGACCGAGGCCGGCCCGTCCCGCCCCGTCCAGGTGCTGGGTCTGTCCAACGTGCCGCGTGCAGGCGACACTTTCTTCGTGACCGCTGACGAGCGCACGGCCCGCCAGATCGCCGAGAAGCGTGAAGCAGCGGACCGCAACGCCGCCCTGGCCAAGCGCCGCAAGCGCATCAGCCTGGAAGACTTCGACCAGGCAGTGGCCGACGGCAAGATCGACACCCTCAACCTCATCCTCAAGGGTGACGTGTCCGGTGCCGTGGAAGCCCTCGAAGACGCCCTGCTCAAGATCGACGTCGGCGAAGGCGTGCAGCTGCGCGTCATCCACCGCGGCGTTGGTGCCATCACGCAGAACGACGTCAACCTGGCGACGGTGGACAGCGCCGTCATCATTGGCTTCAACGTCAAGCCCGCCGAGCGTGTTGCCGAACTGGCAGACCGCGAAGGCGTGGACATGCGCTTCTACTCCGTCATCTACTCCGCGATTGATGACATCGAGATGGCGCTCAAGGGCATGCTCAAGCCGGAATACGAAGAATTCCAGCTGGGTACGGCCGAAGTCCGCGAAGTCTTCCGCTCCTCCAAGTTCGGAAACATCGCCGGCTCGATCGTCCGCTCGGGCATCATCCGACGCAACACCAAGGCACGCATCAGCCGCGACGGCAAGATCATCGGTGACAACCTCACCGTTGAGACGCTCAAGCGCTTCAAGGACGACGCCACTGAGGTCCGCACGGACTTCGAGTGTGGTATCGGTCTTGGCTCCTACAACGACATCACCGAAGGCGACATCATCGAGACCTTCGAGATGCGTGAAAAGCCGCGCGTCTAAGCGTTGATGCTCTACCGGTGCGGGGCCGTCGGGATTTTTCCGGCGGCCCCGCCCCTTCGCTGGGTGGCCAACGTCTTACGACGTCGGCCACCCAGCTCCGGCAGGCCCGATGCCACTCCCGGGCCGCCGGAAAAATCCCGACGGGAGTCCCGTCGTACACTCGCCTTTGGTGGGTAGCAAAAACGCAAACGTACGTATGGCCCCGTCGGGGCGCCGTCGTACCCCCAAATTTTTCTTCTTATAGGAGTTGTTCATGGCTGATCCGGCACGTGCTGCCAAGTTGGCGCAGCGGATTAAGGTTGTTGTTGCTGAGGCCTTGGGCCGGAAGGTTAAGGATCCCCGGCTGGAGGGCATCACTGTTACTGATGCCCGGGTGACGAACGATCTGCAGCACGCCACCCTTTACTACACCGTTTTCGGTGACGAGGCCGTGCAGGCTGATGCTGCCAAGGGCCTGGAGAAGGCCAAGGGTGTGCTTCGGCAGGAAGTGGGGCGCAATCTTAGCATCCGACTGACCCCCACCCTGGAGTTCGTATCCGACGAAATCCCCGTCAACGCCTCCAACCTGGAGGAACTGCTGCGGGAGGCCAAGAGGCGTGACGCCGAAGTGGCCGCCCTGGCTGCCAACGCGAGTCACGCCGGGGACGCCGATCCCTACAGGAGCGATGCGTCCGCGGACGTGGACATCGACGAAGACGATTTTGATGAAGAGGACTTCGACGTCGCAGACGACGAGGAACTCAAGGAGGACGGCACCAAGCAGTAACCGTTGCTGACAGGGAAAACCCCGGCCCGCAGTTGCGGACCGGGGTTTTTGCTTCCCAAAATGGTGGCCGGATTACCTGATGTCCACCTTTATCACCCGGCCTTCGGCGGGGGGAGGCGGTGGTGCGGCCGGGTTCACTGCATCAACCGTCGCATACAAAGTTCGGCCTTGAATTTCTACGTCGGCCGGTGCAGGGACCGGAAGGAACACTGACCGCTGGCCCTTCCAAGCGCTGAACCTGATGATCTCGTTGCCGAACAGCGAGGCAACATACACATCACCGGAGTTTGCCACTGCCAGCCCGGTGGCACTGAGGATCCCGTCCGCCCACAGCTTGGTGCGGCCATTCCAGGGGTTGATCTTGAAAACCGCGCCGCGTGCGCCCAGGCCAGGGGCTTCGGGGCCGCCAGGAAGCGATGTCACGTACAGCCAGCCGTCCGGGCCGATCTCCACGTCAGTTGGAACGGGTTCGAAGGCGTACTTGAAGTTTGCACAGTCTGGTGCCCCCAGAGCAGTGGCGGTCTGTTGCGTCAGGACCGAAGGCCGGGGAGGCAGAACCGCCAGCGTGCTGACGGCGCCGGAGTGAATGTTGACCTTCAGGATGGCGTTTGCCCCTGCGTCGGCGATGTAAGCGGTGTTGCCTTGGACGGCAGTGGCGTAGGCGTTCGAGTCCAGGGCGCCCGTGTACCGTGCCCCCGGAGCACCCGGAACCGCTGCGGCCTGCTCCAGGCACTTACTGCTGGCATCCGCTCCAAACCCGTAGTGCTGGCCCGCATCGGGGTTGTTTTTCCGCTCATGTTCGGCCAGGTCCGCAATGGTCCTGACATCTCCCCGCGGGCTGATCGCTTTCAAATGACCCCGCAGGGCGGCAGGGTCATTGGAGCCGGCGCCTGCGGTTTCGAGGAAGAACGTTGTGGCGCCACGGGTCTCCACACCCGCTACGCCCCGGCCAGGATCTGCCTGGTAGATGTCGTTGACGCTGCCGTCCCTGTTGACACGGCTCAGCTTCCCCGCGAAATCCTGCGTTACGTCAATGGACCTATTTGTTCCGATGGCCAGGTGCAGCGGTGAGACGAGCCCGCCAACTATTTCCCTGGCCTCCGGCTCCCGGTCAGAAGCGGCCGACGGGCCCGCCGGTGCGATAGCAGCGGCCACGGCGGTGCAGACGATGATGCTGAGTCTTTTTTTCATTGGGTACTCCGGGTTCGATGCCCTCTGCGGGCCGGTATGGGAAGCCTCGCAAGAGGCGAAAAAACGGAAAACCCCCGGCGCCAGAGTATTCCTCCCAGGCAACTATGTCGCGGGGAAATTCCCCCTATTCAGCCCCCTATTTACGTCCCCTGGGACCATACCCTTGGCTAGGATCTAGCTATGACTCAGGCGGACCAACAGCAGCTCAATGCCACGCAGTACCTCGAACAGGCGGTAGCCCTCGCCACCCGAAACGTCGAGGACGGGGGAGGGCCGTTCGGCGCAGTGGTGGTGACGAAGGACGGGCGGGTGCACGAGGGCGTCAACCGCGTCACCCGCGACAACGATCCCACTGCCCACGCCGAAGTGGTGGCCATCCGTACGGCTGCCGCTGCCGTGCGGAACTTCGACCTGCGCGGTGCGGTGCTCTACGCCAGCTGCGAGCCGTGCCCGCTGTGCCTGGCTTCTGCCCTCTGGGCCCGGATAGACCGTGTGTTCTTTGCAGCAGACCGGTACGGTGCAGCGTCCGCGGGTTTTGACGACGCCATCTTCTACGACTACTTTTCTGGTACCCGTCCCGACCTGTTGCCCGTCAGCAGAGGTGAGGTCCCGGCGTCGGACGCTCCTTTCCGGGCGTGGGGCGCCCACAAGAACAGGAAAGACTACTAGGCATGGAAGCCACCCTTGTCAGCTGTCCGCACTGCGGGAAGACCAACAGAATCCCCGCCGCCGCTGCGGGCCGGCCGCGCTGCGGCAGCTGCCGCGCCGGGCTGCCCTGGATCGTGGATGCCGGGGATGCGGACTTCAGCACTGTGGCCGAACAGTCGCCGGTTCCGGTGCTGGTGGACTTCTGGGCTGCCTGGTGCGGTCCATGCCGGATGGTCAGTCCAGCCCTGGATAAACTGGCGCGCGAACGTGCCGGCGAAGTGAAACTGGTGAAGGTCGACGTCGACAAATCCCCGGGCCTGTCCCGGCGTTTCGACGTGCAGGCCATCCCCACCCTGATGGTGCTGGTTGACGGGCAGGTGGCTGCCCGGCAGGCGGGGGCAGCTCCCGCAGACGTCCTGCGCGCTTGGCTGGACGGTGCTCTTTCCGGCACCCGCCGTTGAGACGGGACCCCGGCGGCGGGGCCTAGACGCGTTCCGGCAGCCGGGCCACGCCGTCGAGCAGTTCCTGTCTCTTGCCGCACAGGGCGATCCGCACCCAGCCCTCGCCGATGGAGCCGAAGGCAGTTCCCGGAGCGAGCGCAACGCCTGACTCCATCAGGAAGCGCCGCACCCACCCGCGGACGTCGCCGCCGCTGACATGGGACACGTCCGCCCAAAGGTAGAACGCGCCGTCGGCCTTCAAGTAGGGGATGCCCTTGGCATCGAGTACGGCGGAGGCGGCGTCCCGGTTGGCCCGGTAATGCCCATGGGCTTGCTCGACGTAATCCTGCGGTCCCGTGAGGGCGGCAAGCGCGGCGTACTGGGAGGGCGATGCCACGCACGAGACGATCGATTCCATCACGTTGTTCATCTTCTGCTCCAGTCCCGGCGGGCAGATGAGGGCGCCGATGCGGAGCCCGGTAAGGCCATAGGTTTTGGACAGGGTCAGCGAGGTGAAAACGCGCGCCTCACCCGGCAGGGCGCCGTCGAACCGTGCAGGGCTTACGTGCGGGACATCGTAGGTGAACGCCTCATAGCACTCGTCCGATATCACCCACAGGTCGTGCCGGCGGGCCAGCTCGACGAGTTCGCGGGTCAGGTCCTCGCCGAGGACCGCGCCCAGCGGGTTGGAGGGCGAGTTCAGGACCAGCACCCGCGTCCGGTCCGTGATCAGCGCCTCGATGTCACCGGTTCGAGGCTGGAAGCCGTGCTCAGGATAGAGCGGGTAACCCACCGGGACAGCATTCAAGAGGCGGCTGGTCATGGCAAAGGTGGGGTAGCCCGGGTTGGGGATCAGGATCTCATCGCCGGGGGAGAGCAGCAGGCTCATGGCAAAGTGCAGGCCCTGCTGGGCGCCGTCCACCACATACACCCGGTCCGCGCCTATCTCACTGTTGTGGCCGGCACCAGCGCGCTCCCTGAACCTGGCAGCAAACGCCTCCCGCAACGCCGGGATGCCGGCGTTGGGGGTGTAATTGGTCTCGTCCCTGTCCAGGCAGGCCATGCCGGCGTCGAGAATGTGGCGGGGGAGCGGGAAGCCTGGTTCCCCGATGCTGAGGACCAGGGCCCCGGGGGTCCGCCACGCGGCTTCGGTGATTTCCCGGATCTGGTTCACAGGGACGTCGCGGACGTGCGCGGCAAGCTCAGGCATGCCTGCCATCCTAACTGGCTGACTACCGGCGTTACCGGCGGAAAGGGCGCTGGCGTGGCTCCCTTGCGCCCAATCCGGGCGTGGGCGGGCGCCGGGACCAGCGCCGATATACTGGGGAGCGTGCTTTCTGGACTGGTGATAGTGGACAAACCGCAGGGATGGACCAGCCATGATGTGGTTGGCCGGATGCGGCGCCTCGCCGGTACCCGGAAAGTGGGCCACGCCGGAACGCTGGATCCGATGGCCACAGGCGTCCTGGTGGTGGGCATCAACAAAGCCACCCGCCTGCTGACCTACATCGTGGGCACCTCCAAGACCTACACCGCCACCATCCGCCTGGGCCAGTCCACAGTGACGGACGACGCCGAAGGTGAGGTTACGGCCGCTGCCGGCACTGCCGCTGTGGACGAGCAGGCTATTCACGACGGCGTTGCCGCCCTCACCGGGCAGATCCAGCAGGTGCCCAGCAGCGTGAGCGCCATTAAGGTGAACGGGGAGAGGGCGTACGCCCGGGTCCGCTCCGGTGAAGAGGTAAAGCTCGCAGCGCGCCCCGTCACCATCCACCGCTTCGAGGTGCACAGCATCAACAGGGACACCGGGGCCGACGTCGTGGACCTGGACGTTACAGTTGAATGCTCCTCAGGGACGTACATCCGCGCCCTTGCCCGGGACCTCGGCGACGCACTCGGCGTCGGCGGACACCTCACGGCCCTCCGGCGCACGCACGTAGGGCCCTACTCCCTCGAACAGGCGCGCACCCTTGAACAGCTTGCGGACGGGCTCAACGTTCTGGACATGGCCGAGGCTGCCCGGGCGCTGATGCCCAACCGCGAGCTCAGCCCGAAAGAGACCACTGAGATTTCCTTTGGCCGACGCATTGCCGCCGGTGCCGCGCCCGGCAGCCCGGGAGCAGCCACAGCCGAGCATCCTGCTGCCGCTTTTGCCCCTGACGGAAGCCTGGTGGCGCTGCTTGCGGACGCCGGCAGCTTCGCCAAGCCGGTGCTGGTGTTCGCCCCCGGTACTGGTACTGGTATCGGCGCCGGTGCGTCCGGGGTGGCCTGAGGGTGGACGCCTACTTTTACATCATCCTGGTGGTGGGGCTGCTTTCCAGCGGAGTCTGCCTGCTGGCCGGCATCCTGAAGAAAGCACCCAACGACGTCACTATCCTCTCGGTGGCCGCGGTCGAGGTGGCCCTGCTGGTGTACCTGGTGGGATCGGTCGTGCGTGTGGTTGCGGGCGAGCCCATTGCCGGGGAGGCCTGGGAATTCTGGGGCTACCTCGCCACCGCGATGCTCCTGCCGCCCGCAGCCGTCTACTGGGCCATCCTGGAACGTACCCGGTGGAGCAACTTTGTCCTGGCCGCCGTGGGTGTCACCGCGCTGGTGATGGCCGCCCGAATGAACCAGATCTGGTACTGAAGTGGAAGAAGCACGCAACGTGAAAGACCAGCACTCCGCCCCTGGCGCAGCCGATACCGGCGCAGCCCATGCCGGTGCGGCCAAGGACGTGGCTCCCAACGGAACCGGGTCCAGGAACACCCGCAATACCGGGCCCGGACGCCTGCTCATCGCTGTTTATGCGGTCTTCGCCATCTCGGCTTCTGCCCGCGCCGGGTATCAAATCCTCACCAAGTTCTCCGAGGCCCCGCTGGCGTACCTGCTGTCCGCGTTCGCCGCACTCGTGTACGTCATTGCCACGGTATCCCTTGCCCGGGCCGGCAGTACGTGGTTCAAAGTATCCGTGGCAGCGGTCCTGGTGGAACTGGTCGGGGTACTCGTTGTGGGCGGCCTGAGCGTCTTCGACCCGGTCCAGTTCCCGCACGAGACGGTATGGTCCCTTTTTGGCCGCGGTTACGCGTTCATTCCCCTGCTGCTGCCCGTCCTTGGCCTGGTGTGGCTCTACCGGCGGCGGCCGTCCCGCAGGTCCTGACACCTGTCCGTCGGGCCAGGCGGCAACCCCGGCCACCTGGCAATAGCGGTTGCGTGAATGCGGGTAATCTTTAGAGAGTTCCGCGGCCGGCAGGGTCCGGGACGTCGATATTTTCAGCAGTAAAAGGCGAGGGTGATGGTCTACATCTGGAACGATCCGTCCGAGGTCCCGGCGGACTTCGGCCCATCTGTTGTCACCTTTGGGAACTTCGACGGAGTTCACCGCGGCCACCAGCAGGTGCTGTCCCAGCTGATCCGCACTGCCCGCCTCACCCGCTCCAGGTCGGTGGCCATCACGTTCGACCCCCACCCGGCCCTGGTCCACCGTCCCGAGTCCGCGCCGGAGCTGATCATGGGCCTGCACGACAAACTGGAGGCGCTGGGCGAGCTGGGCCTGGATGCCATCCTGGTGATGAAGTACTCCCTGGATCTGGCCAGCCTCACCGCTGAGGAATTCGTGGAGCAGTTCCTGGTGGACCGCCTGCACGCGAGCCACGTAGTGATCGGCCACGACGCCCGGTTTGGCCGCGGAAACTCCGGCGACCTGGACACCATGCAGGCCCTTGGCGGGAAGTTTGGGTTCGAAGTCCAGGTCATCAGTGAGTTTGGCTCGGAGGGCTACCCCCTGCATGACGACGACGGCACGGACCGCCGCTGCTCCTCCACCTGGGTGCGTGAGGCACTGCAGGAGGGTGACGTGGCCACTGCCGCGGCAGTACTGGGGCGCGCGCACCGGATGCGCGGGGAAGTTGTCCATGGCGCCGCCCGCGGCCGTGCCCTCGGATTTCCTACGGCTAACCTGTCCAGCAACTCCAGCGGGCTCATCCCTGCGGACGGCATCTACGCCGGCTGGCTTGTAGACCAGGCCGGGACGCGATGGCCTGCAGCTATTTCCGTCGGGTCGAATCCCACGTTCGATGGTGTGAGCCGGCAGGTCGAAGCCCATGTCATCGACCGGCCCCACGAAGCGGTGGAGGATTTCGATCTGTACGGCCAGACAGTGGTTGTTGAATTCGTGGCCCGGCTGAGGGGCATGGTGGCATACCGTGGGCCGGAGGCGCTGGTGGACCAGATGCGGCTGGATGTGGTCCAGGCGCACAACCTCCTCGCCAGGCGCTGACCCGTCCGCCAGGACAGCGCTCAAGGGAAAGGCATCACCGTGTCCGTTGAGAAAAACACCAGGAAACTGGACGAAGGCATAGTCCGCGACTTCAGCACACGGATGAGCTACGCCTCGTACCTGCACCTGCCAACCCTGCTGAGTGCACAGCATCCTGTCAGCCAGCCGGAACATCACGATGAAATGCTGTTCATCATTCAGCACCAGACCACCGAACTGTGGCTCAAGCTGGTGTTGCACGAACTCCGGAGCACCGCGGCCTGGCTCCGTGCGGATGATCTGGGGTCCGCGCTCAAGGGCATAGCCCGGGTCAAGCACATCCAAAAGACCCTCACCGAGCAGTGGTCAGTGCTGGCCACCCTGACGCCCACCGAGTATTCACAGTTTCGCGGCTTCCTGGGCAATTCCTCCGGCTTCCAGTCAAGCCAGTACCGGGCCGTTGAATTCATCCTCGGCAACAAGGACCGCAAGATGCTTCCGGTGTTCGAGTCGGATCCGGAAGCCTACGCCATGCTCGATGAGGTGCTTTCCGCGCCCAGCATCTATGACGAATTCCTGGCCTACCTTGCCCGGCAGGGGTTTGCTGTGCCCCGCTCGGTACTGGAGCGGGACGTTACCTCTGCCCACGAATTCACCCCCGACCTGGTGCCGCTCTTCAAGCACATCTACGAGAACGCTGCGGATAACTGGGGCGCCTACGAGGCGTGCGAGGAGCTGGTGGACCTCGAGGACAACTTCCAGCTGTGGCGCTTCCGGCACCTGCGCACCGTGCAGAGGACCATCGGCATGAAAACAGGGACCGGCGGCTCAAGCGGGGCCGCGTTCCTGCAGAAGGCCCTCGAACTGACCTTTTTCCCAGAACTTTTCGCTGTCAGGACGGAGATCGGCCAATGACCACACAGGAGCACGTTGCCGGAACCACAAAAGATGCGGACGCCGCCTTGCAACAGCGCGCGGCCGAGCTGGACCGCAAGGACCCTCTGGCCCAGTACAGGAGCCGGTTCATCGGCACGGACACGCCCTTGTCCTACCTGGACGGCAACTCCCTGGGCCGGCCGCTTCAGCGCACGGCGGAGGACATCAGCGCCTTCATCCGCGACGGCTGGGGAGGACGCCTGATCCGGGGCTGGGACGAGGAATGGCTGGACCTGCCCCAATCCATTGGCGACCAGCTGGGCCGGGCCGTGCTCGGCGCCGCCCCGGGACAGACAATCATCGCGGATTCCACCACCGTGGTGCTGTACAAGCTGATCCGGGCAGCCCTGGCAGCCGTGGCAGACCCGGACCGGAACGAACTGGTCCTGGACACGGAAAATTTCCCTACCGACCGCTACCTTGTGGAGGGCATTGCCCTTGAGGAAGGCCTGACACTCCGCTGGATTGAAACGGACCCCAACGCGGGGGTGACAGTTGAGCAGGTGCGCAACGCGGCTGGACCGCGCACCGCCGTCGTACTTTTGAGCCACATCGCCTACCGTTCCGGCCACCTGGCGGACTTGCCGGGCATCACGGCAGCAGTGCACGACGCCGGGGCGCTGGTGGTGTGGGACCTTTGCCATTCCGCCGGTTCAGTGGAGATGGACCTGGACAGCGCGGACGTGGACTTCGCTGCCGGCTGCACCTACAAGTACCTCAACGGCGGGCCCGGTTCGCCCGCGTTCGCCTACGTCAACCACCGCCACCTCGCCTCGCTCAACCAGCCCATCTGGGGATGGATGGGCCGCAAGGATGCCTTTGACATGGGCTCCGGTTATGAACCAGCTCCCGGCATCCGCGGTTTCCTCAGCGGTACGCCCGCCATATTCGGGATGCTTGCCATGCGGGGGACCCTCGACCTTTTTGAGGAAGCAACCATGGCTGCCGTACGGGCGAAATCGGTGCAGCTGACCGCCTTCGCCGTCGAGATCTTCGAAGCCTGGCTGGCGCCCCTGGGGGTGGAACTCGCCTCGCCGCGGGAGCCGGGGGAGCGGGGCAGCCACATCACCCTGGACCACCCCAGTTTTACCAAAGCAACTGTCGCGTCCCTCTGGGATGACGACGTCATCCCGGACTTTCGCGCTCCGCGCGGCGTTCGCGTGGGGCTGTCCCCGCTGAGCACCAGCTTCGCGGAAGTCCTGCACGGGATGGCTGCAATCCGGAAGCAACTGGCGCGGTAGCGCAGCAGCTTCCCTCCCGGGAGATGCCTGTTTCGACAAGATTGGGCAGGCGCCGGTAAACTGGGGGATGGATCCGGCTGCAGTCCGTGGCGGCTGGTTCCTGTTGTGTGTGGCATAGTCCTGTTTCTCCGGACCAGCCGCCGCGGCAGACCCGGCAGTGAGTTACTGACCTGGGCCCTCACGGCACATCCCTAGGAGTTATTGTGGCACTTGACGCCGCTGTAAAGCAGTCCATCATCAAGGAATACGCAACCGGAGAAGGCGACACCGGTTCACCGGAGGTCCAGGTTGCAGTCCTGACCCAGCGGATCAAGGATCTGACTGAGCACATGAAGGAGCACAAGCACGATTACCACACCCAGCGCGGTCTGCTGGCCATGGTTGGTCGTCGCAAGCGCATGCTGAGCTACCTCAAGAAGACTGACATCGCCCGCTACCGTTCGCTCATCGAGCGCCTCGGCCTGCGCCGCTAGTCGGACTTTGGGGCGGCCCTTTCCGGAACGGAACGGGCCGCTCCTTCAAAGAAAAAAACTAAACAGGAGGATCAACCGCATCACGCATTCGCGGTCCTCGGTAGTGATCTCCGGGAACGGCTTCGTTGACTGAAGCCCCGGCCCGTGGGTCTCGATCGACGACCGGGTGCAGGGCCAGTCGACAGATGCTGGCCTGGGTTGATGCGGCTGGACTTCCGTAAAACAGAAACGGAGGTGACTCTCTTGGAGGGTCCCGAAATCCAGTTCTCAGAAGCAGTCATTGACAATGGCCGTTTTGGCAAGCGTGTAATCCGCTTTGAAACCGGCCGCCTTGCCAAGCAGGCAGCCGGCGCAGCAATGGTGTACATCGACGATGACACCGCCCTGCTGTCCGCAACCACGGCCGGCAAGCACCCGCGTGAAGGCTTTGACTTCTTCCCGCTGACGGTCGACGTCGAAGAGCGCATGTACGCTGCCGGACGCATCCCGGGCTCGTTCTTCCGCCGCGAAGGACGACCGTCCACCGAAGCCATCCTGGCCTGCCGCCTGATGGACCGCCCGCTGCGCCCCGCCTTCATCAAGGGCCTTCGCAACGAGGTCCAGATTGTTGTGACCGTCCTGGCCATCAACCCTGACGAGCTCTACGACGTGGTGGCCATCAACGCCTCCTCCATGTCCACCCAGCTTTCCGGCCTGCCGTTCTCCGGCCCCATCGGCGGCGTCCGCGTTGCCCTGGTTGCCGACGAAAACGGATCTCAGTGGGTTGCTTTCCCCAAGCACTCGCAGCTGGAAAACTCCGTCTTCAACATGGTGGTAGCCGGCCGCGTGGCCGGTGACGACGTCGCCATCATGATGGTGGAAGCCGAAGCCACCGACAACTCCTGGAACCTCATCAAGGAACAGGGCGCCACTGCCCCCACCGAAGAGGTTGTCTCCGAAGGCCTCGAGGCTGCAAAGCCGTTCATCAAGGCACTTTGCGACGCCCAGGCGGACCTGGCTGCCCGCGCGGCCAAGCCCACTGTTGAGTTCCCGGTCTTCCTGGACTACGAGGACGACGTTTACGCCGCTGTTGAGTCGGCCGCCGCCGAGAAGCTGGCTGCTGTCTTCCAGATCGCCGACAAGCAGGAGCGCGACAACGCTTCCGACGCCCTGAAGGACGAGGTCACCTCTTTCCTCGCCGGCCAGTTCGAAGGCCGTGAGAAGGAAGTGTCCGCAGCATTCCGCTCGGTCACCAAGCACGTTGTGCGCCAGCGCATCCTCAAGGACCAGATCCGCATTGACGGCCGCGGCCTGACGGACATCCGCCAGCTCACCGCCGAGGTCGAGGTTCTGCCCCGCGTTCACGGTTCGGCCATCTTCGAGCGCGGCGAGACCCAGATCATGGGTGTCACCACGCTGAACATGCTGAAGATGGAACAGCAGATCGACTCGCTGTCGCCGGTGAAGACCAAGCGCTACATGCACAACTACAACTTCCCGCCGTACTCCACCGGTGAAACGGGCCGCGTCGGTTCCCCGAAGCGCCGCGAAATCGGCCACGGCGCCCTGGCCGAGCGCGCACTCGTGCCGGTCCTGCCGTCCCGCGAAGAGTTCCCGTACGCCATCCGGCAGGTATCCGAGGCCCTCGGTTCCAATGGTTCGACGTCGATGGGTTCCGTCTGCGCCTCCACCCTGTCGATGCTGAACGCCGGTGTGCCCCTGAAGGCAGCTGTCGCAGGCATCGCCATGGGCCTGGTCTCCGACCAGGTTGACGGCCAGACGCGCTACGCGGCACTGACCGACATCCTCGGCGCCGAAGATGCCTTCGGCGACATGGACTTCAAGGTTGCCGGTACCTCCGAGTTCGTGACCGCCATCCAGCTGGACACCAAGCTTGACGGTATTCCCGCTTCGGTCCTGGCTGCAGCACTCAAGCAGGCCCGCGAAGCCCGCCTGCACATCCTCGAGGTCATCGACTCGGCCATCGACACCCCGGACGAGCTCTCCGAGTTCGCACCGCGCGTCATCGCCGTCAAGATCCCCGTGGACAAGATCGGCGAGGTCATCGGCCCCAAGGGCAAGATGATCAACCAGATCCAGGAGGACACCGGCGCCGACATCTCCATCGAGGACGACGGCACGGTCTACATTGGCGCCACCGACGGCCCGTCTGCAGACGCAGCACGCTCCGCCATCAACGCCATCGCGAACCCGCAGGTCCCGGAAATCGGCGAACGTTACCTGGGTACGGTCGTCAAGACCACCACCTTCGGTGCATTCGTATCGCTGACCCCGGGCAAGGACGGCCTCCTGCACATCTCCGAGCTGCGCAAGCTGGCCAACGGCAAGCGCGTGGACAACGTTGACGACGTTGTCTCGGTGGGCCAGAAGGTCCAGGTGGAAATCACCAAGATCGATGACCGCGGAAAGCTCTCGCTCGCCCCGGTTGTGGCCGAGGAAGAAGGCGCTGAGGTCGAGACCGAGCGCGCCCACACCACGGAACCTGCTGAAGGCGCTGACATCTAGCACTTCCGGTTTCCGGCACGGACAAGCATGAATCGGCGGGGCCGGTGGATGATCCACCG